>JACVRN010000008.1 GCA_014534425.1 Pyrinomonadaceae bacterium
CTCGAACCCCCAACCTCTTCCTTGTAAGGGGTATCCATTCCCACAAACAGCCCACTTATCAAAGCTTTTCCATTCTACTGATTTTCGCTTCTCTGTCAAACCGCCGCTTCTACCTTTGAAAAGGTAGATGAAAAGGTAGATGCGGCATTGAAAGGGAAGCACAATGCCGAGAGAGCGTAAAGGCTCAATAGTTACGAAGGACGGAAAACTTTATGCGCGTGTCAGATTCAAGGATGAAAACGGGAAAGCGCGCGACATCTGGAAAAAGGCAGATAGCCGCACGGATGCAAGAAAAATCATCCGGCAGATACTACGGGAAATAGAAGCCTTAACCCCTAAGCAACTAGATGCCGCTAACATGACGTTTGCAGAGTTAGCGAGTCATTACCTTGAGTATTACTTGCAACCTGCGGTCTATGTTGGCGATAAAAAGGTGTCTGGCGTGCGCTCATTAGTGACGGCTCGAACGGTTGTTAAGCCGCTTGTTGCACATTTCGGCAGCCATCGCCTTAAATCCATTACATACGGTCAAATCCGAAGCTATAAGCAGATGCGTTTACAAACACCCACACGTCAAGGCGGACAGCGCAGTATTGCATCCATCAATAGGGAACTCGGACAACTGCGGCGCATGTTTCGTATAGCTGTACGTGAACAGTGGATGCCGCGCAATCCGTTCTCAGAAGGTGATGCGCTGATTAGCTTGAATGATGAAAACCAAAGGACGCGCATCTTGAGTTTTGATGAAGAAGCCAGATTGCTTGCGGCGATTGACAAATACCCACAGCGTACACATATCAAAGGCATGGTTCTAATTGCGTTAGATTGTGCGTTGCGTCGCGGCGAAATCTTCACTCTGCGATGGTCTGATATTGACTTTGAGAGCCGAACAATTACTTTGCGGGCTTTCAACTGCAAGACAGCCCGTAGCAGAGTCGTTGCTATGACAAGCCGCGTCTATCTATGGCTCTTGCGGTGGCGTGAAAATATGGCGGGAGAGAATATACAGGTCTTTAACGTCAAGGTAACAATCAAGACGGCATGGACAAAGATTTGTTGTGAAGCTGGCATAGATGACTTCCATTTCCACGATTGCCGAGCGACTTGCATAACTCGGATGTTGCGCGCGGGCTTGTCCGTGCCGGAAGTCTCCCGTATATCCGGTCACAGTACCCTTACTGCTTTTTACAGATACGCCCGCGTAAATGAAGAAACGCAGTTCCGAGCGGCTTCTGCGCTGGACGCTTATCTTGCTCAATCAGCCGCAACACAAGCTACAAGCACAGAGCTAATCCACTAAGCAAAACGCTAAAACAGAAGCGGGGAGTCAGCCTTTAATCATGGCTGGCTCTTTCTCTTTCTGGCATACCCGTTGCTATGAACATAGGTATTTTCTCTCTGCTTACAGCCTATCAAAACCCTCTATCATTGGCACGCAAACTGCATAACAGTAAGTGTAGTCGAGAACATTAGCAAAATCGAAAGGCGTCCAAAAATTGATGCCTTTCGGAAGCTAAATTCAAGCTAAAACTAAAATTAGTTCGGAAAAAGAAACGCCTGTTTCTGGCGTTATGGCGAAGCATTGCTTGGATGATTAGCACGATTTACAAGCAAATTGCGGCACGGTAGTTGCTCTAGTCAAAGTGACAATTTCAGGTGCGATAGGATAGGTGAAAACGACCAGTACGCTTCTACTTAAAACCTGATGCACGTTGCTGATGAAGGCATAGCATTGTCTTTGTCGGCTCACTCAAAAATCAAAACAATACAAAGGACGATGAAAGGTTAGATATGTCTAATCAGGCGATACCTATGTCTGATTCACTCTTACATGATTTTTCGGATGGAGCAGAAGCTATCCGCGCTCTGCAACGAGTCTGCGGATTCCAATACAACCACGACACTATCATGCTTGCCTGTCTTGCTGCGGCGCGCGAGCATGGAAGCAATGAGTTCTATGCTAGTTATGCCGAGCTTGGTGCGCGTATGTGTAGTGAAGTACAGCCCTATAAGAACTGCATGACGAAAGAAGAACGGGATAACCGCAGACGTGCATTACAGGAGCGATTCAAGCGGGCGTACAGAAGCCTAGAGATAGACCAAAAACTTACAGGCTTATCGTTTGTAACTGTAGAGTGCGGCGGATACAGGAACGGACGTAACAAAAAGTCTTTGGTTCAGGTTGATGTTGATTCAGTGACTCGCACGATTGAACTTGCTCGACAATCAAAAGACTTTGCAACTTACCGCATACGCTGTTTTGAACGCGCAGCATCACAGGTGCGTGATGAAAAGCCGCGCCAATATATCGAGCCTGCTGTATTTCCAATCGGGCGCAAGCTACGAAGTCCAGAAGCCCGCATCAGCGACATAAAACGCTGTGGAAGCTGCATGGAAACTTACGCACGGCGGCTATATCAATATGCGGTTGAGGATAACCTACCTAGAGATAGGATAGACGAGTTGAAAGAGTGCCTGAAACAAAGAATAGACATTTGCTTTGCTGATAACTTTCCCATTCAGTTAGAAGATGGAAAGGTACATGAATCTGTCCCCTATACTAATAATAATACGGGGGTTAATCCGTGTACCCTTGAAGAAACTGAACAGATTGAGAACCTTTCGCCCCGTGTCACTCCTAATGATTCGCAGGATGAAGCATTGATGAATGACAGGGGGGCAGATGAAAGCCCGCTTGATACTGCGATGCTCGCGCTTGATGTAGTCGCATCAATAGGCGCATCGCGGTTCAACGTGATTTTGATTAATGATGCTGCGAAAGAAAAGGAAGTCCTGACTAGAACAGTCGCCACGTTAGAGCAAGTAAAGGCAAATTTCTCAGCATGGCTTGAACGCAGCGAGCGCGAGCAAAAGAGCTTGGTAGTAGATATGAAGCCGAACGGTCAGCGCATTATTCAGGTTGATGAAGCAAACGCAGAAGTGATGAAGCTGCTTGCGCCAGTCTCGTTTATGACAGTAGAGACGAGCGATGGCAACGGGCAAGTATGGCTTGCTTTGCCCGAAGGCTTGAGCGATTCAGAGATTGCGGATGCTAAAGAGCGCCTGTTTGTTGTGTTGAAAGCGAAGGGAGCAAACAAGGGCGCTTCGGGCGGTCTGCGTTGGGCAGGTACGTGCAACTTCAAGCCTGAGCGAAAGAGAGCAGACGGCACTTATCCGCGCGTCAGATTGCTTGATTACAAGGACGGGCGCACCGTTACAACCTATGAATTAGATGCGCTCGGTTTACTCTCAGAACCGCAGCCAAAGTTTAGACCAAAGCTAGCAAGTAAGCGCCCGCGAGCTAAACGCGCGCCATCATACGAGTACACTATGAAATGCGTGCGCCGCAAGCCTAATGGAGAAGTTGACCGGAGCGGCGTTGATGTTCTGTATGCCGTGACCTGTCTTAATTGGGGATTCAGTGAATCTGAAACGGTAGATTTGCTGAAAGAGAAATCGGGCAAGGCTCAAAATCGAAAAGACGATTATGCCGAAAATGTAGTGGCGTATGCGAGCAAGCAGGCACAGCTTTCTTAGACTATCGTGTGAATAACAGGATGAAAGGAATCAACAAAGAAAATGGCAACTAGGGAGAATGAGCTTTTCAACAGATACAGGAACGCCGCAGAGACGCGCCCGCGATTAAAAGAACTGCGAGCCAAGCTACTCGAAATAGGCGGTGATGAAATTGTCTGCCCACTCGATTTTGACCAGCTAGACGATGATTTAGACAACATCCTAGACAGAGGCGTAATTTGGAAAAAATGGCGCGTGCGTATGTGGGAAGGAGTAGAGAGCCAGTGTCACACGAACTCTATTCTCCTGTGGACTGTTAAGCCTGATGATATGCGAATAGCTACAGGGTTCGCGCTCTCGCCTGATGGACTCTGGCGGCAGCACAGTTGGTGCGTGTCTAAAGATAAGCGGCGGGTATATGAGACAACAGTACGCCGTACCATTTACTACGGCTATGTGCTGACAGAGCGCGAAAGCCTAATGCGGTTCAAGAGTATCCTTCCGCGCGAAATGCGCCATCACTTCAAGAGCGGCTGGAATATGGAGAACTTGCGGCAGTTCCGGCACGCGCTTAAAGTGGCTTGAAATGCTCAAAACAGCCCGCGTATGCCGCTTCTGATATTCACTCGGAAGAAAACCAAAGTGATAGCAAAAACTTTTGACGCCCTTATGTCTCTAAACGCCGAAAAATAGAAGGTTTATGGCTGAAATTCGTTCTTTTTAGTGCGAAAAACACCATTCACTTTTGGTATTCATTAATCCTCACTTTGAGCCATCATTCATGCGTTGTCGTTGATGGTCTGAAACTGTAGGAAACATGGTTTAACATGGTTGTACCCCGAAGGTCATGCTTTCGACCCTGCTCAGCCGCAAGTAAGCGTGACCCCGTGACCTTGAAATGATTTCAACCCCTATGGCTATCCTCTTCTTGCACACAACAGCACCCAATATCCAGCCACACTATTTTCTTGCGCTCTTAGATTTGGATAAGAGAATAGCCAAGACCAAGAGAAGTATTCCACCACAACACCACCCTGCACCCACATTTTGCCCGCCTGTTTCAATCCACCTGATGTCAGACCCTACGCGGTGAATATCGGAAATGGTAGGCTGTTCGCTAACAAAATAAGCGATACACATTACTCCGGCGATAGTGAGAATTACTGACACTATCGTTAAGTCCTTTTTTCTTTTACTTCTCTCCTTATCAGTAAACGATGGTGATGGCTTTGGCGGATTAAGGACAAAATCAAATCCACAATTCCGGCATTTAGAATCTGAATCCGCGCAAGGATAGTTACAGTTAGGGCAAGGTGAAGAAGGCATGACGATTATCGCGGCTCTCTGCTATGCTTACGCTCTGTTCGTTTGACAATGCCTATGCGTAATGTGGCGCTGCATCGTCTGTAATGATTACCGCTCGGAAATCAGCATTAAGGTTTCCGGCGAAACAAAATTGCGATGCAATAATAAAGTCAAATGACTTTAGCGGCAAGATAGAATTAGCTGTTGCTATGTCGGGAGGAAACTTCTGACATGGGGACAGCACGACGACCTAAGCCGAAGCATTTAGCCGAAAAGCTATTGCATATTCGCCTTGCGTTGAACCTTTCGCAGAATGATTTGATTAAGCGTTTAGATTTCGAGAAGGAACTTGTGCAGGGGACAATTTCAACTTATGAACTTGGCAAGCGCGAGCCATCATTACCGCTTTTACTTCGCTATGCTCGTTTGGCTGGCGTGTGCGTTGATATACTGATTGATGATGAGCTTGAATTACCCGCGAAACTTCCAACTACCCCAACTCACAAAGTTCCTGTGCGATTGTTTAGGGTTAAGCGCAGTCGTTAATTAGTCCACAGTTGTTATAAGGTATAGGTAACACAAACAGTCCTTACTTAGTGTGAGCTTTACGGCGGCGTTTGGCAGGAATCCTTAAGGGAAGCAAGTCTTTATGTCTCTTCTCTATAAGATAGATTAACCTTTGATGTGAGACACCTAGCATTCTGGCGGCGTATGTCACGCTGCCCTCTGATGTGATGAGTGCTCGCTTTATTAGTTGGTGTTCATGGCGTTGCATCTCTTCAACCAACGAGTTTGAAGCGGGAGTCTTTGATTTACGAGGACTCAGATGCTCTCCTAACTCTTCCATGAGAATCAGTGCAGCTTTCCCCGCATACTCAAGCGCACCCGCCTGCTGTGCTACTTCAATAGCGTGTTGAAGTGTGGCGTATGCCTGACTGTAGAAGCGTAGCCGTGCTAGTGCTGTCCCGTGAGTTATTAAAGCTTCTGCTAATAAATCTTGGCGACCGCCTTGCTCAAGTGTCATCACAGAAGCACGCGCCGTCTTTTCAGCTTCCGCATTGCGACCTTCAGCGAGAAAGATACGAGCGTGAGTTTCCTGAAATCGAGCAAGGGTGCTTTTATCTTTAAGACTCGATAAGATGCGGCACGCGCGCCCTACGTGTTCGTGCGCAGCTTTGAAGTCTCCTGCTTTGAAATAGAGATAACCGAGATTATTTTCGACGTTAGCGCGATAGCTCTTGTGTCCGGCTTGCTCAAAATAATAGCTTGCGGCTGCATACTCTACAAAAGCGCGGTCTGTATAATCTTCTCGGTTCTCTACCTTGCCCATGTTCTCTAAAAGATTAGCGAGGTTATTATGATAACTGCCCTTTAATGTGGGGTTAGTGATTTTCTCGAAAAGGGGCGCGTTATCAATTAGGATTTTATACTCTTCATTCAAACGATTAGTGGAATGTTCTACAATGGCGAGGCGAAGCAAAGCTTTAGCTTTTAACTCATCATCCGTCTTGAGTCTTGGAAACAACTCTTTAAGTATGATGCGGGCTTCATCGTAATCGCCAGCACGCCAGTAGCACAGAGCAGCTTCTATCTGCGCCTCTAATACCTTTTCTCTGTTTTTAAGAGACTCAAAGAGAGAGATGCTTTCGCTCAAGAGATTCTTAGCCGTTTCCTGTGCGCTTGCAATCTTGTACTTATAACCAATCAAGCCTGTCAGAACGCCAGCACGCAATAAGACTTCTGCGGCTATGCCGGGGGCTAATCCTTCAAGCTTTGGATAATCACCAATGCGTTGCCAAAACTCACTCATCGCTTGGCGCGCGTCTTCATACTCTCCCTTGTCTTCAAATCCTCTTGCCAGTTGACAGCGAATTTCTGCCCGTTGGTTAAGGCTTAGTGTCGGATTTTCCAGTTGTCTCAAGAGTGAGGGCAGCAAAGTCATGGAAGATAAGCCTTTCGAGGTGACTGCAAAAAATGTTGCTTAATCGCCCGCCATAATAAACGGACGCTCGCACCCTTGCAAGAAAAGTTCAAAGCTGGTCTATTGCTTCTTGCAAAAAATTTTACACGCGGCTTTGCTTGCAAAATTTTTTGCGAGCATCCATTAGGAGAAACAGAATGAAAAACTTACGTCAACTCTTCGCGGGGCTTGTCCTGACATTAGCCCTGACTTCTACTGCTTTTGCTGGTCAGGTAGAGTGTCCCGGCATTACTCAAGACCCGCCGCCGCAACAAGAATCTGTAGCTGGCGACATACAAAATGGAGTCACAGGTGACTTGCCGAACGGAGGTCAGTCAATAAATACAGATGCGACGACATTGACCATGCTAGAGCTAATCTTAGTCACGCTGTCAGTGGTCTAATTGAATCCTCTAGTTAGAGACTGTATTAAGCTGCGGTGATTACCTCACGCGCGGCTACGGTGTGGTGTGTGTTATCAGGCAATATGCTTTGAGTTTGCCAAAGGCATAATTCCCTTTGTTAGATTTGCCTGCGAAGTTGCCGAGTAAGCCGAGGCACAAAGATTAGTTATCGGAATAGTTCACCGAAGCTTTAACACCAAAAACATCAGTTCACCTCAACCTCGTAGTTCCTTTTTCCTTGCGAGAATACGCAAACTGCTAAGTTTGGCATCTAAAACGGCTCGCACAAACTCTGGGCGCGTGTCTCCATCGAACGTTGGGAGAACTCTTTTTGCAATCCAGTCCCCAAAGGTAGGATGTTGCAGATTCCTTCGTTCTAAAATACCCCGTCCACTAACTATTGTTGGTAACTGTTCTCCGCGAGGGTATATCTCAAGCACTTTGGGATGCTGCATCAGTGCCCTCATGTCTAAAACCTGTTCAAGTAATCTGTCGCGCTTACTTGGGGGTAAGCTCTCAACCTTGCCAAGTTTTGCTTGAACTAAGGTTGCTTTACTTACTACATCTTCATTTGGTAGTGAAATCAAAGTCACTACTGAGAAATCTGCGCCAGACCATCGCTCTGCTGAACCACGACCAACCGATGTGACGACCACCCCCTGAAATTTCACATGCACACTATCATCTTCATATTCAAACCCATGCAACTGTTGAATCATTGCTGGTGTAAAGTTCGGCTCATTGCCGTAGTTAGAAAAATCAACCCGAAGCAATGCCTCATTAATAGACTCCCTTAAATGCTCTTTCGTCTCTCGCGGGAAGTAAAGAGGATGCGTCATTTCTAATTGATAGACTTTCTCCAACACGGACTCATCTCACAGTCTTGAGTCATGTGTCGAGTAAGCCGAAGTATAAGCGAGCCAAAGATAGGTCTCAGGCTTGTTGTGAGAGCCATAAGAGTTCACGTTCAAGCATCTGAGGGTCGTGACAAACCCGGAAATCCCATTTGCCGAGTTGTCCCCAATTGTTCACCGCAGAAACCCAACGTTGTGCTGCTTGGTGTTTAGCAAGGTCTTGCTCGTTCTCGAAACCTTTAATTTCGAGTATTAAAGTCACGCTGTTCTTTAATCTAACTAAGAAGTCAGGTGTGTAGGCATGGCTCACGGCGAAAAAATCGTAAGGTATCGTAAATTCCAAATGGTCATTGCGGGCATAGAAATCTACGATGTTATGTTGTGCTGCTTGCTCTAGCCTGAACGCGGCGGACTGCTCCCACGTTGATGTATCGGCAGTGACTTGGTTAATATGACTTCGGATTGTGTGAAAACAAGGGCGAGTAGTCTTGAAGTCAACTTGCGATGTTGAGCCAATGGATTTATAGCGATTCAAAATCGGCAGCAAAGGTGGCTCACCTTTTTCATCATTTGGTTCAATGGCATCAGACAGACGCTCGACTGTTTGTGTGACATACCTTTCTAAACCCAATTCACAGGGATTGCAGCCATGAAAATTTACCTTCCTACTAACATATTCTTCGACTATTCTAAGCACTTGAGGAAAGAGTTGATGGCGAGATTGCATAGTTAGTTTAGGCTTCCCACTACCAATGCCTTCCGTTAGACGTATAATTACCTGACGAGCAATTTCAAACTTGATTGTCTGCAAGTGATTGCTGTCGTAAAAAGCCTCCCGGTCTTGTAGCGCAGTGTCAAACCCTCCACCAGCATGTGGAGTACCAAGTTGATAACCAACTTGTGGTTTCACGAATACAGCCGTTGGCGTGTCTGCAGGTTCAAGCATGAGCGGTTGCATCCCGGCTATATCTGCCTTAATTAGATTAGACCTTAGAGCGAAAGCATAGCCTTCTACGATAGGAAATCGAATCTCGAACTGCTTACGCTCTTGCAAAGCACGAACATGGTTCTTTGGCTTATCTTCCGGTGCTGGCTTTGTCGTTTCACGTCCCTTGAATGGAATAACAGAAAAGGGTACGCCATAGACATCTACATACTCCTCCGTGAGCAGACCTGTCTTTGGGTCGGGCGTGTAATCAATTCGGCGCAAGCCGCGCCCTACTACCTGTTCACAGAGCAGTTGGCTACCAAAGGCTCTAAGTCCGAAAATGTGTGTGACATTGTTAGCGTCCCATCCTTCCGAAAGCATTTGTACTGATACAACGCAGCGTACTTTTTCGCCGGGCTTACCGGGCTTGCCCACCGTTGCCACGATTTCACGTAACGCTTCGGCAACTTCGCGACGATTCGCGTTCGGGTCTTCGCTCTCAGCCTCAGCCAATAGCTTAGAATCTATGCGAAGTGTAGAACGATAATTCTCTGTGTTGGCGAACTCTGGGAACAATTTGCTTGAACCATAAACCGTTTTAAGCCGCGTCTTGCGCCCTTTACCTTTTTTTCCATTACTGTCCTCAACTGGTGCTATTTCAATTGTCTCTTCGCCGGATATGTTTCTATAGAAAAGTTCAGCGATGTCTGTGTTATCGCAGACAACAATCATTACGGGCGGTGTGGTCTCTTTGTCGGGTAATGCTTGTTCAATATACGAATAACGTTCTTTCCATTGACTTGCCAGAGTAATAAGAGCGTCTTGTGATTCACGCCAGACAACTTCGGGTTTCGGCTTGCCACCTGGTAGCTTCTCGCCTGGCTGTAACCGCTCAGTAATATATTTCCATAAAGCGAAGTATTTAGGCTCTGGTCGCCCGGTTGTATCGCTTACGGGCAGGCGAGGAATTTTAGTTATGCCTGATTCGATAGCATCAACTAATCCAAAGTCGCTAACTAACCAGGGGAACGGTGAGCCTTCAATGTAGCCGCTACCTTGTAAGTAAAAAGGCGTTGCTGACAAATCAACACAGAACTTAATACCACATGCTTGGTTTATTTTATCCAGTCCAGAAATCCATACTGTCGCCTCTTCACGGTCAGCTATTTGTTCTGCCGATAACTTCTCAGTTGGCGCGACTGGCGCGGGGCGGTAAGCATGGTGGGCTTCATCATTAAAGACCATAACGGGCGCGCGGTCATAAAGGTCGCCAAGTACCCGCCGGGCAAATGCGTCGGAACTTTCTTCACCCTTGTTCACAATGGCGTAAGATTTGCCGCCCTCAACTTTTTCACTCTCTGGCGCGAACAAATGCCAGTTAGTTACTAGCACCTTGCCCTTTTTGACTTCTGGCATTAGTTGTGAAGGCACAATATCGAAAGCAGCATAGTAATTATCTTCGGAATCGGTACGTAAGACTTGCAGCCTTTCCTTAATTGTCAGATTTGGGCAAATAATAAGCGTCGCTTGCGGAAAACGCTCATCGCCAGGGACGCGCCCGCGATTGCAAAAAGCCCATGCAACGAGCATAGCCATTACAACGGTCTTACCGCTACCTGTCGCCATCTTGCTACCCATACGCATAAGTGGCGACAATCCAACTTCATTAGGTAAATCAACCAACTTCGGGAAGTATCTTGGAAGCGCCTCTGTAACGAAAGATGGTTTCTCACCTTTACGCAAGCGATGATAATCATCCACACTCAATTTCGGCGTCCATCGTAATCGTTTGCCAGAAGCAAGAATTTCAGTTAGGTAAATAATGGTTTCAACAGCTTCGCGCTGACAAAAGAAAAGGCGGCGCGGTCTGTCCTCCCGTGCCCAATGAGCAAGCAACGTCTTTGTTGTCTGCGTTGCTCCTTCATAGTTAGCATTTCGCCAACGCTTTACATCTTCGCGCAGGGCATTGACGAGCGGTAAATCATCACTACTTTCTTGAGCAAATAGAGTTCCTTGTGCCGTTCCAGTCCGCTCTGTCTTATACCAATAACTTGCGGGTCGCCGTCCCGGATTTCGATACGCTTCGCCAGTGTTCTCATCATAAAGCCAATGCTCATTAGGCTTGCTATAAGGCGAGCAGAGAATCGGTTTATTGACGGCTTGAATAGGAAGTTGCTGTTGATTAGGTGTAACCATTAGCGTGAGCCTCCGCCATTGGTCAAACGATGCACGCTCATAACTTCATTGCCACGCGGGTCAATTACTTTTACTGCTGCGCGCTTATGCTTACCTGCTGCAAATGGATGTGAAACTTTACCGCTTAATGATGTAAAGAAGTCTTCGCTAATTGTTCCTTTTAACGCACGGGCAATTTTGTCCCACGCGCTCTTATCAGGAAAGAATGCTTGCGTGATACAGAAGGTACGCCCGTCGTAATCTGTATCTAAAAACCACGCTGCAACCTTATCGGCGCTTGTGGGAAGGATTGTGTTATCAACCGGATTGTAGATGTCCACGCCTTGCATTTCGATTTCATATAATCCATCCCTTGTCTTCCGTAGCGCAGTACGCGGATTTCCGAACACAGTGAAGATTTGGCTATTGTGCGCCTCTTTTAACAAATCGCCCATATTGACATCAGGGCTAATGGCGGCAGTATGACAGCGAACAGACGGGTTTGGGTCATCTTGGATAACTGCTTGCGCGGTGGCATCGAAACTGAACCCTGCAAAAACAAGTTCATCATATCCCCGGCGGCTCGCCATGCGTATAGCATTCTCTACCTGATACGCTGTCACCGCGCCGTATTGCGCTCCGAAAGAGACAGCGACTCTTCGGCTCTTTCCATCATCTGTAATCCACTCACCCTCTGCGTGGATAAATTCCCCGCCCGGCAATGGTTCTAAGCGCGAGAATTTGATTATCTTGTTGTTGAGAAAGCGAACTCCACTGACATACAGTAACCGTAGCATCTTGTCGTGATATGCTTCGGCATTCGTAGGCTCATCTATTGCTGGTGACTGATATTCGCCTTCTTCTCCAAACGTTGGTAGTTTTTCCTGCTCATCGGATATTGACGAGTCAGTATCAAGAGACTCTTCGGCAGGCATTATCGCTTCTATCGTGAATGCGCCGGATACACGCGGAACGCTACGTACAATTTCAGGTTGGTCAACTAAATCTACCTGTTCCGCATTAGCAGCAAGACTAGCATTGACCTCAGCCATTTTTGCCTGCCACACTGTTCTATAATCCTGAAGCGCAGCTTTTAGCTTCGGCGTCCAATCTTCATCCACGTCGAATGGTACTTCCCATTCTTTCCACTCCTCTTTTGGTAATATCCAACGTCTCTCATCGGCATCAGTAACAGCCCGCTTACCGAATTGTTTTTCTTTTACTTTAAGTTTGGTTGATAGTTTTGAGCGTAATTCTGGCGAGACAGTTTGTAGTGCCGCATTTAGTTTTTTTAGTTTCTCATCTAGGACTGGTTGATGTTTAGCAAAAATCGCATCTAACGCCACGTTGTTAGCGATTGAAGACGTAGTTATGCGCGGAACAGTTTTATAGACGAAGCCCTGCGCCGGATTGTACGCCCCATTGCTGCTCTGAGCGTTTATGCTTTTGACTTGGTAAAATGGAAAGCTCGCTGTAAGAAGCCTTTGACGAGCAATTGCAAGTGCAACCCGACTAGAGTCAATTGTAATCCAGCGCCGTCCCCATTGTTCTGCTACAAAAGCAGTTGTGCCTGAACCACAAGTTGGGTCTATCACAAGGTCTCCAGGATTAGTAGTCATCAATAAGCATCGTTCAATAATTTTCGTATTTGTTTGAACAACATAGAGTGGTTTGGCAGCACCACCGAGAGCGTCCCACCAATTAGTGAGTTCCTTATAGCCAAAATCAGAAGTATATCTACGAAATGCAATCTGATTTCCGCCAACATACAAACGACCCGCCTGTGCGATTCTGTCCATACCTGAAAATTGTCCCGCAGGCGCAATCGCCGTATGTTTCCAACAATTGCCTTTAGCAATGCCAGGGTCAAACTCTCGTCCTTCAAAAGTGAGTTTAACGCTCTGATTTTTCCTAGTGCCTCCTGCCGTAGTATTTTCACACTTAAATATACGAGCATTGTGAAATTCTTTCTGAAAACTCTCTATGTCCTCTGAGTAGTCATTACCAGCAGCCGCAAGTTCAGCGAATGTAGCAACACTGCCGTTCTCAAACTGAATCCATCTGAATGTATCTATAAGGTCAGAAGAGATAGGGTTTGCTTCATAGAGTTTCTTGATTGTCTTTAATGCTTTAACCTTATTCTTGGTGTGCCAAATTAGATAATCGTTTACCGCCTCAAGGGATTCTCCCTTCTGTCCGCCTTTCTTCTTCAATAAAATTGTTACGATAAAATTCTCCGCGCCAAATACTTCATCCATAACACACCGCACGCGGTGCAGATTTTCGTCCGAAATCTGAACGAAGATACTACCCGTATCAGTAAGCAATTCTTTCGCTAATATCAAACGGTCGCGTAAATAAGCCAAATATGAATGTATTCCTAGCGTCCATGTGTCACGGTAAGCCTTAACCATTTCTGGCTCGCGGGTTAAATCTCTATCCTTATCCGTAACATCGCGTTTACCAATTTCCGGTTGGAAATTCGACGCGAACTTGATTCCATACGGAGGGTCAAAGTAAATCATCTGAACCTTACCTGCTAAATCTTCTCGCCGTGCGAGGCTTGCCATGACTTGCAGGCTATCGCCCAAAATCATCCGGTTCGACCATTCAACATCATGTTCATAAAACCGGACAGCTTCGTGATATGGCTGTTGCGGGTCAGCATACATTCCACGTACTTCATCATCAAATAACCCACGGCGCACATCTTGTCGTTTGGCTAGTTCAATAATGGCACGGGCTGATACACGCTCATGAATATGCAGCGCCACAGGGTCAACCGTGAACCCTTTTGCCTCACGCTTGCTCGCCCATTCTAGCCAGGGTTCATATCGGCGTAATGCTTCTGCTAAAGTGTTTACTTCTTCGGCTGTTAATTCTCTCTGTCGTGCAGTCTGCAACAGTTCAGGTAGTACGTCGGCACTACCCGTCTCATCAAAGCGCAGTATTGGCGGCAGGTGTGGGTTATAGGTGTAATTTGCCTTTGAGACATCGCGCAGTTTACCTTGCGCGGCAAGACCAGCAGGCGGATTGTTTTTTCGTTTGGCGTCGTGGCGATAGTCGCGCACCGACGCGTCCGCCGTTTGGGGGGCTTTACGTCGTGTCATTAGCGTCACCTCTCCCTGTCTTGCTCACCACAAGAATGTTCAAAGACAAGAAATTTAGAGAGTCAAACTGTTATGTATTCTCTGGTTTGATAATTACAGCTTGCCGAAGTTAAGGCGGGCGATAGAGCATGAGCCATGCCTTACGCTGGCAAACCTTATCATCCGACCGAAGTGAAGAGCAAGGCTATCAGCGTACAGTTATTAGTGACTCAGACTGTCTCATTTTCCCTCTATTCGGGGTCTCCCCGGTTGACCTTGCTCATAACTCTCGATTTCACTCCTGTACACAAGCGAACGACCGCCAACATTGACCGAACGGATACGCCCGCGCCTTACTAAATCCTGAATTGCTGCTCTTGTTACTCCGCGTAAGCGCGCCGCCTCTGCCTGACTGATTAAATCCGACATATCGTTTGACTCCTGCTCTTCTTTTTTCTTTGCCATTACAAACAAATTCCTTGACAAGTAATAGTGATTGCATTAAAATCCTATCATTCCGAAAGGGATAAATCAAGATAAAGTTCACAGGAGAGACAAAGTGATAGAACTCAAGAGCAAAGAGCAGATGGCGAAGGCAATCAAGCGTGCGCGTCAACTCAAACCTTTCGTGCGCGTGCGCGGCTTTCGCTGGTATGAAGTCCAGTCCAGCCGTAGCGAAGAAATCTACACCATCCATTTCTACAAAGAAGGCAAGCGCAGGCTTGGCGAGTGTAACTGTAAAGGCGCGCAGCGTGGTTATGTTTGTTATCACTTAGCCGCAAGCGCAGCCGTGCATATCGGTATAACTTCCATGCGGAAAGCCGCATAAATGGAAACGGAGAGGTAGGTGCTGGAACACTCGCCTCTCCTTCAACACTCAACCTTTCAACCGTGCAGGAGAAAAATCGAATGTCAGCTAAAGTTACCACCGCAAGCGAAAACAACACAACACCATTACCTGTCCGCTTCTCATTAGGGAGCATGTTCTTGACTCAGGGCGCAATCGAAGCACTTGAAGAAGCCGGACAGTCGCCAGACGAGTTTATCAGCCGTCACGTCAGACTTGAGCAAGGGGAATTGTGCGATGCTGACCACAAAGAAAACCTGTTCAGCGTTGACAAGCCTCTGCGGATTTTCAGCGCCTTTAAGACAACGCAAGGCGTTAAACTCTGGATAATCACGGAAAGCGATAGGTCAGCTACAACGATTCTGCTACCATCGGAATATTGAGATTTGGCGAGCCGTCTATGTTTCGCGTGGCGGTTCATTTGAAATTACACAGCCAGAGAAGCGGGAAAAGGTAGATGAAAAGGTAGATGACGGGAAAAGAGGGAAGGGAACGAGCCTAAAAGAAAAGAGTCGTAGCTGTTGCGAACGCTGTAAACCGTTCTAACCAACTGAACTACGACTCCGCAGGAAAATTAAATTTTCAATCGTGGTAGGCACGGAGGGACTCGAACCCCCAACCTCTTCCTTGTAAGGGAAGCCGTCTACCATTGACGTACGTGCCTTCAAAATAACTCTATGCTCAAAAAGACCGGGCGTCAGAGGCGCTTCGGTCTGACACGTCCGTTTGAAAGAGCATTCGTGACCCAGATGGCTTTGGCTTCTTCGGTAACGAATAGTCATCGTAAGAAAAGAAGCCTGGAGTGTCAAGCCGAGCGCAAGCCTTGTTCAGAGCAGCCAGATGGGAATCTCTGAAGGGCGCGCTTTCGTGCTCTCTTTATCCTGCGCGCTTTCTTCTACGAGCTGGCGCGCCGTCTCTGTTGCGGGGCGTTGCTGCGGTTCGCTTGCGGGGCGCTCTCGTCTTGCGCCCACGGGTTTGATGATTACCTCGTTGACCTGATCGTCCAGTCTTCCTATGACGCCCATCTGGAATGCCCTCCTTAACCTGGCCGCTTGTGCGCCTGTAATATTGAAATGGCGTTGAGGTGAATGGTAAAAAGTGAGGGGTGACATGGAACAAAATCGTCTCCCCGTTTTATCATTCGCTATCCGTTTCAATTCGTCCTAATGATAGTTTATGACCGTGAGCAAGAATCTGGCAAATAAGGGAAGCACTGTGAGAGTGCGCGCGTGTGCGTGTTTGGCGGCAGTTATCGCTTGCCTCTGGCTGGTGACGTTTGCCGCGAGCGCTCAACAGGACAGTAAACAGCAGAGGCCGCGCAGGGTCGGACAATCCAAGCCTGCGGCGCGGCCCGCACAGACGCCGACCTCGCCTGCTCCTTCAAGTCCCACGGAGCCGGGTGAAGAGGTGAGCGAAGGCGATGTCGTTCGCGTGGAGACTCAGCTTGTTTCAGTCCCAACCGTTGTCACGGATAGCGCGGGCCACCCGCTCGCGGGCTTAAGAGCAGAGAACTTTCGCATCTTCGAGAACGGACAGCCGCAGGCCATCTCTAACTTCGCCACCACGGAAGCGCCTTTTGAGGTCGCGTTGTTGCTGGACACTTCAGGCTCCACGCGCGCGGACGTGCAGTTGATACGCCGTGCGGCAAGTCTCTTCATCGATTCACTGCGCGCAGGCGACCGCGTGGCAATCGTCAGCTTCAACGCCGTGCGCGAAGATAGAGACACTCTTGCGACAGTCGAAATCAAGACGCCTTTGACGAACGACCGCGCGCGGCTGCGTCTAGCGCTGGATACTGTCGGGACGAGCAACGGCACTCCCTTTTATGACGCGCTGGAGCGCATTAGCGACGAGGTCTTTCGTGAGCCACCGCGCGAAGAGGTGCGTGGACGCCGCGCCGTAGTGGCGCTGACCGACGGAGTTGATTCATCAAGCGATGCGGAGTTCTCGGAAGCTCGCGCGAGACTTCTGCGCGCGGGCGTGACCTGCTATTTCATACAGGTCAACACGGAGGATTACGTCGAAGAGCGTCTGATGCGCGACTGCACCGACTTCGGTACGCTCAGGCTCTCGCGCACGCAGTTGCAGCGCTATCGAAAGATATTCGTGCCGCGTGCGCCCGCAGGCGATTACAACAGCTTCTGCCAGATGGGACAGTTCGAGCGCATGAAGATTAGCCGTGACCTTTACAATCTCGCGCGCTCGGAGATGGTGGATTTGGCGCGCTCCTCCGGCGGCAGGGCTTTCGAGGCGGCAGATTTGCGCGACGCACGCGCGGCCTTCACAGAGGTCGCAAACGAAATAGGCACGCAGTACAGCCTTGGCTATTATCCTACGAACAAAGCGCGCGACGGACGCTTTCGAACTATCAAAGTGGAACTCAAGGGCGTTGCGCGCGGGGCGCATGTGCGCGCACGCGAAGGCTACTACGCGTCCCGGTAAAATCGTCAGCCGGTAAACTCCTCCTCAGCCTTAAAAACTTTCTCCGAAGAGAAGGGAATGATTCAATTATGAGCAGAAAGAAAAAGAGTTTTGCCCTGATGATGGAGCGGTTTTCGCATCAGGTTACGGTCTGGGCCGGAAGCTCCTGGGCGTTCATCATAGCCCTCAGCATCATTATCATCTGGGGAGTGAGCGGCCCGATTTTCAAGTTCTCGGACACCTGGCAGTTGGTCATCAACACGGGCACCACGATTGTCACTTTCCTCATGGTCTTCCTCATACAGCGCTCGCAGAACAAAGACGCGCTTGCGATACATCTCAAGCTCAACGAGATTGTGGCGGCGCTGGAGGGTTCCAGCAACCGCTTGATTGACGTGGAAGATTTGACCGAAGCCGAAGTGCAGGTGCTGCACAAGTACTATCAGAAGCTTGCGTCGATGGCTAAGCGCGACAGCAAACTCACGCAATCGCACTCTATAGAAGAGGCGGAAGCGCATCACGAGCAGAAGCACGGAAAAAAGCGCGGCGGAAAATACTGAATGACGCGAGACTGCTTTACGCTTTCGCTCTCTCTAACGACTTAACCCTTTCCGCCTTTGCGGGCCAGCCGCCTTTGAGAAAGGTGCGTATGGCCGGGAAAACTATTTCGGGAAATTCGGCGAAGGCTTGATGAGCCGCCCCTTCAATGGTCAGGAGGCACGCGTTCGGCAACATCATAGCCCACTCGCGGCCCGCGCCGTATGGAGCGTTCCTGTCCTTCGTTCCGTGTATGGTCAAAACAGGGATTGACACTTTGGCGACTTCAGCTTTCGAGATATTGAGGCGCTGAACGGACGTGAAGTGATACTGAAAATGTCTAGCCAGGTTGACGGGCCACTCGTTCGGCATGTCGCAGACTCCGCGCCCCAGCTTCTCAACGTTCGCAGGATTGCCCACAAGATTAAAGCGCATCAACTGCCACTGCTGCTGGCAGAACTCCTTCGGGCTGCTCTGGTCAAATCCGCTTTTACGCAACTCTTCAAGCTCTTTCAACTTCGCAGCGTCTATCACCGGCTGAGGGTCGTTCGCCGTCAGGCTCTTTGGATATTCGGTTCCGTACTTCAAAGGCACAGGCCCAAGCTGAATCAGGCGCTCAAGGTGCTGCGGGTATTTCATGGCGTAAAGAACCACGCCGAGTCCCATGTAGGAATAGCCTACGAGGCTGAACTTTTGCAGGCGAAAGTGCTGGCGCACGCGCTCTATGTCTTCTATGTCTTCGTTAATCGTGAGCTTTGAGTTGTCCTGCACGGGCGATGAAAAGCCACGGTTGCGAGGGTCGAAGGAGATGATTGTGAATTCGTCGCTCAGTTGTTTGAAGTCGTCGAAAAGGAAGAGACGGAGCGGAACGACTACGACACGCTTGCCGCTCCCGAACTTTCTGTAATAGAGACGAAGCCCGTCTGGAATCGGCACGTAACCCTCTTCGAAGCTGCCGACGGATTGCGGCTGTTCCTCCTGACCGCGAGCCGAATGCGGAAAGAGACCGTAAGCCAGCGCGACGAGCGACAGTATGATGACAACTCTCTTCATTCTTCCTTCTCCGAAAACGAGCTTCTGTCTTCCCTAGTGTACATCAAAATATTGCGCCGGGGTGCAGCGCTTTCTTGCTTGGCGGCGAATAAAAGTCCTATCATTGGCGTCAAAGAATTGTGAAGAGAGAGCGCGACATTAAGCTTACGTTGCTACGCTGCCTGCGTCTGAGGTGTCCCGTCTGCGGCGACTCGTTAATCATTCAGTCTCCATTCAAGATCAGGCATCATTGTCCGAGGTGTAACGCGCTCTACCAGCGAGAGGACGGGTTTTTCGTAGGGGCCATCACCATCAACGTGGTGACGACCGAATTAATCATACTGGTTCTGTACCTGGCCTGCTTGTTTTTGCTGAGCAGCTTTCAAATGATTCTGGTTATCCTGTTCGTCGTAGGGCTTCTGTTCCCAGTGGCCTTCTATCATCACAGTTGGAGCATCTGGTTGAGCCTGGATCATCTGATTGAGCGGCTGCCGAAATACGGCGCGAGTTTGAAGGGCAAGGATAAATAGACCGCGAAGGCGAAGGTCTGGAGGCGAGAGCGATATGTATTGTCCATCCTGCGGACTTCAACAAACACAGGACTTGAGATACTGCCCGCGTTGCGGAGCCAATCTAGCGCCCATTAACCAGGAATCTCCTGCGCCGAGCCTGGTCGGGCCTATATGGGCCGTGTCCGTAGCCGTCACTCTGATTACGCTCGCGGGCTTCGGATTCATCTTCATCTTCGCCCTGATTCTCATCAGCAAGGGCATCACGATAAACGGCTCGCCACTTCTGCTTATCATGTTCTTCCTGCTTGTGGTGCTAATCATCGCAGTGCTTCTGTCGCGCCAGCTATCCAGGCTGCTCAGTCTTTACCACACGCCTCAGGCGCAAACGAAAAATAGCGCGAGAGCGAAAACAGGTGAATTGGCGGGAAGCGCTGCGGCCCCTCAGCTTGAAGCCGTGAGCGAGTACCCGGTCAGCGTGACCGAGAGCACAACGCGCACCTTCGAGCCTGCGCCCGGAGACAGGCAAACGAAGCAAAATATTCCGTGAAAGTCTAATTTGAATCTGCCTTTTTAAGCTATACAGGTTTGCCGCTATGGCTTAAGTAAGGTATAATTCTTCTCGGTTACATACCTTCTCTCGCGCATCAACGGTGATGCGCCCCGCGCCTCAAGTCTCAGGCGGCGGCGTTTGGATGAGTACGAGAGCAGGCCGTAGACAATTTCAGAAGCCGCTCTACTTTTTGAGCATCCGAACGCGAGCCTTCGCTGCCGACCGTTACAACGAAGCCCACTTAGTTTCGAAGCTTCTCTTAACGTTCCTCGTATTTTGAGGAAAGAGGAAGAACTTACTTTTATGTCCATGAAACTCTACGTCGGGAATCTTTCATTCCAGACGACCAACGAAGATTTGCAGCAGTTGTTTGAGCAGGCCGGAACGGTCGAGTCAGTCAACGTTATTGAAGACCGTGAAACGGGCCGCTCGCGCGGATTCGGTTTCGTAGAGATGGCGTCGAACGAAGAAGGCCAGAAGGCCATTGAGCAGTTCAACGGCAAAGAGCTTAACGGTCGCAACCTGAACGTCAACGAAGCACGCCCGCGCGAAGAGCGTGGCCCGCGTGGCGGCGGCGGCGGCGGTGGTCGCGGCGGTTTCGGTGGAAATCGCGGCGGCGGAAGACGTGACTTCGGCGGTGGCGGCGGTGGTCGTAACGACCGCTCGCCTCGCTGGTAATCCTGCAAGGAAAACCGGCGACACTTTATCCATAAAGCGCCTCCGGCAAACTACAGGGTTCGCCGGAGGCGCTCAAGTTTTGTCAGTAGTGAAACGAAAGCATGCCCAGTTAAGACTTTCAAACTTAAGGAGAATTTTATTGGCAAAAGAAGACCTGATTCCCGCAGAGGGCGTGGTGGTGGACAAACTGCCCAACGCTTTCTTCAAGGTAAGGATTGATGGAAGCGACCACGTAGTACTGGCCCAGATTTCCGGCAAGATGCGTAAGAACTACATACGCATCCTCGCAGGCGACCGCGTCAGCGTAGAGCTATCCCCCTACGATCTTTCAAAGGGACGCATTACTTATAGATATAAATAACGAGTCCAGAGAGACTGGAGAGAAGAAAGAATCTAGTTGACTCTCCAGACTCCCAAGACTCTCCAGACTTAATTTAGGAGGTATGATGGAGAAAGAGACTTTCAGAGTTGGCGACCGTGTGGAGAAGCTGTGTGTGGTGTGCGGCGAGGAGCGCGGTCATGTGGTAGCGTCCGTGACCAAGAGCGGGCGCATCTCGCGCGTCAGTTGCCCGCAGTGCGGCACTCGCAGTTCCTTTAAGTCGGGCACCAGAACGAGCGAGCGCGCAAGCATGAAGGCGAGCGCGCCTTATGATTGGACGCGCACGTATCGCACCGGACAGACCCTTCTGCATCCCACCTATGGGCCGGGCGAAGTCGTTGCCGTCATTGAGCCGCAGAAGATTGACGTGCTCTTTAACGACCGCATGCGTCGTCTGATACATTCAAGGATTCAGGCATAAGCGTTTCGCCGGAAGCCGAACGCCCTTTTGTGAAGCCCTCGAAGGAGGGGAAAGAAGCTCTCAAGCCTTGAGAATCTTTCGCCCCTTCGAGGGCTTGTTGCTTTTTAAGAGGCGGGAAAATAATTTAAAAGAGCCGCGCCGCCTTTTTATTTTTATGAAGACTCTCACGCGCTCATCCCTGACGAATGAAATTCATTTTGCTTGAGATAAATTAGACACAAAAAGCGCTCAACATACGCTCACACAGGAAAATTGCACGCGCTGAAAAGGGACGCCCCCAATCGTCCAGCGAGCCGAAAGTGAAATCCCCTGCAAATAATTTTCTGATTACTCGGACACTGGTCTGATTTGAAAACGGTAAAAGTAATTTCGTTCAGGGGGAGAAATTTAATGGCTACTAAGAGACGGAAAACGGAAAATGGAAACGTGGGGCAGGGAGCGGGCGGGGTGCTGAAGAATCTGAGCGCGGAGCAATTGGCGCGCGGCCTGGGCTGGTTCAGCATAGGGCTTGGCCTAGCAGAGTTTCTTGCTCCACGCGCGATTGCGCGCATCTCCGGCGTCAAAGGAAACACCACCTTGATTCGCTTGTTCGGGCTTCGTGAGATAGCGAGCGGCGTGGCTATTTTCGCGCAGGATAGCAGGACGGGCAAACCTGCGGAAGCCGTGTGGGCCAGGGTTGCGGGAGATGCGCTGGACTTGGCTTGCCTGGGCGCGGCCTTCGCCTCGCCTGATTCAGAGAAGGGCAAGGTCGCTTTCGCCACGGCGAACGTGCTCACGGTGACGGCGCTTGACGTTATCTGCGCGCAGGCGCTCAGCAGCAAGGACGCTACGACAACAACAGCAGGAGGTACAAGCCAGGTGAGAAAGAGCCTGATAATCAATCGCGCGCCCGAAGAGCTTTACCGGTTCTGGCGCAACTTCGAGAACCTGCCGCGCTTCATGCAGCATCTTGAATCAGTGCAGGTGTTGGATGAAAGACGCTCGCATTGGGTGGCGAAAGCGCCTGCGGGAACTTCGGTCGAGTGGGACGCAGAGATTACAGAAGACCGTCCGAACGAGCTTATTTCATGGCGCTCTCTGGAAGGCGCGGACGTGGATAATTCCGGCACGGTTCACTTCACACGCGCGCCCGGAGGACGCGGCACGATTGTCAAAGTAGACCTCGGTTACAATCCGCCAGGCGAAGTCATTGGCCGAGCCGTAGCCAAGCTCTTCGGCGAAGAGCCTGGCGCTCAGGCGCTTGAATCCATGCGCTGCCTGAAGCAGTTGATGGAGGCTGGCGAAGTCATTCTTTCGGACGGAACGGTCTGGGACAACGGATTGCTCACGCAGCGCCCCGCGCAACCCGTCGAGAGAGGCGAGCTTGGAGAGGCGCAGAGTGTGAACACCAGCCGCGCCGCGTCGTCTCGATCCTGAAGCGTGTCCGGCTCGGAAACAATGGCTAATTCTTAAAGGGGGGAACGTAATGAGAGCAAACTGTTGGTACGGTAAACAGGACGTGAGGGTTGAGCAGGTGCCCGACCCGAAAATTTTGAACCGGCGCGATGCTATAGTCAAAATCAGTTCGACGGCCATCTGCGGCTCAGACCTGCATCTTTATAACGGCTTCATGCCCACAATGGAGAAGGGCGACATCCTCGGCCACGAGTTCATGGGAGAGCTTGTCGAGGTTGGCCCGGATGTTAAGAACCGCAAAGTCGGAGACCGTGTGGTGGTCTCCTTTCCTATCTCCTGCGGCAACTGCTTCTTCTGCCAACAAGAGTTGTATACGCTCTGCGAAAACTCTAACCCGAACGCGTGGATGGCGGAGAAGATGTTCGGCCATAGCCCTTGCGGCATCTACGGCTACTCGCATTTGACGGGCGGCTTCGCGGGCGGGCAAGCCGAATACGCTCGCGTGCCGTTTGCTGACGTGGGCACTTTGAAAGTCCCGGAAGAAATGCCGGACGAGCAGGTTTTGTTTCTCTCGGACATCTTTCCCACGGGCTACATGGGCGCGGAGATGTGCGACATACGCCCGGGCGATACGATTGCCGTCTGGGGCTGTGGCCCCGTTGGACAGTTCGCCATGGCTAGCGCCTATCTTTTAGGAGCCGAGCGAGTGATAGGCATAGACCGTTTTCCCGAACGCCTTCGTATGGCGCGAGAGGGAGCAAAGGCCGAGACCATCAACTACGAAGAGCAGAACGTCTATGACGCTCTGATGGAGATGACGGGCGGGCGCGGGCCTGACGCCTGCATAGACGCGGTCGGATTGGAAGCGCACGGAGGCCACGGAATCGTCTACGCCTATGACCGTGCGAAGCAGGCTTTGATGTCGGAGACGGACAGGCCCATAGCCCTGCGCGAAGCCATCATGGCCTGCCGCAACGGCGGAACGGTCTCCGTCATAGGCGTCTACGGCGGATTGATAGACAAGTTTCCTATGGGGTCTTTCATGAACCGCTCTCTGACCATGAGGACAGGCCAGTGCCACGTTCAGCGTTACTGGGGCAAGCTGCTTGAGCGAATCGAGCGAGGCGAGATAGACCCCTCGTTCGTCATCACGCACCGCATGAGACTGGACGACGCGCCGCACGGCTTCGACATCTTCACCAACAAAGAGGATAACTGCATCAAGATAGTCATGAAGCCCTGAAGCTGACGGGCCGAGAAATAGTAGGGGCAGGGTTCGTCACGGCCCCTACTATTTTGCCTGTCTTCGGCTCAGCTTAAAAAAGAAGTAGACCGGGAGACCTAGCGCAATCAGCAACAGCCCGACGGCGGATTCTATGGGGCTTGTCTGGATTGTGTTGATGACGAGCCACGCGGCTCCGAGTACGGAGAGAAGCGGCACCACTGGATAGCCCAGTGTCCTGTAAGGTCGCCGCGCTTCCGGCATCTTTCGGCGCAGGACGAAGACCGCTATCGCCGTGACTCCGTAAAAAAGCCAGAGGGCGAATATCGAATAGGTCGTCAGTTGGTCGAACGTTCCCGAAAGCGCCAGCACGCTCGCCCACACGGCCTGAAACAGAATAGCCCACACGGGCACATGACTGCTTGAACTAACCTTCCCCAGTCTTGAAAAGAAGAGTCCGTCTCTCGCCATTGCATAGGGCACACGCGCCGTCCCCAAGATTACGGCATTCAAAGAGCCTGCAATCGAAACGACGAAAGCTATTGAAATCAGCCCTAGTCCGAGCGAGCCTGAGAACGTCTGCACGGCTTTCGCAGCGACGGGCATAGCGTCTGGGTGCGCGCTTGAGTTAGATGTCGTGACTTCGCTCACGGGCAGCGCGTAGAAGTAGGAGAGATTAGTCAGCACGTAAACGAGCATCACCGCGAGCATGCCGAAGATTAATGCGCGCGGCACGTTGCGCTCCGGGTTGCGAACTTCGCCCGCGACTATGGGCAGCGAGTACCAACCGCTATAAGCCCAAGATGCCGCAATCATCCCCGCGCCGAATGATTGCACCATGCCCCACTGCGTCGCGCTGGCTGGAGCCACAAGATTCGACCACCTAGCGCTCGGCGAGAGAAAAAAGACGCCCGCGACTATTGCAGCTATGATTAAAATTTTCGCGCCCGTCAGCACGGACTGCACGCGCCCGCCGACGGCCACGCCCAGGCAGTTGATGGCCGAGAAAAAGATTATAGCCGCGACGGCTACTACTTGCTGCAAGCCTAACTGCCAGTGAATCTCTTGGCCGAAGAGGTTAAAGTTGCGCTCGACCCACGCGCCTCCCATCGGCACGAGCGCCGAGAGAAAGATTGCGAAGCCCGTGCTGATGGCCGCGATAGCGCCGGTCGCGGCCACTGCGACCTGCATCCAGCCCCACAGAAACGCAGGCACCTCTCCGTAAGCTTTGTTCAGATAAACGTACTCGCCGCCGGTTCTGGGAAACATCGCGCCGAGTTCTGCGTAAGTGAGCGCGCCCGCAAGAGAGAGAAGGCCAGCCGCCACCCACGCCAGCATAACCAGAACGGGGCTTCCCAACTGCTGAGTCATGACGGCGGTTTTCAGGAAGACGCCGGTTCCTATGACGCCGCCCACGACTATAGAGGTCGCGTCCGTCAGCGTCAGGGCGCGCACGAGCTGCTTCTTAGGCTCATTCATTTATGCACATGGACTCACTTCTCAATCCTGCTCCCGCGAAGGGAAAGACCTATGCTGTCCGCCTGATTCCTACTATAAAGAACTCCGGGGCCGTCAACGGCTTTCTCTGCAATCGCTCCGTCTTCTCCTGCTGCGAGCTTCGATGAAGGGTCAACGTAAATACGATTGCCTCTGACTATGCCGCTTACGTCGCCGCCTTCTATGAGGACAGCCAGGTTGGCCGTGAAGCCGCAGGAGATGACAGTGTTATTAATCATCTCGAAATTGGCCGCGCTGCTAATCTTGATGCCGTCGTAAACACGCCTTACAGTATTATCGCTCAAGTGAACGTTCGACGCGCCGTTTATCCAGATGCCTGAGCCTGCTATGTAATTTCCGCTCGCTGAGAGCAGAGCGCCCTCGATTCTATTATTCGTCACGTACACAGGGCCATAAGAGTTCGCGGGGATGCGGACT
This sequence comes from Pyrinomonadaceae bacterium, assembly GCA_014534425.1. GTDB lineage: Bacteria > Acidobacteriota > Blastocatellia > Pyrinomonadales > Pyrinomonadaceae > JACVRN01. The sequence continues at coordinate 26,161 of JACVRN010000008.1, forward strand.
GTGTTCTGTACGAGTATGCCGTGCAGGACTTTTACGCCCGTGGTGTAAACGGATTTCGTCGCGTCAATAACATTCCCTCTGAATTCCAGATTGCGAATCCTGTCCTGAGGACTGTTCGGCTCAACGTCAATCGGCACACACCCCGGCGCGTTCCTGTCGTCCTGGCCCGGACTAATCATGCGGTTATTTAAGACCTTGATATTTTCGCCGTTGACGACCGAGATATTCTGAGAAGCCACATTCGTGAACAGGTTGTCGCTGATGAGAACGTCTCTCGCATAATTGCCATCAACGCTCGAGCCGCCCGCGTTGATGCCTATGGTCTTCGTGCCGTTGAGCCACACGCGCTCGACCGAGCAGTTACGGCAATTCCCAAGAGAGATGGTCTGCGGCGCGGAGTTAAAGGAATTCGCAGCGCCCTTTATCTGCAAATCTGTAATATGAATATTGTCCGTCGTCGCTTCATTACGCAGAGAGCCGTCGTAGTTGATAATCACAGTCCATTTGTTGTACGCGGCGGAAATCTGTGCGCTCGATTCTTGCAGGACGGTGCTCGTCCCGGCGCCCATAATCTTCGAGTTCGATTTGAGACGGATAATGCCGTCCGGGCCGCTATCGATAAAAGCCGAAGGGTAAGTGCCTGCGGCGAACTTCAGTGTATGAAAGCTTGAGATAGTAACTTGCGTATCAATGCTGCCCGCTTTGCCCGCAGCAGGCGAGACCTGAATCTCCCCTGCATTATTTCCAAGCGCGGCATCACAGGCATTTATCTTCGCGCCCAAATCATCGCCAGCCATTTTATTAGCGACACAGACGGCGGCTGCGCTCGTCGTCCTGCTGCGAGTCTGCCCGCACGCGGTCGCCGTCAACACCACCGAGATTAAAACCGACAGAATAAAGGCTGCTACTGTTTTCATAATCCAATTCCGTCCGAGAAAAAATTAACTGTAGGGGGCAGGGACAAGTCCTCTGCCCACCTGTCTTTATAGAAATGACGGCGGGCATCGGACTTGTCCCTACCCCTATATTATGCTGACCGCTCAAGGAGCAGCGAAGCGTTTACGATATTCTTCCGAATAGATAAACCCGAATATCAGATGATGTATATCTCTCGGCGGTATCCCTGCACTCGCCCTCCCATTCGTAAACACATCCACCCAATCACTCCATCCCAAAAGATTCGGGTCATTCAAACTCGGATCCCTCCGCAGCAATGAGAAATAGAGCAGCGTCACCTCTCCTCTTGTAAAATACTTGTCATACACTACCTTCTGCTCGACAAACGCTTTCACCGTCTGTCCCACTGAGAGTGTTCCACTGGCTCTCAGGTTAATTAACTCCTGACGGCCATACTGTGTCGGCTGTCCGGGCTGTGTCGTCGCCGTCGCCGGCAGTGTCACACCTGCTGCCTGCTCCAGCTTCGTGATTAACTGTGCTGCCTCAGACGACTGCAATGAATCTCCGAAGCGATTAATAAACCCGCTCTTATTGGTGAATTCCTGTAAGTACAGGTCTAGATTCTGTTGCTGCTCGGCGACCGGGACGTTAAATGTCTTCAGGAGAGCCATATCGGGGACGAATTCCAGGTAGAGAGGGAGTCTGCCGATGCCGACCTCGTAGAGGCGGTAGATGAGGAATGCCGTGTTGGTGGACTCAGGGCTGGTAAAGAAGCCGTGTGTGACGTGAGCGCGGTCACAGCTTGGAGGAGCGCCGAGGAAACCTTTCTCTGGGCCGCAAGTGTTCAGCACATTAAGCCAGTCGTTGAAGCCTTGCTGGTCAGGTTCGCGGTCGAGGAAATCTAGATAGAGTTGGCGCACGAAGAATGCATTATTCAGATATGGATTGTTGGCTCCGGTCGTAGGCGTCTGGTCATTGTCGATGATGGTGATGGTGGCCTGTGTGACTGCGCCGAGGCTTGCGCCCACCGGATTGGATAGCTGTATGGTGAAGAACTCGTTGTTCTCAACGTACCCGTCGTTGATGATGGGGATGTCTATGGTCTTTGTAGCTTCTCCGGCAGCGAACCTCAGAGTCCCGCCTACGAATGTGTAGTCGCAACGCTGAGAGGCCAGTCCTGTGACCTGACTGCATTCGTTGCCGCCCGATTGATCCGAAGTCATGTACTGAACGGTCGCCGCAGCCGAAGTGTCTCCGGTGCGCGTCACGTTTATGCTGAGAGAAGCGAAGCCCTGCGGAGTGTTCACCGCGCCTTCGTTGATGCTGTAGCTTGAATTGCTCAACTCCACAAGCTTCGGCTGGTTATTAACCATCTGCCCGCCGGAGAGCGTTCCAGTCGAAGCGTTGAAGTTACTGTCGCCGCCGTATTCGGCTGTGATGGTGTGCGTGCCGACTGTTAATGATGAAGTGGTGAAGGTGGCTACGCCGCTCGCGTTCAAGGCCACGGGCGAGCCTAGATTATTAGCGCCGTCTTTGAACTGCACAGCGCCGGTAGGAGTTCCCGAAGCCGAAGTAACGGTCGCCGTAAAGGTCACGCTCTGCCCGAAGACCGAAGGGTTAGAGGATGAAGCGACTGTCGTGGTCGTGTTGGCTTTCACCACGCCCGCAGGATACTGAATCTTGAAGACGGCGCTGCTGCCTCTTGCCAGATAATAGAGGCTGCCGTCCGGGCCTACTTTCAAATCCACAGGCTGGTTGATGCCGGATGCAAAGTCCGACGCCGTATTGTTCGTGGTGTTGAGCAGCTTAATCCAGCCGCTACACAAATCAGCAAAGAAGTAGTTGCCAACGTACGCGGCAGGGAATTGAACGAAGGAAGGATTATAAAAGGCTCCGCCAGCGATGGCGCAGCCTGTGATGGCGGCCCCCGTGTGACGGTAAGAGAAAATCGGCCCACGGAAACGCGGGTCGGTCGTGGGGCCTTCCGTGATGGGCCAACCGTAATTCGAGCCTACTATACCGTCGTTAATCTCTTCCCAAGTGTCCTGTCCTACGTCGTTGATGAAGAGGCGGCCCGTGCCGGGCTGGAAGGCGAACGTGAAAGGATTCCTCAACCCCAGCGCCCAGATGGCCCTGTTTTTTCCGGTCGCGGAGTTGAAGAAAGGATTGTCCGTGGGGATTGTCCCGTCCGAATTGATGCGTAGCACTTTCCCCAAGAGGTTCGTCAACGTCTGAGCGTTCGACGGATTGGCATTCTCGCCCACGGCTATATAAAGCTTGCCGTCAGGCCCGAAGTGTATAGCGCCGCCGTTATGATTCGTGGCCGAGCTTAGATTGTCCAACTCTAAAATCACAGTCTCGCTGCCTGCCACGGCCACGTCGCCGTTGGCTGTAAAACGGCTCACGCGATTGTGCATGGGTATAGCGCCCGTCGTGTAGTAAACGTAGACGAAGCGGTTATTTGAAAAGTTAGGGTCGAAGGCGACTCCAAGAAGACCACGCTCGCCCGAAGGGTCTACGTTGACCGTCACAAACGGAGTCGAAAGCAGCACGCCGTTCTTGATGACGCGCAACTGCCCGTTCTGTTGACAGACGAACAAACGCCCGTCAGGAGCAAAGCTCATGGCGGTCGGGTTGGTTAACCCGCTTGCGACCATCGTTTCAGTAAAGCCTGCGGGCAAAGTTGCGGCGTTGAGTGAAAAGAGAGTGCCCCAGAATAAAAGGAGCGCGGCGGAAAGAATGTGCCGTAAGGATGAGCGTATAAATTTACCAGGACTGTTTGTGACTGTGTGGTTCGATTGTCTAGAACTGTTTCTAACCGACTTGCTAATGCTCCCCATGCTTGTCTTCCTTTTCTCACAAATATCCCTAAGGAGGGGATGTCGCTATATAAAATTGAGGGAGACATCAGGGCAGTGGGGACATTCCAGCACTACTCTTGATAACTGTCAAATACAAAATTGCGGGTGCATACTGATGGTCTAAAACTGTAGCTTCACTGCGAGTTGAACCGAGCGCGGGCCGCCTATCTGGTAAAGCGGGCTTAAGCCCCCGTTGACGCCTCCGGTGCCGAGGCTCTTGCCCAACATCTGAATTGACTGGCCGAAGAGGTTGCTGCCGAGGTCTGTGATGGGGTCTCCGAAATTCGGATGGTTGAGCAGGTTGAAAAACTCCGCACGCAGTTGAAGATTTACTCTTTCGGCAAGATTAATCTGACGACGCAGAGCGAAATCTAGCTGTGAGAAGCCGAAGCCCCTGAGCGCATTTCGTCTTAAAGTCCCCTGACGGCCTGCGGGGATGATGAAAGCGTCTCTATTGATGCGCCTTCCGCCCGCCGACGCAGGGTCTTCGATGTAGAGCGGAGCGCCTTCGACCAGGTCGGGCCTGCGGGCTTCGACCAGGTCGCCAAGGATGAGGTCTGTTCTCAAAAACACGTTGAGCGGCGTGGCCGTGCGCGCCCTGAAGATGGCATCGACCGACCAGTTGCGAAGAAGCGCGCGTGATAGATGGCCGCCGCGCTTTAAAAGTAGCGGGACGTTATACGAGAGCGCGGCTGTGAAAGAATGGCGCACGTCGAAGTTCGACGGCCCGCGCTCCTGCTCGGGCTTTATGTCTCTGAAAAAGTTTGTAGACGAATCATCCGAGTCGTCGTCAACCGAGCGCGCCCAGGTGTAGGAAGCCTGCAACTGCAAACCTTTTGTCATGCGGCGCTGCAACTGCGCCTGAAGCGCCTGGTAGTTTGAGGACGCGGTGTTGCTGACGACGCGCAGGACTGTAAACTTAGGATTGGGATTGAGGACAGCAGTTTCGCGCAGCAGGCGATGACCGACCGCGCCCACGTAAGAGATGGCGAGCGTTTGCTGCGAGCCTAAGGGCTGTTCGACGGTCGCGTTCCACTGCACTGTGTACGGAAGCTTGAGGCGCGGATCGAAGGCGTAGATGGTGTTGAAGGGAGGCTCAAGATTAAGCTCTGGCGGGCGTGCCGCGTCCGGCGGAAGCGGAAACAGAGTGCCTATCATCGTGCGGCTGCGCGCAAAGGGAAAGACGCTTCCGAAGCTTGCGCTCGCCTGGCTGTTGCCAAGGTCATAGAAGATGCCGGTGCCGCCGCGTATCACTGTGCCTGCGCTCTGTGACAACTGGTACGCCATCCCGACTCGCGGCGCGAAGTTGTAGTAGGTAGTCTTCCAGAGCGCCTTGCCGCGCGGCGCTAAATCAATCTCAGCATTGTTGCCGCCCGTAGCGCTGATGATTGTGCCAAGGTCGTCGAAGTCTATGCCCTGAACTGTGAACGGAGGATTGCCGTTGCTCTCTGCCGGAGGAGGGTTTACTTCCCATCGCAGGCCGTAGGTTAAAGCGAGCTTGGGCGTGACCTGCCATGTGTCCTGCGCGAAGGCCGAGAAGTTTGTGAACAAGGGGTGGCGCGCTCCTGCTTCGGCGGAGATTTGAATTTGAAACGGTTGACCGTTGAGCGCTGCGCCCACGCCGTTGGTGTTGCCATTTCCCAGGATTACAGACTGCGAATATGTCAGTGGCCTGTAGGTCGGAGAGAGCCTGCGGTAATCTACGCCGAGCTTGATTTGATGCTGGCCTCGTATGACGGAGAGGGTGTCTATGAAATTCAACTGCGTCTGACTGTTGTCGGCTATCTTGCCGGAGCCGAAGTTCGAGTTCAGCCCGCCGCGCAGGATGAATTGAAAGCCTGAAGTCTCAGTGTCCGCAAACGGCGGGAAGAGAAGCGAGGCTGGCGGCACGACCGCCCCGCCGAAATCGTCCAGCGTGAGAAAGGTGCTCCCCGTCGCGCGGCTCCAATTAACGCGCAGGTCGTTGAAGACGGCTTGCGTGATGCTTTGCGCGGTGCCTGCCGTGAAGGTTTGAGTCTTAAAGAAAGTGTGGTTGAGCGTGTTCAGGCTCTGAGCGTTGAAGCCAGGAAGACTTATGCCGCCGCGCTGCACAGTCTCGGACGGCGCGTTGTTATAGCGAGCGAAAACAGTCATGCGCTTACTGGCTGTAAAATCCACGCGTATGCTAGTGGCGTTCAAACTTGAAGGGTCGGAATAGCTGGCTGCAAATTCCGCGAAGCCGTTCTGGAAGTCCGCGCCGTTCGGCAAGGGAAAGGCCGAAAGAAGCGGCCTGAACTGAAGAGGGGCTTGCAAACGAGAGGCTGCGCTTGGAACTTCCGTGACGGCGAACTGCGGCTGCCTCAGGCGCAGCCCCTCGTAAGAAAAGAAGAAGAAGGCTCGGTCGCGCGCCAAGGGGCCGCCGACTACGCCGCCGAAATCATTCTGCCTGAGAGCGCCTTTGCCGAGGCCGCGACTGTTGGCAAAGAAGTCGTTGGCATCGAGCCTGTCGTTGCGTAAGTAGTCAAAGACGGTTCCGTGGAAGGCGTTCGTGCCGGAGCGCGTCACGATTGAGACCTGCGCGCCGGGCGTGCGCCCGAACTCAGGCGCGTAAGATGAAGTGAAGATGCGAAACTCTTCGAGCGCCTCGGTCGAGACGAGGTTGTTGGTGCCGCCCAATGTAGTCAGCGCAGGGAGCGCTCCCGTGGCGGCCTGCCCTGGCGCAAGGCTCGCGTTGACGCCCATGTTGGCGCTCACGCCGTCAATCATAAAATAGTTGGCGTTGGCTCGTTGACCGTTGACGCTGAACTGTCCCTGCTCGTTGAAGGTCGCTTTTGTCAAAACCGTTCCGGGCGCAAGCTCGAACAGAGATTGAAAGCCGCGCCCGTTGAGCGGCAGGTTTTCCACCAACTGCCGGTTGACTACGGTTGCGACCGACAGCCCTTGCTGCGTCACGGAATCCTCGCCCTTGACGGTCACGGTCTCGCCTATCTCTCCGACCTTGAGTTTTATCTTGAGCGCCAGTTGGTCGCCCGTGTTGAGCGTCACGTTGCGAACTTCAAGTGTGCTGAAGCCCGTGCGCTGCGCCGTCACGTTATAGCTTCCGGGCGGCAGAAGCGGGACGACGTAATAGCCGGAGTCATCCGTGGTGGCGTGGCGCTCAAGCGCCGTGCTCAAGTTTAAGAGAGTGATGTTAACTGAAGGAATAACTGCACCGGCCTCGTCCGTCACAGTCCCGCTCAGAGTTGCCATGTAAACTTGAGCGTAAGCTGTGCCGGTAATCGTGTCGAAGTGTGAGGAGCCTGCGGCGACAACCAGAGAGATTGCCGCCGCCAGGATTAAAAGATGCTTTCGGATAGCTCTGTGCTTGCGCGAGGCCATACTGCTTTCAGTGTCCCGTGGGTTCTTCTCAGAATCGAAAAGCTATGCTGATGCTCCCCTGAAGATTATGAGTCGTTTCGGCTGGCGGTGTCACTACCACGCCGGCAGGAAAGACTGTGGAAGGAAGCAGGATTCCTCTATCCCCTATGCGGGAGATTGTGTCTCCAGCATCGAAGCGAACAATCGTCCTCTTCGAAGGGTAAAACTCTATGACGCCGCCTATGTCTAAAGCAAAGCGCGTCTCGCGGCCCCGTACTTCATTAAAACATCCTACGGGCGGCGGGAATACGGCTATACACACTCCGCCGTTCGGTACGAAATTGTCTACGCGCGTGCTTATAAAACCGGGCCGGGCTTTACCGAATATGCCGAACTTATCGAAGCGCTGGCCGACCTTGACGCCAGCCAAAAGCTCTATCTCCTGCCCGTCGAGACGGCGCTCCTGCGGAAAGAAGTTGACTTCGGCTTCCACGGCCACGTTGTTATTGAAGTTGTAGCCTATCCTGCCGCCGAAGCCCGCAGTCGTCTCGCGCGTGCGCTCTATGTTCACAACTTCAGGGCATGGCGGCACCAGGCAGGCAACGGTCATAGTTGAGCCTCGCACACTAGAGACGCTGAGAAGAGAGAACTGCGCGCCCACTTCGAACTTGCGCTCGTCCGTATTGCCAGATTGTGCGAAGACCTGTAGAGCGTCCCCGAAGAGCAGCGCGGAGCACGCTATGAAAAGTAAGAATCCCTTCTTGAGCATAAATATTCCTCCTGAGTCAAAAAGATAAAAGACGGCTTGAGGCCCGCGCCGGGGGGCCTCTCACGCAATCTACTTTTGATATGCGCCCTGAATAGTTATAGCCAGCCGCTCGGCAGTGATTAGCTGTCGCCAGAATGCGCGAGACTTGATGGCGGACGCGCTGCTGTTGCTGCCTCCTCCGGCAGAGATGGTGAACGCAGAGCGCACGGCTTCGTCATTCATGTAGCTCAACTGAAGCAGCCGCTCGGACGCCTGCCGGATGTCCGTCTCCTTCAAAGCTTCGGGCGCGGCATCGTCCACACCGCCGAAGACCGAGCGCAACTCTTGCCTGAGCGCAGAGACTTCGCGCTGGTAAGCGAGCGCGTGCTCACGCACCATAGCAATCCATTTAGCGCGTGCCTCGGGCGCGAGTGCCTGAAGCTCTTCCGCCGAAAATCTTCCGGCGAGACGCTTGAGCGCGGAGGCGTGCAGGAGCGCCTGGCGCGAACGATTCATGACGCGGTTGCTGTAACGGTCTATCTCTTCTTCAACGGCTGCATCGCCCACCACGCGCCCACTAAAATATGCGCGCAGTTCCGCGTATGCCGGGATTCGATTATTCGGAACCACAACCTCGCGCTCTGTGACGTTCGGCTTTCTGGATTTGTCCTGCTGGTTGCGTACGGCTTCGCCGATTGTTGCGACCTCGACCCTGACGGCAGGGTTATTGATTATCGGAGAGAGGGCGCGAAGAATCTCTTCCTTGCGCCCCTCCGACTCGACGAGAGCCTCGACGCGTAGCTGTCCTCCTGCGGTTCGCGCCATGCTCACCTGTTCGCCGAGATTCGCTTTAATACGGTTGAGCAGGTAGGTGACTTCAATCTCAAGCTCAGGCGACGCCACTGCGGACGAAGCTTCGGGCGCTGGAGAAGTGGAGTCCTTCAAGCCGTCCTGAGCCTTCGGCTTATCCGTCTCTTTTCTGTCGGAAGGCGAGTTGAGTTCTGCATCAGGGATGAAGAAAGAGCGGCCAACGTGGCTCTTCGGATATTTTTCGAAAAGCTCTTCTCCGAAGCGGTACTCGTGGCGCGACCCTTCGCGCTCTATAACAAGCTTCTGCCCGATTGCTCGCAGGTCGCTCTGTCTGAGCGTCAGCGACGCGGACACAAGCGATACAGAATCGCTTCTCTGCGCGCGGCTCATTTCGATGACGTACGCGCCAGCCTCTTCTCTGACAGACAGTCCCGCGCTGTTTCCCACGAGCGCCGAAAAATCTTTCGCAGATGCTTCGAGCCGCCACAACTCGCCCGTCTCAAGCAGAGCCTTTGCGACCAAAGACGGCGCGGCTCGCTCCTGCGGCTCGTCTCCGTGCTGGTAAACGGTGCTAGTGCCGTTCGTCCTTATCCATTCGCCCGCGATTAAGTTGCCCTGCTCGTCGTACACGCGCCGCGCCGTCAATTCTCTGGCCGCGCTCTGCCACACCTCTATGCGGTTTCTGGCAATCAGGCGAGTCCCGTTATCTCCCCACTCTTCGAACCTTAGACGGCGATGAAAGACCATCTCCGCGTTACCAGAGCGCTTCTCTTCCGCCGCGATTGAGCTTTGAAGGAGCGACGCCGCGTTTGTCTCTGGCGCACGCATCTTCAGAAAGACGAGCGCGCCTATGAGTAGAAGAGCCAGCGCCGCAGTGACCAGCCCCGGCCACAGTCGCAAACGTGTGCCGACGAAGCGCCGCCAAGCATCCTTCAGAAATGCGGCGAAGCCCACGTGCGCGTCAGCCTCTTGAGTGTTCACAGGCCGACGAGCTTCATCAACGGCTGCCTGTCCGGTTAGCTCTTCCGATAATTCTTCTGCGAGAGCCTCCGCTTTCATGAGCGGGTCGTGATAGGTCGTGTGAAGGGTCGGCCATTTGTTGTCGAACGAAAGGGTCAGTTCCAGAGAGCGCCCGTCGCTCAATTCCACACGCGTAGGCTGGCGGACTGCGCCTGCGGGCGGAGGCTCAACATTGAGGAAGAAGAGGCGCACGTCCTGTTCGCTGCACACCTCTACAAAGCCCACGCCCTCCGCAATGCTGATGTCAAGCGTCTGCTCCGTCAACTCCGAATTGATTCTCTGCGAGCCAAGGATGAAACCGTTGACCAGAAAATATAGCTCCTGCGGCCTGTGCTCGTAGACCTCTCTTGCGCGCCTGCGGTATTTATTGAAATGCTCATCGCCGCCACGCTTGTCTCTGCCACGCGCGCCTTTCCCCTTCGGCGCAGAATCCTTTCCAATCATGTCCGGCGGGTGGCGCTCGTTAAGAGAAGAGAGGCCAAGCAGGGAATTGACAGTTTCAAGACAGGCGCGGCAACTCACAATATGCGCCAGTTGCTTGACGGATAGTTGAGCCGCGTCGTCGCGCTTGTAAATCCGCTCAAGCTCTGCGCGCTCCAAACAATCGCCCTCTCTTGAATTGAAAATCATGCGGCGCAACTCGCTCAAAAAGTCGCCGGTGCCCTGTATGCTGCGCGCTTCTGTGATTTCAGGCGGAGCGCCGTTTATGAATCTCAGCCGCGTGGGGTCGTCCAGGTAGAAGCGCGCTTCGTTGCGCGCGATTCTCAGCCGCTCGTCCACGGCGCGTCGATTGGTTTTAACTACGCGAGCGATTTCCGAAGGATAGTAGCCGTGAAAGAAGCGAAGGATAAGGATGCTTGCGGCGCGTGCAGTCTCTTTGCGAACGCAACTGTAATGGCAGACGCGGCGCAAGTCTTCCTGCACCTGAAGCTGCTCGATTGAGCCTACAACGCGCAGCGCCAACTCAATCGTGTCATATTCAAAGACGGATAGCTGCTGCAAGCGGCTGCGCGAAGCACGTCGTTCCTGCGAGAGGTGTAAATTTCGCAGCACGTTATACAAATATCCTTCTAGATTTGTGATGCTGTTTATGTCGGGGCGGGCGACCGTGAAGTGTATGAAAGCCTCTTGAACAATATCTTCGGCCTTCTCCTGGTCTTTTTCGGTCAAGCGTAGCGCCCAGGAGCGCAACTCTGCGTAGCGCTCTATAAAGATGTCTTCATGGCTTGTGGCGACCGGACGAGGTTTCAGCATCATTCGCGCTTCCCGGCTTAGACCATTTAGGTTCCTACAATATAAAGACGCACGGAATTTCTCAATCACACGCCAAAATTCTCAAATCTAGCGGCAGCGTTACGTTTCTACTGAGAAAAGCCACTCACGGGTGTAAGCACGAAACCGGTAGCGGGTCTCGTGCAAAATTTGGATTCTCAGGAGGACGTAATGTCGAGAAAACTCAAGGCGCTGAAGGCGCTGTTCGCATCGGTCGTGATGGTTGTTGCCGCGTCTGCGGCGATGGGTCAACTGGATAAAATAAAGCCGGTTGGTGTTAAGCCCACCCTGGGGTGCTGCAAATGTCTGGGAGGAACAAACACGCTTGACCTCAGCACAGTAAGCTCAAACAATTGGACTGTGAATGGTAGTCCGGCAATTTTCCTGACAGCGATTCACCCGCTCTGGAATATTAACCCGGGGCCAGCCAAGTGGATTTCGAGCGCGGCAACGGGCGGTACCGGCACCATGCCTGCCGGGCCTTACGAATACAGATTGGAATTCGTGGTTCCGGCCTGCTCGATTGAACAGAAAGTTACCTTGAGCGGAAACTACGGCGGTGACGACGATGTGCAAGTCTTTCTGGATAACGCGCTGATCTCGCAATGCGTTGGAGGCTGGTGCTTCAATACCCCTAAGAAAACTCTGCCAACCTTCAGCACTGCTGTCGGCTCCGGCTCGCATGTCCTGAGAGTCAGGGTCGTCAACGGCAGCCCCAGCCCTTCCGGCATGTTCGTCAACGCGAAACTGAGCGGCACCTGTACAAGCCAGCCTACGAAATAACGAAGAGAGACAAACAAAGTCCCGCTCAATCAAAAGTCCCATGTCTATTCCTGACATGGGACTTTTCCATGCAGGAACCTTGCTCGCCTGCTCTCTGGAATACCTGGAAAATAGTTTGGCGACGGGCGTTACGTTTCTTCAGGGGAAAGTCACACATAGATGCAAGCACGAAACCGAAATTGAGTCTCGTGCAAAATTCAAGTTTCTCAGGAGGACGTAATGTCAGGAAAACTCAACGCGCTGAAGGCGCTGTTCGCATTTGCCGTGCTGGCCGTTATAGTCTCTACAGCAACGGCACAGACTTCAAGGGGCAACGCGCAGGGGCGCAGGAACACAATCAGAGCAGCCGTCGTGGCAATCAAGAGAGACGATAGACTGCAACTTGCGGGAGAGAAAGAAAGGTTGATTGCCGCCATGCAAACCGCTCTTAACAGTACAAGGGAGGGCGGAGTGGTCACGGACATTAAGATTCTCTCTTTTGAAAAGGCCAGCTACCTTGCGGTCTTGATTGAAAAGCAGGGCACGCTGTATCTGCCGCTTGAGCCTTCGGGCGACGGCTTTGCGGGAATATATTACGTCGGGGACGAAAAATATCTTTACTGCGCTTCGGGCGGATGCTCGTCCTGCAAGCTGGTGATGACAGGCCAGAACGTTTTAACGGGACAGACAGGGCCGCGCTGCGAGTGCGACGCCGTGACTAATCAAGGGCCTACGACAAAGTGTGAATTGAGGCCGCGACTTTACGTCAACAAGCTTGTAGCTTCGTTCAACGATGAGCTTCTAGCCATAGGATTTGAAGAGGCGAATCCCTCTGCGAACGAACCCGAAAAAACCAACAAGGGTGCGATGCCCGCGCTTGAAGTCTCGCCCGGACGACCCGGCCCAATCAAGCGACCGAACAAGTAACTATCATTCCTTGAGCTTAAAGCTCAGGAGCCGTCGGAGGCCCCTCACCGGCCTCTGGCTACTGCAAACCATTGCATTGGTAAAAACCCTCGCGGCGTGACGTTCCTTCTCGAAAAGTCACATTCAGATGAATGAACAACTTGTCGGCTAAGGATTCACCCCTAGCTGTCCCGCACAGATGAAGCTATCCAAACGTGCGGCGCAAAAATCCTCTAGATAGCGCTGACCCTCAGAGAAAGGAGATTCGAAATGAGAGCATACAGATCAAGTAGAACAAGACCGTTGATTGCTTTAACAGCCCTGGTGATGCTCGTCGCGTCGGTGGGCGTCGCTCAGGAACGCCCTGCCACGCCTGGGCCGCAGATGGCGCCGCGACAGACTGAAGGCATAGACCTACAGGCAGAACAGTACAGAAGGGTATCCACCGTGACACCGAGCGTCACGGAGAGAATCAATGCCAGCGCTGCGAACGTCCGCAACCTTCAAAATATCCTGCTTCGCGTAGAGGGAGGAAAATATCTGAAGGAACAAGATGCTAAAGAGTTGGAGACGAGCATGAACACCGTTGCACAGGACTTGTACGCGGCCTTTAATGACGCGGTCCAGCAAGCCGAAGCGGCGGCAAAGTCCGAGGGAAAGAGTGGAGGCACTGCGAACCTGTTGGCCTTTGAGCGAGACGTGGAAGAACAGTTGGTATCAATCCAGAAGGTCGAGTCAGGGCTTAAGAATATCCAGAGGCAGGTCGAAATCAAGACCTACAAGCTTGAACCGGCTTTTAGACCCGACCTGGCTCCGAACCTCAACCAGCTAGAACTCAAACAGTTCGGAGAGTTCAGCCATTACGGTTCATATAAAGAGAACTCCGCAGGCTCTTTTGTGAAGCCCTGGTGCGGCAATCCCGCTAACGCTGCGATGCCTAAGACCGTCGCGCCCTGCGTTTCGCCTTGCTGGAACAAACAATGGGGCGCGTGCCTGACCTGCATTCTTTCAAAGGCACCGTCGGTCGTAGGCTCCTATAACGCGTTTCAGTCATGCTGGAATAATGCTAAGGCCCCTTGGAAAGCGGTCAAGCAGGCGGGTTGTCTGAGTTCGTTCGTATACGTGCTGGCCTAAGCAGCCAACTAAGGTCAGAACGTGTTAGAGGGCCGTCGGTTCAGGCCCTTACAAAATTAAGTAATAGTAACCAGCCGGACGATAAGCTCTAGCCGTCCGGCTGATTACTTCGGCTGCACGCGCTCCTGATAAAAATTCTGAGTATCAAACCTCCTGCAATTGCGCTATTCTGTCGCTGAATTTTCCGACCGCTCAGACCAAGGCCATCTGCCTATGCCTGACACCAAGGTGAAAAAAGAAGTAACACGGGAAAATTTTGCGAGCTTTCTGGCATGGCTCAGTCCTGATGATGCCCGTGCGGGCGAAGAGTACGAGCGCCTGCGCTTTCGGCTCTACACCTTTTTCTCACAGCGCCGTTGCAGGTTTTCCGAAGAGTTGACGGACGAAACTATCAACCGCGTGATTCTGAAAATCGGTGAAGAGCAGATAGAAAACAAGCTGGCATATTGTTACGGCGTGGCGAGGAATGTCTTCAGGGAATCCTTGAGGAAAGAGCGCGAGCATCTGGACATTGACGAGGTGGCAATCGCCGCGAGCGCCCCCGAAGAGAAGAGCTTTTCAAGAGAGTGCCTGGACAAATGCCTCGCGGAGCTTTCGCCTGAGAGCCGCAGTCTTATCCTTGATTACTTCTCCGAAGTCAGGCAGGCGAAGATTGATCTTCATCGCCGCATCTCGGAAAAGCTTGAGATGTCGCAGACGGCCCTGCGTATGCGAGTCATGCGAATCAAGAAGAACCTGAAGCTGTGCGTGCACGAATGCATGAGCTAAAAAACTCGGAGTTACATAACGCCCGATAATGACACAATAAATTGGGGCGGCGAATTTTGATAGACGAATCCTTAAAGAGCGAAAAGACAGTCCGCGAGTACCTTCTGGGCAGAGTTTCCGACGAAGCCACGCTCGAAGGGCTTGAGGAACTGTTGTTCACGGATGAAGAGTTCTGCTCCGAGGTAGAGCTTGTGGAAGACTCTCTCATAAATGATTACGTGCTGGGGCGCATGACGGAAGCGGACGCCGCGAGTTTTAGCGCGACGCTCGCGGACAATCCAGAGAGACGTTTCAAGCTGGAACTGACGGAGGCTTTGAGAGAGAAGGCTCTGGCAGAGAAGCCCGAAGTTCTGGAAGCCGGGCCGTCATTCTTCGCATCGCTGAAAGCCTTCTTCCGCCAGCCCAAGATGATAGCAACGTTCGCCGTCCTGCTCATCGCCGCGCTCGTTTCAGTCGTTTACCTGACCAGCAGAAGAAGCAGCAGCACAGGCGCGGACGATCTTGCGGAGTTGCGCCAGATTTATCAGAAGGAGCGGCCCACGGAGACGCGCATCGCGGAGTTCGGTTACGCGCCCGCAGGCGAGCTACGCGGCGAGCCGGAAGAGAGAGACAGGAGCCGCCTGCGCCGCATAGAGAACAGTCTGATAGAGGCCACGGAAAAGAGTCCCGGCGCACGGACGCATCACTCGCTAGGCGTCTTTTATCTCACGCAGCGCAAGTACACGGACGCTATCAGGGAATTCGAGAGCGCGCTGAAATTTGACGCCAGCAGCGCGAAGATTCACAACGATCTGGGCGCGGCATATTTTGAACTGGCGAAGTCGGGCGGCAAAGAGAAGAGGCTGGAGAACCTTGGGCGTGCCCTGGAAGAGTTCACGAAGGCAACAGAGTTGGACGGCAATCTCCTTGAGGCGCTTTTTAACAGGTCGCTGGCGCTACAGGAGTTGCGATTGCCGCGAGAGGCGAAGGAATCGTGGGCGCTCTACTTGCAGAAGGATTCGTCTTCGCCGTGGGCCGAAGAGGCGCGCAGGCAGATGGCACGGCTCGAAAGCGAGCAGACGCTCTTCAAGACTCCCGAACAGGTCTTGGAAGATTTCCTGGCGGCTTACCGCAACCGTGACGACGCTCGCGCGCAGAAGATTCATAATGAGACGAAGGGCTTGTTAAAGGAAGCCGCAGTCCCGCTTCAACTCTCGAAGAGATACTTGCTGGCGAAGCGTCAGGGGGCAGAGCCGGAGGCCAGGGAGAGCCTGGACGCGCTCGCCTACATAGGCAGTTTCGAGCAGTCGCAATCGGACGAGTTTTTTTTTCTGAGTTAGCCGGATTTTACGCAGGCGTCGGCGCGGATAAGATTGAAGGGCTGTTGCAGGCCAGGGAAGTTCTTGAAAGCGGGCACCGCTTCGTCAAGCAGGACGATTACGCGAAGGCCATCTCGGAGTTTGAAAAAAGCCGTGACCTCTTCGCAAAGCTCGGCGACGGGGCCGAAGCAGGCTTGGCGGAGAATTGGGCGGTTCAATTCCTGCCGGACGTGGCGAAGTTTGAAGAAGGTCGTCGTCGTCTAGCGGCCATCATCGAATCGGCTAGGACTCTTAAATTCAAAGTCCTGATTGCGCCCGCCTATTACTGGCTAGGCATCAGCGATTATCGTCAGAACAACCTTTCGCAGTCGAACAAGAATTTAAAGACTGCTTTGCGACTGGCCGAAGCCTCGCGCAATGTCATAGAGACTCATCACGCGCAGGAAGCGTTGGCCCGTAACTATTCCAGACTTGGCGAGCTTGAGACGGCGCTCCTTTACGCAAGCGAGCAACTTCCCGACCGAGAGCTTTATTACCAGAACATTAATCAAACCCTGCGAGACCAGAGCACGCTCGCGGCCCTTTCGCTCAGGCTGAAATTCTTCTCGACCTCCCTGAGCTTCTCAAAAGAGGCGCTGAGCCGCATTCGGGAGATGTCGCCCGCGAGCATCCGGGTCAATCAGAATTTGCGAAACATGGTGAACGCAGCCGCCGCGAAAGGAGATTTCGAAGCCGCATTGAACTACGCTAACGAATCAAAACAGTTGACCGTAGGGCGCGAGCAGAGCGCAGAGAATGTGCAGACCGCCGCAGAAATCTACCTGCTGCTCGCGGACTTGAAGAGCCGTATGAAAGACTGCAACGCGGCCCTCACGGATTACGACAAAGCGCTTGAGCTTTACGCTCGGGTGCCGGAGCTTACGGTCGGCTCGTATCAGATTCACAAGGGCAGGCTCTTCTGCTTTCAGCAGCTTAATCGTCAGGAAGATTTCTCAGCAGAGCTTAGGACTGTCTTGAAACTGTCGGAAGAGTATCGCGCAACGATTCGTGAGGACAGCTTGCGTCAGACATTCTTCGCCAGCGAGCAGGATGTGTTTGACGTGGCGATTGACAATGCCATAAGCGCGCGGGATGCGCGCGGCGCTTTTGCCTTCGTGGAAGAGTCAAGGTCGCGCTCGCTGCTGGACTTTGTAGAATCGGACAGGCCGATTGCGGAACTCGAAAAGACTTTCGGCGCGGTGGCCCGTCCCCTCTCGCTCGCGGAGATACAGGCGCGGCTGCCGGAGAAGTTGCAGCTAATCGAATACGCTGTGCTGCCCAACAGGCTGGCCGTATGGGTCGTCTCGAAGACCCGTTTTGATTTCATCGAAAAGGCTATCACGTCGGACGAGTTGGAAAAGAAGATAGTCGCTTATCAATCTGCGGTCGTCGGGAAAGCGCCTGCGCCGGAAGTCAGGCAACAGGCGAAAGAGCTTTACGAGATTCTGATTCCGCAGGGGCTGGACGCAGGAAAACAGATTTGCGTTGTTGCGAACAAGTCGCTTCATCAGCTTTCGTTCGCCTCGCTCGTCTCGCCGTCGGGAAAATACCTGCTGGAAGATTTCGTCTTGTCCTATTCGCCAAGCGCTTCCGTTCTGGTGGTAGCAACGGAGAACGCGCTCAAGCGTGAGCAGGCCAGGAACGAGAATCTTCTCAGCATTGGCAATCCCGATTTTGACCGCGAAGAGAATCCGAATCTTGCGGACTTGCAGGCCGCAGAATCGGAAGCCAAGACGATTGCAGCAAGTTACCGTAACTCATTAGAACTCATCGGCACAGAAGCCACGAAGGAAAAGTTTCTGCTTAACTTTGGTAACTCGGAGGTGATTCACTTCGCGGGCCACTTCGTAGCCAACCGTCAATCGCCGGGTAATTCAAAGCTGCTCTTTGCGGGCGGCGACCTGCGCTCGTCCGAACTCGGCGGCTACAAATTGCCGCGCGCGAAGCTCGTAGTGCTGTCGGCCTGCGAGACTGCGTTCGAACGTTACGACAAGAGCGAAGGCGCAATAGGCGTGGCTAGAACTTTCCTGGCGCTCGGCGCTCCACTGGTCGTCGCAAGCCAATGGAAAGTTGATTCGGAGCCGACTAGGGATTTGATGGTCGCCTTCCATCGCAACCGTAAAGAGAAAGGCTTGAGCACAGCCGAGAGCCTCAGGCTCGCGCAGCTTGAGGTCTTGAGCAGAGACAGAACCGCCGCGCCCTTTTACTGGGCCGCGTTCTCGCTGATAGGCGGTTACAGCAACTACTGAGATGATACGCACCTGCCCAAAATGCCTGGACTACTACGCGGACGAAGCGCTCATGTTCTGCCTCACGGACGGCGCGCCGCTCGTCGCGGTCGATCCGCAGAGCGACGCCTGGCGCGAGGGCGTGCGCGTCATCGAAGAGAAAGAGAACCGGCTCAGCAGACAGGAAAGAAAGCGAAAGTGGCGGCGAGGTTTAATGCGTGCGGCGACGATGCTTTTGACGGCTATGGTCTTGTTCGTCATAGTCATGAACGGCGTCGTCTATCTCAACCCTAAGCCGGAAGAGGAAGGCGCTCAGGACGAGCCTTTGGCTAAGAACGCGACCGACGAGCCGAACGCTCCTTCTCCAAAGAGCATTCCGGGCAAAGAGGCTCCGGCGAAATGGTCTACCGTCACGCCGCAACCGACCGCGACTCCAATCGCAACAGAAGTAATCGCCCCGACACCGCGTCCGACTCCGTTTCAGACGCCCGCGCAAACTCCTACACCATTCCCGACACAGACGCCCTGGTCTGACGCTACGCCAAGACCAACCGCAACTCCAATCACAATAACAATAGTTACAGCGACACCAACGCCGACTCCCGTGTGGACGCAAACGCCCGTTTTGTCATCACCGCCGCCGCCAACTCCTACGCCTACGGTAACTCAGAGACCTGCGGAGACGACTTGCTCTGACGCAGACAGAGCGCGCGAGAGGGAGACCATCATCAGTAGTTACGGCGGCAGGTGGCGGCGCAACATCGAAGGCGAGCGCCAGAAAATCATAGCCGAGAACGCGCCCGACGGTGCCGCAAACGCCGAGGCCGTTTTAGGTGAGATTGAATACGCGACCACCTTCATTATGTCTTGCCGTTCGGCTGCGGTCATTCTCAGGTACGTGTGGCAGGTCAGGACGAACTTCAACGGGAAGATAACATCACGGCCTATCGCCAAGAGTAAAAGGGTCGTCTGCACTAAAGTCGCAGGGGTTTGGCTCTGTCGCTGAGCGCGATTTTTCATCAGGCAGCGTTACGTTTAGCCTGCAAGACCGCACTCTAAGATGAAAGCTTTTCCAGGAACGATTATGACAGGAGAACAATTATGTCTATCAAAGAAAGTTCAGCCACAGCGCTCGTCAGATTCACGGGCCTCGGCATCATCTGCTTCAACAAAGAGCTTGGGCGCGGCGAGGTCGCGGCCATACGCGACGACAAACACGCTTTGAGCATCAGAATTCAGCGCCCCGTCTTTCAGGAAGGAACCGGCAGCGACCACGTTGCCTATAGCGACATAGCGACTTACGAGAAGCTTCCGAAGGAAGAGGTGGAGATTGAAATTAAGGCCGCCGACAGGCCCGCCATAGAAGGCTATGAAATTTATCAAAGCGGAGAGTTTGACAGGCTAGGCTCGGCGGACACCAAAGACTTTCGCTGGCTCGTGAGGATGGAATCTCTGCACGGCAACGGCGACGCGCTTCTCAACCCCACGGGGCAACCGCGCCACCCTTTGACGAAAATATACATAGGCAACGGACTCTTCTACACACAGAAGCTAGACACGAATCTCTTCTTTGAAAAGGTGGAAGTGGACGCGAGCGGGCGTCGCCGCGAGCCGCAAGCCTTCGGCAACGTAGGCGAAACTATGGGCGTCAAGATAGAGGCCGAAGAGGTCAGCTTTACCATTCGCATAGGCGGCAGGGAAGAGTCGCACACGCTCAAGCGCATAGAGGGCCTGCCCTTCAGAATCGAAATCAAGAACATGGACTATAGCGGGAGCGGCGTTTACAGCGACATGGAAGATTACTACGGTTATCTGGCAAGCCCGGACGGCACGCGCGTAGACTTAAGCCCTGTCGTAGAAGAGACGGCAGCCAAAGGCGGCTCTGTAAATCAAGTGGACTTCTGCCACCCGATTGTTTCCGACCTGTCGTCCATAGATAAGCTCTCAGAGCCATGATATTTTTCGCGCTGGAAAGACACCTGATCTGGTCGCGCCCGAACGGCAACGGCGGCGTCACTACCCTTTATTACTACGACGAAATAACCTGGGTAGTGACCGCGCTCTTGCTAGCCTGGCTGACATGGCTCCTCGTTCGCAGGTACAGGCGCTCGCTCGCGCTCAGGCGTCCACGCCGCCGCACGGATTACGGTCTGCTCAAACGAATCATCAAACTCAAAGACGAGTTAAGCTCGCGTTATCTCAGGCTTGGTTTCTCCGCGAACATACACGCCATAGGGATAGGGCGAACCGATGACGACAGCGCCTATTGCATACAGGTTTTCGTCTCGGACGCGAATCAGGAGTTGTGGCCGGGCGCAGGCGCTGCGACACTACCCGCCAGTTACGGCGGCGTTCCGCTCGTCCTCATAGAAACGGCTCCGGCAATTTTTTTGTCGGACGCGGATTTCAGTTCGCTTGCGGCGAGTGAACATTACTCGAACGGAATTCGTGGGCCGCAGGAAGTGATAATCGGAGGAATCAGTGGCGCGAACACCAACCTGAGCGGCCAGAGCGGAACCATAGGCTATTTCTGCACGCGCAAAAGTCGTTGGTCTAGACGAAAAGAGATTCACCTGCTGAGCAACTCGCACGTCTTCGCAGACCTCAGAAAGACGACCGTCGACGCAAGCGACCTGATAATGCAGCCCAGTCCGGGCGAGCCTGCGAGCAATCGTCCCATAGCGGCGCTGGTAAACTTTTCCGCGCTCAGGTTCGATGCCGACATAAAGGAGCCGAACCACGTTGACGCAGCCATAGCCAAACTGTGGGACACGCATCGTCACAAAGGCGTAATCCCCCTGATAGGAGCTGTCAAAGGCTACGTGCCGAAGAAGGAGATTCAGGTGGGCGAGGCCGCGCGCAAGTTCGGGCGAACTACTGGCTACACGGAAGGGAGCGTCTTCTCAATCTACCTTGATATCTGGATACGCTACGACCGCACCGCCCAGTCGGCATTTTTCAAGAACCAAGTGTTGATTAAACCCAGGCTGCCGGAATTTACAAAATTCGTGAGCAAGGGCGATAGCGGCTCTTTGGTCGTTGACGCTGAACAACACGCGCTCGGCCTGATTTTCGCCGGAACGCCCGACCCGCCTAAGCCCTCACAGGTTTCGCCCGACACTACGCCAGAGAATGATGCGGCCACGGATAATCTGAAAAGAATCGAAAGCTACGGCGTGGCGAATCCCATCAGTGACGTTCTTGAGCGGCTCAATATTGAGTTGCTTGAGGCTTGAGCCGTAGACTGAGGCGCTTGCCGTATGTGAGTTGTCGCCAAATCCACTCCATAGGCCCGTAGCTGAAATACTTCAGCCACAACGCGCTCATGAATATCTGAAAGAGAAAGATGGCGAGCGCAATCAGTGTAGACACGCCCGCACCGAATCTTCCGAACTGGCCGAAACCGAAGCCGTAAAAAATAGAGACGCAGATAATCGTTTGCAGTAAATAGTTGGTCAGCGCCATGCGCCCTACCGGAGCCAGTAAGGAGAGCAGCCTGCGCCACATCGCTCTTTGCCACAGCACTGCGACCAGGGCGACAATGAAGAGCGCCAGCGCAGGGACGCCGAAGGCATACGCGACGACGCCCGCGATTCCGGCAGGCGACGGCGGCAAAGGCGCTTCCGTTCCCGCCAGCGCCGCGAAAGCTATGTTGCCGACCAGACCTAAAACGAGTGTGTATACAAAGAGGCGTCGAATGAAGGGCTGATGACTTGAGAGATTCTGAAAGTACCCGCGCCGGTACGCGTAAAAGCCCAGCAGGAACATCGCCAGGATTTTCGGCAGACGCATCTCCAAAATCAAACTCGCGTACCTGCCCACGATATATTGCCGGTTGTAGCCCGTGATTATTTGCAGGTAGCTGCTTTGCGGAACCGTTTTGACCGCGTTGTTCCACATCTCAAGCTGCGCTGCATCCAGCTTCGCAGTTACTTCAGGCGGGACGAAGGCTACGAACAAAACGTAAAGCAGAACGTAGCTCAGTATAGGAATCAACATCAGTACGAACGCCCACTTGAGCAGCGCAGTGTCCGTCTTCCTGCGAAACAGTATGAGCAGAAAACCCATCAAGGCGTAGATGCTCAGGATGTCACCGGCCCAAAGCAGATAGGCGTGAACGAGACCTATGACGAGCAGCCAGAACAGCCGCCGCTTGAAGAGCGAGGCTTTTGTGTCGCCGCGTTCTGCGGCCCGCGCTATCTGCAAAGCAAAGCCGAAGCCGAACAGAAAGGAGAAGATTGAATAGAACTTGCCTTCTACAAAAAAGTGAACCAGAAAATGCGTGAGCTGGTCTGCGAAAGGAGTTTGCCGGGCGAGCGATTGAGGCATCATCCCGTAACCGGAAAACCACTGCATGTTGCCTATAAGAATGCCGCAGACGGCCAACCCGCGCAGCACGTCCACAACCTCTATGCGCTCGCGCAGGGAAATCGGATTAATCTGACTTTTAGACATGATTCACTTTTTGTTCGGGCTGCTGTTCTCTCGCGCCCATTATCAAAAGCCAGAGGATGGTCGGGATACCTCCGAGCGCGCCGAGCGACATGGCTAAGCGTGTGAGCATCAAAGGATAAAATTGTGGAATCAAGAATTTCGTGTAGACGTTGATTGCGAATCCTACGCCCATGATTATCAGCAGCACGCCCAGAATCTTCGGGAGGAACCTGGACTTGAGGACTAACAAGCCGAATGAAATATATAGAGGCGTCCAGAATATCTCAATGAGTCCCTGCCCGACGCTGTTGTTCAATCTGATAAATATCATCGCCATAGCACTGAGTTGTTCGGGAGTGAAAGCCTTCAGGTAATCGGCCCCGCTCAAGACCAGCAAGGCTCCGAAATTATTGAGCGCATTAACGACAGCTATGCCGACAGTCAGCATGGCAGAAGCCAATAGCACTCTTGCCAGCACTCTATTTACTTCCTTAAATAGCTGGTACAGGGCCAGGGCGAAGAAAAACAGTAAGACCTGTGATAAGAGATTACTGACGACGGCGGCCCGGAATAGAAACTCGGAGGACATTATGTTAGCGGCAGTCGCCGCCGCGTCTCCGGCCACGATTACCTTAGACCGGACATAAGAGAGGCCGAAGCCTCCGGCCAGTGTTGACAGAAAATAAAGTAGACCCGCGAATCTTGCTCTCTGCCTGAGCGAATAATTTGAGTTCATCTCGGATAGCCTTTCCCTGATAAAGACAGGACTACACCTACTGATGGGCAGACCCATCAGCAACAGGCTACAGCAGCATGCGGAATTTAATTAGTAATGAGGACTGCTAACTGCGCGCATCCTACAGCAGAGCGCCGCCAGCAGTCTGCCACTTCTACGAGCGACGGAGTAAATATGTTCCTTTAATCGGGACACTCTGTCGGAATGGCTGTGCCCGTCAGCAGGTCGTAGTACATAGCCCCGTGATGTTGCCAGAAGAAGTCTTTGGCATCGCAAGGATTTGTGCCCGGAACACCCAGGAGACTATAAGGCGCTCCGCAGCCTGTAAAGTTGAGCGTCAATAAAAGATTGGGCAGGACGGGTTTGAAATCATCCGTCTGTGCGCTCTGCGGAATCTGCTTGGTCAGCACTTTCTCCTGAAACTCTGCGCTCGTGAATACCTGCCTCAGCGCATCCATCTTCGACAGGTGCTTCGATGCTTGGGCCAGCGCGATACTGTCTTTCAGGTTGTTGACTGACTGAGTGACGTTCGCAAGCGCTGCTGAGTTTTCGAGCAGCACGCTGAGCGGGTTGGGTGTGTTGATGTCGGATGGCAGTTCCAATGTGAGCGGTGCCTGTGGAACCCAGTCCTGGCTGTTGTTGACGGTGTAGGCGAGACCTGCGTTGCCCGCGACCGAATTGTAATCGTAACCGTACAGGTCATTGCCAGGCTTCGGCTGAGCGAAGACATACGTTTTATAGTTGTACATGGTGCCGAAGAGATTCACATTGTCCAGGGACAAATAGTTGAGATAGGAACGACAGAGCGTGGCTATGGCTGCTCCCTGACTGTGGCCCGCTATAAAGATGTCGCTGCCGGGGAGGATGCCCTGTTCCACCAACTGCCAGATAATACCCTTGCTCGGCCAGTACATCAGTATGAACATGGCTAGGGTAAAGCCCAAGTGGACTCCGGCATTTGTGTTATTCTTCGCCGCCAGTTGATAGTCAAGAGAGTAAGTGGTGCCGCCCAGAGTAAATCCTATAGATGCGTTCGCCGGTATCATCACCGACAGAAGGTCGTCGATGATACTTCCAGCCGCGTAGATGGTGCCCCTGATGAGAATGGCATACTGGCCCTGCGAATTGGATGCTAGCTGCCACCTGTTATCAAAGGGGCCTATCTGCTGCGAGTCGTAAATAATATTCCAGCCAGAAGGCCACGGCGGTTGTGTCAGAGGCGGCGGCGTCGTGCCTTCCAGAGCCGCGAGCATAGCTAGAAGCGGCTCGGCTTCGGTCGAATTGAATCCGGGTGTGAATGCCATAAAATTTTCTCCTTTGCAGGTTAAACAGTTAATCCAACCACTGAAATCAAATTACTCTTTACGTCTTACTGCGGAGGCGGAAGCTGAAAGGATGGGCCTGCGGTCGTGCCGTCCAGACCCGAAGGAGTTTGCATAAGCTGTCGCGCGACTACGCTCAGGGAGTACATAGTGCCGATTGCCTGATTCAGATAACCCGGCTCGCCGTTGAAGGTTCTGTGCAGGCCGTTCAGCAACGCTTGATACGTCTCGGCAAACTGGTCGGAGAGAAGTCGTGCGCGAGAGCCTGGCTTAAAGAACGCCGTGTCCGGGTCATCCATCATGGGCCAGATTCCGTCGGGGTCGAACGGAATCGGCGCTCCGGTATATGAATAGCCCGCTTTGCTGCGGACTATGCGACGGCCCCTCACTATCTCTGCAAACTTATAGTAGTGGGCAAGCTCTCGGTCTGTGTCGTCCGGGTCAAGAGGCGAAGCGCCTTCGCCCTGCTCCTTAATCTCGTCAATGGCCGCGACTGCGTCCTCAAGGCTAGTGATGACGTAGAGTTTGCCCGTGCCTGTCCAGTCTGAGACCTGCCGCTCCGCGTGGCCGAAAGATATTTTGCCCGCGTTCGCCAAATCCGCGAGCGAGCGCTTAATCTCGTCATAGAACCAGCCGATGGTAAACAACTGCGGGTCAACGGGGTCTGTGGGGCGCACGTGCCTGTTGACAGGCTCTATTGTCACGGCAGGCTGCTCTATGGACATGAAGACATCTCGAATCTGTTGAATCGAGCAGCGACGCAGCCGCACTTGAAGCCCTGCGCGCAGGCCGCCCGGAAGCGGGCCAGGATAGCGCGGCACAAAGCCCGGATAGCCTATTCGCGGCTCGCCGCCGAGTGAGACTATCAAGTTTGAAACGAGCGCCATGTGCAGCATCTCTTCTATGACGACGCTGCGAATCAACTCCGCGGCCTCCGTGTTTGTCCCCTGCTTGATGCTGTAGAGCGCGCACAGGTACGGCGGGATGGTAGAGTGCTCAAGCTCCACCGCCTGCTGTAAAGCAATAAAGAGGTCTTCGACCGAATCTATCTGCATGTAGAGCGGGCGCTCCAGCCACTTGCGTATCATCTCTCGCTTCGATGTTGAAAGGTCGCGCGTGACGGGCATGTAGTTTGGGTCTGTGACGGGCGTGTCGAAGACATTCTTGAGGATGGCGCGGCGGCCAATCACGCTCGCGTAGTCTGCTAAATCGACAATCGGACGCATCACTGGATAGAGGTTGGCGTATTGTTGAAATATTGGCTGCACGTCATGAAGCCACGTTGGCTGTTCCGGCACGTTGTAGCCTGACCAGACAAGCGCGTTCAATATCTGGCTGGGATTCTGAACGCTGCCCACGGGAGGCGGCGCACTGCCGAGCGCGTAAGTCACGCCGTAAACCTGCCCGTCAATGTACTCGCGCGGGTCGCCGGGGTCTCCGGCAGTGAGTTGAAGCTCGTATGTGCCGTCGGTGTTCGTCTGAAACTGCGTGTCGAAGAGAAGAGCTTTTTCGGGCACGCCGACTTTCGCTGGCCCCGGAATCGGCCCCTGAGATACTTGCTGCGCCATCTGCGTAGGGTCATAGCCCAAGCTAACCTGAGCATTGCTCATACGCTTGCCGTAAGCAGTAGCATAGAACGTGGTGCTTTTCTTATCGCCCGGATTGAGCCGGAAGACGAACTTGTCTGCGCGCAGCCATGTGCCGTTGGAGCTTTCGGCCAAGAGCGGCAGAAACCCCTGCGGGTAATTGTTGCTCCATTGCACTATGCCGAGCGGAGTCTTTTCGACATCCGCCAATTGTGAATCGGTCAAACGAAAAGAGACTATCCCAGCCGTCTCCTCGTACCAGCCGGAATCCCTGTACTCGACTTCGCCTATCAGAACCGGCGCGCCGTTTGCGGGCAGCATGGCAAGATAAAGCTGGCCCATATCCGCCAACGCGCCGCCAGCCGATTGCGTAGGCAGGCTATTACCCAAATCCAGCGAGAGGATGCTGCCGTCTATCTCGACGTACGCGGTGTTGAGCGGCGGCTGCGGCGGCGGTTGCACGGACGGCAGAGCGCGACCGGCTATGAAGTGCGCTGGCTCGTCGTCCGTGTGCAGCCCAATCGCGCCGACCACTCGGCCAAAAGTAAATTGCTCCGAAGTGGAGTCGTCGTTATAGCCGTCCACGTTAAAACGTATGCTGAGCTTCTCAGGCGGCTGGCCGCCTACGAGTAGCTCTTGAAGAAAGCGCGAGCCGTCGCCGCCTGCTTTGGCCCACACAATGTCGTGCAGCACGCTCTGATAAAAAGCGCCGAAGAAAGAGTCGGGCTGCCCGCCCGGAAAGCGAACCCAGATGTCCGCGAAGGGCGCGACCTTAAAGCGGCTGCGAAAAATGTTGTTGCGCCGCGTGCCGCCCAGAAGCACGTTGAAGCCCCAGATTTCCGAGACCATCTGTTGCTCGGAATCAAGGTCTACGAGCTTTCCCTCTACGCGCGAGTCCGTGTCGTTGACGGGCGCGCCGACCAGAGGGTCAACGTGCGGGTCGTCGCAGGCTGTTCCGTCGCCGTAGACGACCTGTCGCACAGTGCAGTTGCGAAAGCGCCACGCGCCTGTGCCAGCAGGATTCCACCAGCCGTTCGACGCGCCGCGTCCCGGCAACTGGTAATTGGATTGAAAGTCGCTTGAGTCGAAATGCTCCGGGTCGTTGTTGACCGTCGAAGGGTCTGCCTGAAACTGTCCTGCGAAGATAAGGCGGGGCGTCTTCAGATAGCTCACTTTTTCTCTCCTTTAAGAGCGTGGCTTTGATGAAAGTTGCGGGTAAGTTGCAGTCTGCACGGGCGATGATAGAGTCGAAGTCAAAGCCGGACAGACGGAAAAGGCGATTGGCTGTAAAAGCCCGTCTCGGCAAGACGGGCCGGACAAAGATGCTGTTGAACGCGTGGCAGATTATCGCTGCCCGACCTCGTCTGTCAATCAAAATTCTTTCGCTCGCCGCACGATATTCCTCGACAATCCGGCATACGCTTGCTTACACTCCGTTACAGTTCTTAAGGGTTTTAAGGTTTTGGTCTTGATTCCATTCATTTGCCAGAGGCTTCTGGCTGGCCTTCAACCGTGTGAGAGTTCAAACAAGGCTTCTGATGATGAATCGCCGTCGCTTCTTTCACATAGCAAGCTGCGTTCTGCTGCTATTACTGCTTCTGCTCAACCCCGTGCGAGGCGCGGCGCAATCAAGGGCTGTCATTAACGGCACCGTCACAGACCAGAACGGCGCGTTCATCCCAAATGCGGAAGTCCGACTGCTGAGCCTGGACGGTGTACGGCTCTACGAGACGCGCACGGACTCCGGCGGCAAATATCAATTGAAGGAGTTGCCCACAGGCTCATTTCAACTTACGGTGACGAGCGCAGGCTTTGCTGTCATCCCGCGCAGCATCACGCTTCGCGCATCTTCAATCGTCACGGAAGACTTCACGCTCGCGCCCGCCGTAGTCACAGGCACCATCACCGTCACAGCCGGGAAGGGAAGCGAGCGTGCGGCGGTCTACACGCCGGAGTCCATCACCGTCACAGACTCGCTGCAAATAGAGGAGCGCAGACCGCGCTCTACGCTGCAAGCGATTGAAAGAGCGCCGAACCTGACAGGGATAAATTCCAACCCCGCGCTTGAAAGACCACGCTTGCGCGGGCTGGCTTCAAATCGTCTCTTAATCATCGTGGACGGCGAGCGGCTCAACAACGTGCGTAGCGACCCATTGTCCGGCGTAGCAGTAGGCGTGATTGATGTCACACAGCTTGAATCGGCTGAGGTCACAAGCGGCGGCTCAAGCCTCTACGGCTCGGATGCCATAGGCGGCATCATCAATCTCATCACCAGAGCGCCCGTGCGCGCAGACGGCGCTTCATCTTTAAGCCTGCGCTTCGACGGCAATCTGTACGGCAACGGCCCTTTCCGCAGAGGCGCAGTCGGCTTGAGCTTTTCCGCGCGAAAGGTTGCGGCGCGCGTGAGCGGTGCGCTCTTTCGCGGAAGCAACTACAGCGCTGGCAATCGCAGTATCTCTCTGGAAGACGTGGTGAGCGCAGGGAGATTTTTGAACGAGATGGGCAACGCCACGGGTAACAACGTAGCGCGCACCTACGCCGTGTGGAGTTTGCCAGCCGGAGCGGAAATTCTTAACGGCCAGTCGCAGGGCTTCAATCATCAATTAGACCTCTGGCTCTTTCCAACGGTTAACGAGAGCGTTCGCTATAGACAGTTGAACAGCCAGCATAAAAAACTCGGCTTCCCGTTCATCGCGCCGCCCTTTGACCAACGCAATCAGTTCAACGGCTTTCGCCGCCTGGACAAGTACAGCGTCAGGTACGAGGGGCGCAAACCCGATTCGCGCCTGTCCAGGCTGGCGGGCGGCTTCTACTGGCAGAAGTATTCTTTCGACGACGGGACTATAACTTCTCCTATTCAGATTGGGAGCAGTTGGGATTTTGTAGCCTCGCCGCTACAGCCACAGCTTCTCGTTCCGTTTCTCACAGGACGGCCTTCTGTTTTCACTGCGGGGAATTTCACGGACGGCAAGAACTCCGTCACCTCATATTCTTTCGACGCGCAGGCGAGCTTCACTCCGGCGCGCGGGCTGTTGATTACAACCGGCGCTGCTTACCTGAAGGACTCTTCAAAAGACGAGTTCACGCGCACCGATTTTGTGCAGAACCGGACGACCGGCGGCAGAGCCAGCAACCCGGATTCCGACTACAGAAACCTCGGCTGGTTCAACCTCGTAGAGTATGAGCCTCGCGCCTGGCTGCGACTGGTAGGCGGACTGAGAGTTGATAACTGGAGAACCGAGGCGAAGGTGACGAGCGGTTTTCCCATAGGAGCCGAGTCCGCGATTCTTCAATCCTCGCTCACGAATCTGGCGGCCAATCCAGGCCCCATCAACCTTGAAGGAACCAATGGTCTGCTGGATTTAATAGCAGGCACGCGCGGCATCAGCACTAGCAGAACCATCGTCACAGGCAACATCGGCGCGGTCTTGAGGCTTCCAGGCGGCTTCAATCCTTATCTCAGGTGGAGCAACAGCTATCGTGAGCCGGGAATTACGGAGCGATATATCCTGCGGGATTTCGGAGACCCGACTTTCAGCGTGCTGGTGATTCCGAACACGGCTTTGAAGCCTGAGCGCGGGCGGCTGTTTGAAGCGGGTCTCAAAGCTCAGCGCACGCGCTGGAGTGCGAGCCTTGGTTACTTCGACAACAGGCTGGAAGATTTCATACGCTCTGTCTTCGCAGACCCCATCTTCGTGGCCGCCAACCCTGGCGCGGGCCTTAATCCCATCTCGCCCTTCTTCCCCTTTCATGGCGTGCTTTACGTGCAGCGCACCAACACCGCGCGGGCGCGAATTCGCGGCTTCGAGATGGAATATGAAGTGAGGCTGCCGCTCTCCCGCCTCGGTCTCATCACACCCTTCGGGACGCTCGGAGCATTGAAGGGTTCTAACCTCACGCCCGACGAAGATACTCTGACCTTAATCAGACAGTTCTATAATAGAGATGACACGCCCGTCAGGCTCACGGGCACGGAGCAGGACGCGCCGCTTTCAAACATCACGCCGCTTAGAGCGATTTTCGGTGCGCGCTTCGACAGCCGCAGCCGCAGATGGTTCGGAGAATACGAGGCGCGCTATCAGGCCAGAGTCACGCGCGCAGACCCGCTTGATTTGACTTCAACCATCTCAACGCAGTACGGCACGCTCGCCAGTCTCAGCCCCTTCACCCGTCAGAGCGTGCGACTCGGTTACAACTACAACCGCGAAAGCTATCGCGCCACCTTCACCATCGGCCTCGAAAACCTGACCGACCGCTTCTACTTCGAGCATTTCCAGACAGCACCCGCGCCCGGACGCTCCCTGCTCTTCGGCACGACAATAGAGCTATTCAACCTTCTACGCTGATAAGAGCGGGTGACGGGTGCTTTATAAAAGCGGTATTTCCCATGAGCCGCGTAGGTAGGCGCAGAGGGCGTCGCCGTCCCAGCCTCCCATCCAGAAGCGCAGGGGCCAGGGTCGCGTCTCGTCGCCGCCCAGAGCGTTGCGGTAAACGTGCCCGTTGACATCTATGTCCCATCCTTCCAGTTGCAGCGCGAGCGTGTAGGCGCGACGGTCAATCGGGCGCTCGTTCCAACTTCCCTGAGACAGGTTCCACCACTGCTCGACTATCTTGAGTTGCTCAATGCGCGTTTCGAGCGCCGCCTGCTCCGTCTTGTCTTTCGTCTCCTTCAGCAGAGCCTCAAGACTCTTGCGCCGCTCTTTGCGATTCTCTATGAGCGACTTGTTCGACGCGTCGGGCAGTCCCGTGGCGGCTGCTACCTCCGGCGAGTTTGTGACGAAGCGTTTGGGCTGTCGCCGCAGGAGCATCTGCGAGTCTGCTTCCCACTGTGGCATCTGGGGGTTGGCAGGATTGAGCCAGTCCTCGCGCTCAAGCAGAACGTCGCCGTTGTCTTCGGCGGACACGCGCACGCGCAAAGGGTCTATGATGAACATGTCGTTGCGAACCAGCATGCCGTTGTGCTCAAGAATCTGAGCGTCAACGAAAGCTACACGCGCGCCCACAAGGTCAGGTCGTGAGTTGCCGTCCTGCGTTGCGCGCCGCACGGTCACGCCGACCCTCGGCACCTTCTGGTTAGAAGGGCCGAAGTTGCGCTGCCATACTCCAGGCTCGTCCGGCTGTAAATGAATCTTCGCATCAAAGTCAGGCTCGCCCGCGAGCGCGAAAGTGTAGCCGCTCACACCTCGCAACTCGTCCGTGGGGTCGGGGTCTGTCGCCATACGCATTTGAAAGTAACCTTCAAACTCCAGCCTTAGCATCTCTCCCTTACACCTCCGTCGTGCGGCCTATGTTGAGCCAGTTTTCCTGCCAGTCCAAAGCCAACCGCTCCATGTTCTGCCGCAGGTAATCCAGGCGCTGCCAGATAAGCGAATGCTTTCCTTCTCCCGTGCGCTGGCCCGGCAGGTCAAGCCAGGGGTCGCCCATCTTCGTGACGCGATTGAAGCCTTTTACCAACTCGTCCAGCCGCTCCTGAAAGAGCGTCCACGTCGCGTCCAAATCAGGAAAGAGAATCACGTCACCCGATAGCTCAAAGCCCGGCCCCGCATTGCCTGCCTTGTCATCGAAGGCTGGTATCTCCGTCAGAATCTCCGCCAACGGGCGCACGAACATAGTCATAAACGGGAAGAAGGCCGCGTCCATCAAGGCATCGGTCTGCTCCCTGGTTTTCACCTGATCGCTGTAGAGATAGAGCAGCAGCAGTAGCATCACCTCGTAACAACGGTTGAAGAGCTTTGCCACCTCAAGCGTGTGCTCGTTCTTGATGAGCGAGACTTCGTTCCTGGGGCACACGTCCGGCTGCCAAACCGTCATGGGATTACGCACCACGGGACGCGCAGCCTTGCTGCCCAGATGATGCTCCTGCATCTCTTCGCGTATGCGCGTGAAGATGCAGAAGTGCGTGTTCGGCAGGTAAGAAGGCGGCACGCGTATGCCTTCGCCCTGCTCTACTATCATACGAATCGCCTGGCGTGCGCTCGCCAAATCCGTCACGCCTATGATGTCCAGCCCGTATTGGTTGAGGTCGTTCATGGTGCCGTGCTGCGGGCTGCTGGGGCCGCCGTAGATTTGATTCACCAGATTGCCTACGAAGAGATTGCGCTCGCCCATAGTCTGACTGAGACGCTCGAAGCCGAGCGTAATCTTCTGGTAGAGTTCCTGAACCGACTCGTAGCCTATGCCGTACAACTGGTCTATGTGCGGCGCGCCCTTCATCAACTCGCTTCCAACGGGCGCTGTGATTTTAGCTGCGACCTCCGCGCGGCCTGCGGCCTTCTCCTGCTCCCGCTTGCACCACTGTATGGCCTTCTTCTGGTCTACAGGCTCGACCACCTCTTTGTTCGTCGGCTTTGAAAGCTTCGGCGGATGCGTTATCTCGTCGGGCGCTTCAAAGCGCTGGAAGCGCTCAATGGTATCAAGGTCACAGCGCGTCAGTGCCAGCTTGATGTCCGCCCTGCCGTAGTAATCAAGACGCTGCGGCATGTTAGGGCGCGAGAAGGAAGGCGTGCCGCCTATGGCCGAGAGCAGGTTCAGGGCCAGCCCCAGATGCTCCATCTCCTGCCGCGCCACCAGCGTAATCAAAGAGGCCCAACGCCGCACGCGCTCTAATTGGTCGGGCGCGAGGCCCTCGTAAGGATAGCGTTTAAGCGAATAGGCTGCGAAGAGATACTGCGCCATCAGCCCGTGCTCAAGCTCCGACGCCAGCCGCAGAGCATCTATCAACTCAGCACGACTCGAAATCTCTCGTTCCATGCGCGGACTCCTTCCGAACAGGATTCGACCGAGGAGGACTGGATTATATGCTCTCTGATTAACTGTTCGGAAGGAAAATTTCTGCAAAGTCTCTTAAAGACGCAAAAAGGACGAAACGCCCGCACTGGCGAGCGATTCGTCCTCTAATTGAAAAGCTCCAATGAGCACCTCACAGTACCATGTGTGAAGTATCAAAGCTTATAACACGGCGCTTGAGGGTTGCGTTGTCATCCGGCTGACATCAAAGTGCCCGTTCCGTTGTTGGCTGCCATGAGCCGACAGCAGGTGACGATTACGATGGAATTTTCGTCGCCAAGGCGTCTTGCGCTACAAGCGGGGAAGGCCCCCGGCTGTCAACATTGACGCCCTGCGTTCGTACCTTGAAGAAATCTCTTGAACGCCGAACCTTTAATCGCCGGACGGCTCGGCCAGCAGCTTTTCTATAGCGTTCTCCATCTCGCCGTACATGCCTTCGCCTATGTGTATGAAGCGCACGCGCCCCTTCTTGTCCAGAATCACAGTGGTCGGCCAGGCCTTGATGCCGAAGGCACGCCACGTTTCGTATTCGTTATCCGTCACCACGGGATAACGAATCCCAAGGGAACGGACTTCGCGGCGAACGTTCTGCTCCTCCTTTTCATGGTCGAACTCAGGCGAGTGTACGCCTACGATGGTTAACCCCTTCTCTCTATAACTCGCGTCCCAACGCTTCAGCGTGGGCAGCGTGTTGCGGCAGTTGTAACAGCCGAACGTCCAGAAATCCAGAACCACCACGCGCCCGCGCAAATCTTCAAGCTTCATAGGCTCGGAATTTATCCAGATGCCTTCGGAGAGCGCGGGCGCTTTGACGGCCCTTTGCGCGGGGATTAAGACATCACGTTTGGCTTCCGCCTGCGCCTGCTCGCCCGCGTCGGGCGTTTGAGCAAGTAACAGGTCGCCCGTCCCCTTATGAATAGAGCGGCCTGTGATGACCAGAAGAAGTATTACGGCCACTGCCCCCAGGATTGTTAACAAGAGAGTTTTCTGCTTCATGCGTTGCGCCCTTTTAGAGCAGACATTATAGCAGACCCTTCATGGAACAATCGTGACACGGGCTTCGGCGTCGTTGTAGGCTCTGGCACAGGCGTCGGCGTTGGTTTAGTCAGGGGCATGCTCGAACGCTTGCGCCACAGCACGGCGACTGTCGTGCCGTCGGGTCTCTGCGCCATGCCGACTATGTTTCCGAGAGCGTCTATGTCGTAGGCTATGGAACTGCCCCGGCTGAACTCCGCAGGAAGCAGCGAGTGTAAATCCAGAACACTTTCAGCCGTGCCCGACCAGCGCAGTGCGTGTGACTGGCTGCCGGTCGCGGGAGTGCTGCCGGAGCCTACCTGATTCACTCCGTTCGTCGCCCACGCAACGGTCGTAACGTAACCGGCTGGATGAAGGCTGACGGCGCTCTGGGCGGTGCCGTGCCACAGCATTGCACGACTGTAGCCGTCGCCGCTCGTGTTGAATGCATAGCCGACTTGCTCGTCACCGCTAACGCCTTCTGCAAAGGAATGAGTGAAGCCCGCAGGATGCAGCACGACTACGCTCGAAGCTGTGCCTGACCAGAGCAGGGCGCGGTAGGGCGCATTATTAGAAGAGGTGCGGAAGTAACCGTTTCCTACCTGTCGATTGCCGTCCGTGTCCTGTGCGTAACTGCGCTCGCAGCCTATGCCGGAAGGGTGTAAGTCAACGACGCTCTGCGCCGAGCCTCGCCAGAGCGCTGCGTGCTCTACGATGATTCGCTCATAAGAGGTATAGAAGTAGTAGTTAATGTTGCCGACTTGCTGACCGCCCGCCGCAGCCCTGGCGATGGAGTCAGTCCAATTGCCGGAAGGGTGCAGGTCAACGTAGCTGTTGGCGCTACTCTGCCACAACAGGGCGTGTCGGCTGAAAGCGGTCGGCGCGCCCTGCCCGTATCCGACCTGTCGCTGCCCGTCAGTGTCCAGCGCCGCAGAGTAACGGAAGTCAGGCGGATTCAAGTCGACGGCAGCCGCGCCGTCCTGCGACCAGAGAACAGCATGAGTTTCATCCGGTCTAGGCGCGCCGCTAATGCGTCCCGTGCCTGCGGCTTGCCCTGCTCCGACGCCCTGACACGAAGAGTTGGTTAATAATGCAGGCGCGGGCAGTAAGACCACTTCATACTCTGTAGCCTGCGCGCTCAGGTCAGAGGGCCGGATTTGAGAATGATAACGCGCGCCGGATAAAAGCAGGACGGAGCAGATGAGCAAAAACGAAACTCTCTTTTTACAGAGAGCAGATGGCGGATTCATGCTTCGCATCTTTCATTAAAGCAGTGCTTAGCCGGATTGTAGGGCGCACCCCTTTGGGTAGTAGGTCAATTTGGGATTGAGGTTGGTGGAAGGTGCGATTCACCACAGAGGCACAGAGTAATCACAGAGGATTGAATCTCAACTCTCTGTGCTATCTCTGAGAACTCTGTACCTCTGTGGTGAAAACCAATTCTCATTACTCTCAACTTCAAATTGAACCACTATCCCTCTTTTAGACTCGGACTATCTTTACGTGCGCTTGGCACCGATGCCTGTGCGTCTCCTGCCTCTGAAGTCCGTGAACGAGAACCCCGCGAAGGGTTCGTTGTAGTTATAACCGTAGTCTTGCAGTAATTGAACCGCGAAGTCTTCTCCGAGCAGCATTGAAGCTGTGTAGTCGCTGCGCCAATGCACCCCCGCCCAATCGCGCCCCAGAGCTATGTTCGAGGCGAGCTTATCCAACTCTCCTCCGACGGTCAGTTGGTTATAGCCAGGCCCCGTGTAGCTCACTAGATTACCGTTGGCATCCGTCTGGTACACGGGAGTCGGAATAACTGCCTGGTCGTTGAAGAAGGCTTTGAGGATGGTCGCAGCCGCGCCCGCGAGCGTCGCGTGTCCGGCGGTGAACGAAGGATGTATGGGCGAGCCTTCCGGGTAAGCCTGCGGCAGGAAGTAGTTGCCTCCCGTCTGCGTCGCTATACGCGGCAGGGCCGTAGAGTTATTAATCGCGCTGTTGATGGGATATGGCTTGATTCCCTTGAGCGTGAAATGAACCCTTCCGGCATACTCCTCCGGGCGCAGGCGGCGATGCACGAACCACTTCTGATACCAGGTGCCTTTGTGCGCGACGTACGCCACCTTGTTCAAGAGCGCAACGATGTGCGTCGGCCCGAAAGTGACAAAGCCCTCCTGCGTACAGTTGTTATTGTACGGATTGTTCGGATCGAAAGGTATGCCGAGTCCTCCGCCGTCCAGCCGCATGGCATCCGGCACCATCAATATCAACCACAGCGCATTCCAGTAGGCTTGAGTGATGGCATCAACCTGCACGTAACTTGTTATGTCGCGCGCGTTCGTGATTCGGCGACGCAGTTGAAGAAGCGCAGGCGGCGCAGGCATGCAGCCTCTCTGAACAAAGAACCAGTCGTTCTGGTTCGTCATGTAGTTCTGCGCCGCAAGCGGCTGAATCATGTTGAAGATGGTCTGCCTGCCGTATGGAATGTCGCGTATGAGAAACTGCGATAGGTAAGGCCCTGTCAAGTCGCCGCGCGTAAAGCCTCGAAAGATTGTGCGCGGCGTAATGTTGTTGTAGGGGCCTGGGATTTGTCCGAGCGGCGTCATGGGATCTGTCGGAAATCCGCGCGGTTGCAGTCGCGGAGTTCTTCCCGGAGGAACGACTTCATACTGCGGCAAGCCTGCATACCATTTGTATCTGGTATTCAAATCCGCGACCGCCGCCGCGATGGTTGAGTCTGTGTCGTAGGAGATGAACGGAACGTCTCGCGCCAAGTCCATCCAGTACAACTCGACAGCCTCCGCAGCCTCGTCCGCGCTGGCAAAAGTCGGGGCCGGATTTGTTGCCAGTTGGTGCGAGTCTATGCCTTCCAAGTCATAAGCCAACCCGCCCTGTGGATTGACCAGACGACGCTGCATGCCTACGGCGCTCAGCGTGCCCAGGCTGCTCAGGCGTGCCGTCTCTTCCTGCGGTACGTTGATTGACTTAGCGTTAGCTGCGGCCTGTTGATCCGCGCTCTCCTGGCTGGCCGTCTGAACAGGGCCGTCGTAGAGAGCGGCCTGGTCAGAAGCAGAGAGTTCGTTATACGTCGAGCTATCGGCTTCTGTCTGAGCATTAGGAACCGCCGACTCGTCCTGATAGTACACGTCGCTGTAACTGTACGTGTCCGTCGTCGATTCCGACATCGTCGTATCATACTTACTGGCGCTGTTGCAGGGCACGCATCCCAGAGGAATCGCATTGAAGTCCGAAGGATTTCCAGTTCTCACAGCCCTGAGCAGGGCGCAATAAGCTGCCGGGTCAACTTCGCCAAGGTTGTTAATCTTAGCCAGCCCCTTGGTAAAGCTGCCTATGAAATACTGGTTTCTGTAGAGCGTTTCGTCGCCGTTGCAAGGGTGCGGCGGAATGCCCTGGATGCGTTCGTAAATGGCCGCCTCGACGCGTCTGGACAATGAAGTGTTGGCGCGTTGCGTGGGCGTCTGAAGCTCTATATCGCAGCCGGTGGTGCAACTGGTGGTGTATGTAGTTTCGCCCGTATCATCAGCAGGCATGACGGCTGTCTGCGACTTAATGAGTTTCGGAACGCCCAGAACGCTTGCGGCCACGGCGGCGGCAGTCACCTTGCCGAGGAAGGAGCGACGACTGCGAGAAATTGCCGGTTGCTCTTTCTCGTTCTCGTCAATCGTCGCGTGATTGCGCCTCAGTTCATCTTCGCGGTAAGTGGGGCACTGTTGCTTTTTACGGTTTGATGCGCCATGCGCGTTTTTCGATTTTTTCTTCATTGTCAG
Source organism: Pyrinomonadaceae bacterium (assembly GCA_014534425.1). GTDB lineage: Bacteria > Acidobacteriota > Blastocatellia > Pyrinomonadales > Pyrinomonadaceae > JACVRN01. The sequence goes on from JACVRN010000008.1 coordinate 63,891, forward strand.
TCATCTCCCTTAAGGAAAAGCGTTGGTGATGACCGCACTCGCGCACTATAATGCCCCATTGTGAAGAGGCATCGTCTGCCCGCGCGCTAGTGCGGCAGTTGGTGTCATCGTCACGGGAGGGCACCTGCCGTTGGCGTGGAAATCAGCAGCAGGTGCTCTTCTTCTACTTCTTTGCGAGGGTAATCAATCCGCCTTACTGAAACGCGTCCGAGCTACTCGCCCTCACGTCCCAGCAAGAGGATTGTTATTAATGATAATCGACCTGTCGTTACAGTTTTTTTGTAAGACAGATTCCATTTAAGACCTGTCAGTTCTTTACTCTCAAAGAAAAGCGCATAGACGCGCGGTTAAATGAATTAAAGGTAACTATGATTGGCGGCGCGAGGCTGGCGTGTAATCGGATTGCCGCCTTGCTCACAGTCACGCAGGACGTAGACGTTATTCGACGCTCGTTGATTAGGACGGAAATAATGTAGAAGCGACACTGCCCCGGCTGTAACTTCAGTCTCAGGCGCAACGCAAATAAAAGAAGGATGATTTTAGAGAAGACGCGCGGCGACAATTCAGCATTAACATAGCGGGAACTGACTCCTGCTTTGCGGACTCTATGGCCGCGCTCCGGTTGAGTGGTTGGTGATGCTGCGCGCCTGTTGCGAGGCCCCCTTAGCTGCGACATGGATGCTACCCCTTCCGCTACGAAGCGGAGTTCCTTACTGTCCTATAAAATATGAGAACACAAAACAGTTGACGTTTTGTGCGGGGGAATCCATTCAATAATGAGGCAAGGAGCTACCATCAGCCCCTGAAAGTCTGGGCGCATACTACCGGCTGAATGGGCAGCCAGATTAAATTAATTTAACTTCAATCAAGTGTCATGAATTATACGCCTTGCCATATAAGTGTCAAGAAAACTTTTTTAGAGCTTGCGCTGCTGACGGCTCCGTTAGAATTGGTCAAGGCAGAGTGGCGCTGGTCGAGATTGCCTTTACTGTTGTAAGGCGAGTGTGGTCGTGTGATTGAGCGGGTCGGTGATGGTCGCACCCGCCCTCTTTGATGTTTGCCGGTTCTTAGTGGATTCTTGCGTGAAATTATTGGTTAGACACTACGCTCCATATCATTCCAATTAGTATACAAATACCTATGGCTAGAAAGCCTAAGCCAACCACGGTGAGGAGTATCCGGTCTAGAATTTCAGGCGCATCAATTAATCGGAAGAACCAGTTACGACTCCATTGATGTAAAGGTTTCGCCCGCGAGAGGGAGAGCACAAAACAGCCTATGCTGATAGCGACTAACCCGCCGAGTAGCCCTGGTATTAACATGAACCGCCCTTCCCTATATGACACCTTTCTGTGCCATTTAGATTGTCTCTACTTTAATATAGGCAAGAGAACGAATTATCTCTCTTACCAGCATGGCCCGTAGAGACATTGAACCTGCCTTGCAAGATCACTACTGGCATCGTCGAGTATAGACGGCCACTTGTCCATTCTGGGATATACATAAGTCGTGCCGGCGCTCCACGTAGGGGTGCCGAATCCATTCGGCGATAGCCCTGTATCGCTGGAGAAGCAAAGCCCGAAACATGCGCTTGCGCCATCGTTAAATCCTGGCTTAGGGTTTCCAAGTGGATGAGTAATAGAGGCCGCCGGGCCGGGCGAAGCTCCAGGCCCTCCCAGATAAATATAGGGCCAATAGCTGTCATTATCCCACTTCATGCCGCCGTTAGGGCCGAGCCATATCGGGGAACCGTAGCTAAAATTTAAGTCCCAGTGTTTCGGGCCGGGCGCTCCACAGCCAGTACCTGAAAGTGGTACAGGCTTTTTACCAATCTTATCGTAAACTCGGCTGGGATCGCCTGTAAAGGGCCTGTTAATGTCCTCTGGAGGATTACCTCTATCGCCTCCTACGTAACCAGGCCCGGGTGTGGGCGACCATCTGCCCTGAGTGCCCGCAGGGTCTGTAATGTTAATAGGATTATTTGAAACATAAGCGAAAAGATTTATGTCCCCGCCTGCGAATCCTATAGGGTCTTCTGAGATAAATCGCTGTAGACGCGGAGAGTAATACCTAGCTCTATAGTAGTAGAGACCTGTGGCATCATTCTCTCTTCCAGTATATTGCGTCGGATTATTGCTAGCCGTGCCTGTCGAAGCGGTCGAGCCGAAGGGGCCATAGGTGTATTGGCTTTCTAATGACCCCGCAGCATCCGTTATGGCAAGCGTGCTGCCCAATCCGTCACGTAAGGGAGTTCGTGAGCCTGCCGTATCACTCAGCGAGAACGCTTCATCAACGCCGCCGTTTAAGCGACTTACGGCAGGGGCGCTTCCAGTCTGTTCTTGTACTATGTTAATGCCATCGTACTGATAGCTGCTCATCTGACCGTTAACAGTCTTGCTCGTGCGTCTGCCAAGCGCATCATATTGAAAGCTCGCGCTGACGTTTGGCCCTGTTATTGACACCAGCCTGTTACGAGCATCCCAGTTGTAAGTATTCGTCCCGTCATTGGTCAGATTCCCATTCAGATCATAAGTCAGCGTCTGACCGTCAAATGCTACCTGATGATTGGCCGCGTTATAGCTGGCAGCACTGAGAATCTGCGGCATCAGGCTGCGAGCGAAGCTTCCTCCCATAGATGTGCGACGGCCCGCTTGGTCGTAACCATAGGTCAGGTCTCCTAAAACAGTCACGCCTTTTTTATATGTAAGACTTGTTAGCTGCGAGGCGGCGTCGTAACCATACTCAGTTGTTACACCGTTAGGCAAAGTCAGCGAGGTGCGTCTGCCTGCCTCGTCATAAGCTATTAAAACTGTAGACGAAGATTGCGTAACTCCTGTTAGACGATTCGCATCGTCGTACGAGTAATTGACCGTGGGACGCCCGGCCACTGTCATGGACGTGCAGCGTCCTGCCGAATCGTACGTGTAGCTGATGCTGCCTTGCGGCGTGGTTTCTGAAGTGAGGCGGTCAAAGTTGTCATACCCATATGTGATTGTTCCCGATATGGAGTCAACAATCTGAGTCAGCCTGTTCGCCCCGTCATACGTATAAGAGACGGTTGATTGATCTGCGTAAGTGACCTGCTTGACTCGGTTCAACGGGTCGTAAGTGAAGGCAGTTATTTGTCCTTTCCTGTCAGTCACCTGCCTCACATTCCCATTATTATCGTACAGGTAGTTGGCTTCGCGCAGTAGAGGATCGCGGCGCGTAGCAATTCTGCCCATGTTGTCATAGACGTATGTGGTTACGTTGTTGCGCGCATCCTTAACGCTTTCCAGGTCTCCGTTCGGGTTGTAGCCGGAAACGGTAGTCCCTTGTAAAGGATTGGTAGCTCTGGTTAGCTGGTTGAGATTGTCATATTCCAGGCGAACGGATTGATTGAGAGGGTTGGTTATATTTACGGCCCTGCCTGCGCCGTCAAAAAAACGTTTTACGCTACGGCCCAGTGCGTCTTGCACCTCGACCAAATCTCCCGCCTCATAAGTGAACTGCAAAGTATGATTCAGGGGATCCGTCGCGGTTAGAGCCTGCCCTGCGGAATTGTAAGTAAAGGTCATCTGCTTATTAAGCGCATTAGTGACCGTTGAAAGATTCCCTTTACTATCATAGGCGTATGAAGTTGTATGGTTTAGCGGGTCTGTGACACTTGCCGGTTGATTATACGTAGACTCGTAGGTCATGGAAGTTGTCACGGCTTCTGAGGTTCCGGCCAGTCGTGTGACGCTCGTAGCTTTACCATAAGCATTATATGTATAGCTCGTCCTGCGACCCAGAGGATCAATGGCATTTAAAACCAAATTGCTTCCAGGCTGTCGTTCGTAGGTATAGGTCTGTTGTTCCGGTTTTCCTACTGCGTAAGTATCAGTTAACGCATAACCATCTGAATTAAAAGTAGTGCGCCTGACGAAGCTCTTCGGATCCGTGACCTCAGTCTGTGTGACCTTTCCGTTGCTATCCAAGGTATAAGAAAATAGGTAGGTAGTATTGTCCGCCTGAGTTTGTTTGCTGACCTTCCCGTTGGCATCATACTCGTTCGTGATGAAAGTAATACCACGCGGGTCTTTAATGCTGGTCATGCGCGCAGAGCCGTCATAGCTGTACTCGGTTACTCCGTTCTGTGGGTCTGTTACTTTCCACAAACGATTATTCCCGTCATATGTGTAAATGACAGTGCGGCCTATATTGTCCTTAGCCTGAACAACCCTGTATGTGAAATTAGGGTCGCTGTCGTAGGTGAAATCAATCCACCTTCCGTTTGGCGAGGTGATTCTTGTAATTCGCAGAAGTTGATCTCGCGTGATGCTAAGTTTATTGCCGTTGCGGTCAACGATGGCCTCCAGTTTTACATCAGCCGAATGTATCCAAAGCCCCCGGCCCTTGATGAAGAATCTGTAGACGGTTCCATCTTTGAGCTTGATGTCCCACCCGTTAGCCAACCCGTCCGGCCCGCGTCCTCCAGTGATATAGACAAGCGTAGACTTATAAAAGGCTGTCGGCGTCCCGGTGTGCTCAAACGTCATAGGATTAGCGCCGGGGTTAGTCCGGTCATACTTGATCCGGCTACCGTCAGATAAAACCAGTTCGGCATTTGACTGATTAGCATTGTCTCCTGAAATAGTCATCTCGTAGGGATGATTAACGCCTATGCCGAATGCATGAGCCGCATAATCCAGTTGACGATAAGTGCGTGTGAGCGTCAGAGGCAGCGTATCAGGGAGCGTCAGGTCAATCTTATTATAGACGAACAAGCCTGTGCCCAAATCCACGGGGTCGCCATCACAAGTCGAACCTCCAGCCGCAGGGCCAAGCGATGCCCCTATGGAATCGAAGAAGCCTCCGTAACAATGCATGCCAGGTAATTCAACGCCTGGGTCAGGCACGACCTGTCGCCCGTCTTTGCTGACAGTGCCCGTGCCGTAGACGTACCACCCGCCCTTTGCCGCGTCGTAATCCCAAAGCGGCACTTGAGTTCCTGCCGGTATCCCGCCGTAATTCGGATAGACTATGCGTAGCCCTGGAGCCTTCTTGCCGTCCGCACGCTGCGTTGTCGCGCCGTGCATCTGTAAAGAGAAGAGCAGCCTGGGCGTGACTCCGTCGGGCAAAGGCAGAGGCGTGCGATTAGCCGGAATCGGGGTTATCGTCAGATTCTTGAACAGGTCGCCGTTCGGGTACTTGATGTGAACTCCGGCAGGGACATGTATCTCAAGCCCCGGGATAAGAGGCGTGGTCGCAACTATCTCGCGCGTAGTCGGCGCGGGTATCTCCGTCAGGTAACGAGTCTCTATAATGGGGAGCCACACAGTATAGGGGAGCACGTTCGTCTCACCTGCCTTAATGTTCACCAGCCCTTCAAAGGTGCCGTAGGGTTTGGTAGGCGTGCTGGCTGTGCTGCCGTTGATGTTGAAGGGCTGGCGGCCTGCGGCCACACCCCTGAGCAGGAAGCGGCCCGTGGAGTCCGTCTTCGCCATACGGTTGCCGACGTGAATCATCACGTTGGGCAGAGCTTCGCCCTTGAGAGTAAGCACCTGACCTGAGAGAGCGGTTTCACCCTTTCCGGCTTGCAGCGCCTCCATCTTCTGCAAAGGGGATTCCTTCTCTTTAGTCTGCCAGTTGCCCTTAAAATTATCCGCAGTGGGCTTCCACTCTTCCGGGACGGGCGGCTGATTTCTGTTCGCTAGCAGCGACGCGTCCGAAGGCCGCATCAGGTCGTGGCCCGGCATCATCCCGCCCATAGAATCATTAGGACTCGTGGGCGTATTGCCGGAAGCGTCCGAAAGGGTCGTGAAAGTTATGGACGCAGGCGTAATCGAGAGATTACCTAAATCGGTCGAGCCGTTAATCGTCAACGTGTAAGTGACATCTTTGTGGAGCGGTTCCTTGGGCGTGATGAAAGCCAGCATGCCCCTTTCGGCAGGAACAATCTTTAGCGGCACTGCGCCGTGAGGGCTATTGAGGCTGAGTCGCTCCGCGTTCACCGTCTCAACACGCAGAGGCTTAGAGAAGCGCAGGGCAATATAGGCGTCAACGGGAACGGACGAATCGCCGTCCCTGGGCGATGAAGCCATCACATAAGGCGCGGTCGAATCTTCCTGCGCGCCAATGCCTCCGACCAGGCTGAAGGTCTGACTCTCCACATCAAAAACTTCGCCGCTCTCTACACTCGCCTCATCTTCGTTGACTCCGCCGGAGAGATACACGTTGCCGTCTGGAAGAAGCGTTGCCGTGTGTTTCCTGCGAGCAGCAAGCAGGCCGGACTGTAGCTGAGCAACCGCCCTGGTCTTGCTGTCCCAGAGTTCAACCTTTCCCGACAACTTACCGTTTCCGTTGCTGCCGCCTGCTATAAGCACCTGCCCGTTCATTAAAAGCGTCGCGGTGTGAAAGGCACGCGCAGCCAAACCGGATGAGGGAAGCGCCTCGAAACTCATAGTCTCAGGATGAAAGAGTTCCGCGCTGTCGAGCACCTTGCCACCGGCCCCAATGCCGCCATAGACGAGCACGTTGCCGTCCGGCAGCACGGTCGCGGAATGCCACGCGCGCGGTTGTTGCAAGCCGTTAGGAAGCTGCGAAGTCTCGCCCGTGCGGGCATCTTTAATCGCCGCCGTCGAAAGCGGGCCTGCGTCACTCTCGCCGCCCGATAAGAGCCAGCGACCGTCTGGAAGAAGCGTCGCCGCCTGTCCCGCAGCGAGCGCAGGCGTCTCGACCTGAGAAATTCTTGGAATCACCCTGCCCCTGTTGGCCCTGGCCGCGATAGTCTTATTTACTTCAGGCTCTTTCTTGCCACTGCGCTCGACGGCGACAAAAGCGTTGCTCCTTCCGGCAGTCATAGCGACCAGGGGATTGCTTACAATCAAAAGGCTCAAAGTAATTGCGATGACGAGGGTGAAACGCGCTCTCATTCTGCTTTCTCCGATTTAGCTGAAAGTCTCTCTCTTCGTTGGTTCGCCTGCGTAATTAAGTTTACGGCACGGTGTTGAGGGTGAAAGTCATCTGGCCTGTGTCCATGCCCTGTGCATTGTAGAAGACCGTGTACGTGCCGGTCGCGGGCAGCGTCAGCGTCCCCGTAGAGCCACTGCTGCTGCCGTTCATAGGAACATCAAACATGCTCACGCCGTCGGGCTTCAGCACAGAGACATAGCTGCCATAAGCACCGGCGTAAGCGATGAAGGGGAAAGTGTTGCCACTGATGCCGAGGTTAACCTGCTGTCCGGCTGTGCCGTCGAAAGTCAGTCGAATGTTCTGGCCCGGCGTGGTGACGGTAGAGGTGACGGACGACCCGCCCGGAGTGATTGTGCCCGTCACATCGACTACATCGTAAAGAGTAAAGGTCATCTGGCCTGTTTCCAGGTCGAACGGGTCTCCGAGAATCTTGTACGTGCCCGTCACAGGGAGCGTCAGTGCATCAATGTAGCCGTTGGCGGGGCCTACCAGTCGATTGCCGTCCGGCTTATAGATGGAGACGTACGGCCATCTGGTGAATCCCTGTATGACGGTGTTGAGGCTCACACGCTGACCGGCTGTGCCGTCGAAGGTCACGGCTATGTTCTGCCCGCCTACGGTGTTGGACTTGGTGACGCTTGGGCCTCCGGGCGTAATCGTCCCGGACACGTCCGGCGGCACGTCGTTGAGAGTGAAAGTCACGCCGCCCGTCCTGGTGTCGGGCGGGTCAAGAATAATCGTGTACGTACCCGTCGAGCCGAGCGTCAGCGTGTCAATCAGCGCTGTCGTCTGCCCGTTCAAATCAAGCGACGCCAGAGCCGAGCCGTCAGGGTTGTATAGATAGACGTAGACATTAGACCATGCCATCCAGTAGAAGCTGCCGTTCGTCATGCTCAGATTGACTCGCTGGCCCGCAGTGCCGCTAAAGGTCAGCACGGCTCTTTGACCCGGCACGTTAATCGCCACCGGAAGCGAGGAGCCTCCAGGCGTGAGAGTTCCGGTAATGTCCGAGGCGTTATAGAGCGTGAAGCTCATCTGGCCCGTGTAAGCCCCGGTCGGGTCAAAATAAAGCTTGTAGGTTCCGCTCACGGGAAGCGTCACTGCGTCAAGGAATCCGCCATCATTGCCCACATTCACCGAGGCCAGATTCGTCCCGTCAGGCTTTCTTATAAAGAGAGCGCCAGGCATCGTCCCGTTAGTCATGCGTACGCTGACCTTCTGTCCAGCCGTGCCCTCAAACGGCATCTCTATATTCTGACCGGGCACGTCGTTCCGGTACGGCTCAAGCGCGCCTCCGACCGAGATGGGGCCGCCGCTATCCGGCGGCACGTTATAGAGCGTGAGCGTCATGGAGCCTGTGCTCGCCCTGTACGCGTCGTAGACGATTGTGTATGTCCCCGTCACTGGCAGCGTCACAGGCTCTATGAACGCATTGGTCACATGATTCATGTACGCGTACCCGACCGTCGTCCCGTCGGGCGCTTTTATCATCACACTCGTCAGGTAATAGGGCTGGTAGTCTATGCCTGGGAAGGTGCTGTAGATGTTCAGGCTCACGCGCTGGCCCGCAGTCCCGTTGAAGGGCATCGCTATATTGCCGCCCGGCGCGCTAACAGTAGCCACTAGGGGGACGCCGCCCGGCGTAATCGGAGCGGTGACATCTACAACATCATAGAGCCTGAAAGTCGCGCCGCCCGTGCCGCCATTCAGTGGAGCTAAGAGGATGGTGTAAGTGCCAGTGAAGGGAAGCGTCTTGGCGTCCATGAAATCGCCGTCTACAGCGCCCACGTAAGAGCCGTTCGGCCCGTAAACCCTCACGCTGTTATTGCCAGTGATGTTGCTGAGCACGAGGCTTATCTTCTGCCCTGCAACGCCGTCAAAAATCAGAAGGCCGACCTTGTTGGCGGTGCCCACAGAGAAAGCCCTGTTTTCTCCGATTGACATGCGCCCGGTCGTGTCCACATCAGCCGCAGTGTATGGCGCAGGAGGGACGAAGAAGTCGCTGCTGCTCACGGCGTTGCCCGCAGGCGTTGCTACCGATATGCGACCCGAAACTGTGCCGGACGTGATGGTGGTCGCAAGCGTCGAAGTCGTCGCAGTATCAACTATCCCGCCCGTGCCGTTAATCTTCACGCGGTTGTTCGTGGGAACCGTCTCGAAATTCGTGCCCGTGATGTTGACGCTTGAGCCTACGGTGCCTATCGCCGGAGTGAAGCCGGTGATAGTCGGCGCGCCTGACGCACTTGTGACTGTAAAGGCAGTAGCGCTGGTGGCCGAACCCGCAGGCGTTGTGACGCCTACGTTCCCCGTGGTCGCGCCCGCAGGGACATTCGTTACTATCTGCGTAGAGGTCGAAGAGGTGACGGTCGCCGTCACGCCGTTGAACGTGACCGTGTTCTGACCGGGCGTAGCGCTGAAGCCTGTGCCGTTGACGGTAACTGACGCGCCTACGGAACCGCTACCCGGAGTAAAGCCCAGGATGGAGACCTGACCGGAGTTGCTACGCGAGATGGAAAGAAGATTACCAACCGAGTCATACGAATATGTCACAGTCTCTGTCGGGCCAACTACGGAGGAGAGCCGCCCCAACTCATCATAAATGTAGGAGACGTTCCCTGTGACTATCTCTTCCAGGCTCAGGTTGACCGCCGTGTCTGTCCCGTAAGTAACTGCGGCCCCACGGCTCCCCGTAGCGTAGCCGGAATATGTAGCTTCAACTCTATAAGTGCCTGGAGTCAGGGATGAGAATGAGTAATCGCCCGTGCTGTTCGTTGTTGTGGCCCCGGCCTGTGTAGCGCCTTGATAAACTTTAACGCTCGCCCCCGCAAGAACTGTCACGCCATCCAACTTCGTAACTTTGCCTGAGATAGAACCGTGAGTCGCAACCGTAAACGTCAGGCTATTACTAGCGTTGCCTCCAACCGTAATTACAACCGGGCCTGTGGTCGCGCTCGAAGGCACTGTCGCGTTGATGCTCGTATTGCTCCAACTGCCGGGCATCGCCGTCACGCCGTTGAATTTGACGGTGCTCGTGCCCTGCGATGAGCCGAAGGCCGAGCCTGTGATGTTTACGGAAGTGCCTGTAGGCCCGCCGGTGGGCGAGATGCTGTCTATTTTCGGCGTGACGGTGAAATCCGCGCCGTTACTGGTCATACCTCGAACATTAACGACTACCTGCCCGGTGTTAGCGCTCGAAGGCACGGAAGCCGTGATGCTAGTGTTGCTCCAGCTAGTCGGCGTCGCCGCGACACCGTTAAAAGTTACAGTGCTTGTCCCTTGAGTGGCCCCGAAGTTAGAGCCGTTGATGGTGACAGACGTTCCTGTTGTCCCGGACGATGTAGAAAGCCCGCTTATAGACGGCGGAGGAATCGGCGCGGGTATTGAGAACTGTGAATCGTAATTTCCGTTAAGCGTGCCTTCAACATTCAGCGCCGCAGTATTATTGGCTGTAGCCGCAGCCGTCAGATTCACCCCGACCCACAAGTAAAAACGGTCTGTGCCTGTCAGGATGATGTTGGAGGTAGTGGTCGCCGCCAGCGTATATTTTGTAAGAGTAGTCGTCAGAGCAGTCGTGCCCGTGACAGTGCAGATTAAAGTCCCGCCCGCGCTATTAAGATAAAGCTTGGCCCTCGGGTACAACGTGCCGGAGGTGCCCGTCTTATTCATCCACAAGCTGAAGGTAATGGTGGAGCCTGACGGAATCAGTCCAGGCGTATTCGGCACACCCGTCTGGGTCTCGAAGTACCTGATGAAGTATTCGCCAAGCGCCACGTTCTTCAGGCTCGAAGACGCCACAGCCACGGATGCGCTGTCCGGGCCTGTCGTCTTAAGCTGCAAAAGATTGGTGCTCGTCGGCGTAGTCGCGGTGGAAGTATCTTTGTGTAAGTGGAAGGTATTAGTCTGCGCCTGTGCGCTGCCTGCAAGAGCTAAGATGAGAGTCAGGTGGAGGACGATTAAACAGGCAAGACGTGCCATAGACTAAGACTCCTTCGCCAAGCGAGATAAGATTGACACGAGCCGCGCGCAGAAGGCGCAGGCTCGCTTTATTCCATTGATTGATTGCGGTGCAGATAAGCCTGACTACTTGCGAGTTGTGAGGCTTAAGGCCAATTAATACCAGTTAAGAGAAATGCTTCAGCAGGGTTTAGAGCAATTCTACAATAATAGCGCTCGCGCTTTAGAGAAAGTAGAATGGGAGATGCTCTATCAAATTTCCTTGGACTGAGGTTGAGAACGTGTCAACAAGTCGAGCTTGCTAAACTAACACTTCTGTGAAGCGCGCGGAGAGTACAATAACGCTCATAAGTTTGTCAAGCCAACTATTGTCTACCTGTGGTCTACGTTTCAGCATCCGCTTTAGGTTCTTCTGCCCAAAAGACCCACTCCACGCCATTAGCATGCTTCTCGCGTGAAGCTAATAGTCCGCGCTCTTCAAGAAGGTTGCGTGCGCGACGCTGCATGTTGGCGTACAAACATTGCGTTACGTCTTTGAGTTCCCACCCCTGACTCACAAAGCCCGTCTTACGGAAGGCGCGTTCCATCTGCGTGCGCTTTTTCTCAAACAGGGCGGCGACCTGCTCAGCCATCTCCTGACACAAAGCCTCAAACTCTTCGCATTCCTCGGCTCTGAATACCGGAAAGTTAGGCTCGTAGTAACGTTCGGTCGGATGCTTCTTCTCCCACTCGATTGATTCGCGCAAGAGTTCGCTCTTCATCATGTCGTTGACATGCGCGTAAACGCTCGGCGGTGCGAGACTGAGTGCCTCGGCTAGTTGAGATATGGTCTTCGGCTCGCGCGCCACAAGATTCAGAATCTCTTCCTTCGTACCGTTAGGTAGCAGCTTATGTTTAGCAATCGCCGCCCACGGTTCGCTGTATCTGCCGCGTCGCCCCGACACACACTCGCAGGGAAAGCGTAGCCCTTCCATCCCATCAGGAATACTCATTTGCCCCTCTTTACAATCGCTGTTTTAGGGAGTATCCTAAAACAGCGATCCCCTTCAAATTTTTAGGTAAATTTGTTTGGCTTCTAGGCACTATCCTAAAGCCGAATCCCCCATTATTCAACCGCTCGGTCTCTGGTGACGGCGCGCGGGTTTAGCCGAATGTTGTTGCACACGCTCCAACTAGAATCCGGCAATCGCTACGGATTTCGAGTCCGCAGTCCCGGTCACCCTGCACTTACACCTTCGTCAACTTCGCAAAGAAGCGTGTCAAGAAGTTCATTTCAGTTTCGCAATTTTGTTCAAGGATACCAATGGAGAAAAGGACGGGCCATCGTGGAGAAACAACAATTCACCCGTAAAGGAGGGAGGTATGAGACGTCAGATCATTCAGTTCCTGGTAATCGGACTTCTAATCTCGCTCAGCCCTACCACTATGGCTGCGGGAAGATCAAAGGCGGCACTATCCGCACTGTCTTCAATTAGGCTAGATAAGTCCGATTCAACTAAACAGGCTGCTTTGCAAGCTGCCATGCGTAAGCTTTGGGAAGATCACATTACGTGGACGCGTGTCTTCATCATCAGCGCTGCGGCAGACCTTCCCGATAAAGCTACTGCGACGAATCGCTTGCTACAGAATCAGGTGGACATAGGCAACGCCATCAAGCCTTATTACGGAGACGCGGCTGGCGAAAAGTTAACGGCACTCTTGAAGGAGCACATCACGACTGCCGCCGAAGTGGTCACTGCCGCCAAAGCGAATGATACGGCCAAGATGGCGGACGCAAATAAACGCTGGTTTGCCAACGCCGACGCGATTGCGGCATTCCTGAGCGGCGCAAATCCGAAGAACTGGCCCAACGCCGAGATGACGAAGATGATGCACGAGCATCTGAACCTGACGACTGCCGAAGTGCAGGCTCGCCTGAAAGGGGACTGGGCAGGGGACGTGGCGGCCTACGATAAGGTACACGAGCAGATTCTGAGCATGGCCGACATGCTCAGCGC
>JACVRN010000225.1 GCA_014534425.1 Pyrinomonadaceae bacterium
CTCTTTATAGTCAGTGTAATGGGGGCGGCGCTCTTCATTCTCAAAGGGTAATGAGTATCCATCTACAGTAATTTAGGTTTTGAGAAAGGCAATTATCATGTCAGGGAATCAATTCAGGGTGGCTGGTTTGTACGCACTCCCAAATGGGCTGGAGTTCATTCTTCTGAAGGGAGCACGTGATTCATTCCTTCTATGTAGCCCTGAAGAGAAGGCTGAAGAATCCTTGGTCGATTATCAATTGAGTCGAGACGGGCGCATCTATCACAGGGGTACGCGTACAAATTGGAGCGCTGAGGATTTGACCGACACCGGAAGAACCGTCGGAGGGTTAATTAAGAAGGCGGCTGCCACCGTCATACAGAATTAAGATTGTGTACTATCTCGGCGGCAAAATGACTGTGCTGGTTAAGGCCGCATACGGCATTTTAGGCAGGGGTGATTCGGTTGAATGAGTTGTTAGGGTCTTCGTTATATCTTGTCGTCAGGGAAGGGATGATGATGCCTGAGCCAAAGCGTGTGGGCGACATTGAAGTCGCCCAAAACTTAAAACACCAGAAGCTTGAGTGGAAGATCGAGCGCGTCTGCTGGGTTGTCATGGCCATGGTTGTGTTGGCCGCCCTCGCCGGCTTACTCGGGCATGGGCCATTGAGTAGAGCGCGGGCGGGCGACCAGGGCTCGATACTGTGGGCCGAGTACAACCGCTTCGAGCGGTACCAGGGGCCGACGACCATCAGAGTTCACTTAGGCCCCGGCGCGGGCCAGGCCGGCAAGGCGCGCCTGTGGGTAGACCGTAGCTTCATCGAGAATATCGAGCTCAACCACATAGACCCGGAGCCTGAAAGCGTGGAGGCCGCGGGAGACCGCTTCGTCTACGTCTTCCTGGTGGCGGACGCGACACGTGTCACTTCTGTAACCTTCCACTTCGAGCCGAACAAGTACGGTCGGATGCCCGTCCGCCTCGGCCTGGACGGGGGGCCGGAGTTAAGCTTCGGACAATTCCTTTACCCGTAGCAGTTCAAACAAAACATTAAGTGAGGAGACAGCCATGGATTCTGTGATACGCGGGCTGGTGGTCTACTTTTTTCTGCTGGTGATCTTCCGCATCTCCGGCAAGCGCACGATCTCCGAGGCCACGAGCTTCGAGCTGGTTCTGCTTCTGATCATCAGCGAGACCACGCAGCAGGCGATGGTGGACAGCGACCACTCGATCACCAATGCCTTCCTGCTAATCATCACTCTGATCGGGACGAGCGTCGCCTTGTCGCTCATCAAACACAAGCTGCCTTTCTTCGAGAGGTGGCTCGAAGGGCTGCCTTTCGTCATCGTCGAGAAGGGGAAGCTACACAAGGAACGGATGAATAAGGCCCGCATAGACGAGAGCGACATCCTCGAAGCGGCGCGATCTTTGGAAGGTCTCGAACGGCTCGACCAGGTTAAGTATGCCATAGTCGAGCGCGGCGGCGAGATCACGATTGTGCCCGTGGAGCGAAGTCAGAAATGATCAGTTCTAAGATAGTAGCTGAAGGTAAAGTGCGTCACATTTTTCCTCTTGTTAGAGCGATCACAAAAGGGAGGGTAGAAAGATGGAAGAGTTACGACAGATCATCAATTCGGTGCTAGGGCTGGGGATAGAGAATAAGGACATCAACGCGTTACAGATGTCTCTGCGCGCGGTCATTGTCTTCATCCTGGCTATCATCATGCTCAGGATAGGTGACAAGAGGTTCATGGGAAAGAGCACGGCCTTAGACGTCATGCTCGGGATAGTCTTTGGCTCCGTGGTGAGCCGCGCCATTACGGGCAACGCGCCGTTTATGCCGACCCTGATCGCCTCCCTGGTGCTCGTGCTCCTTCACTGGACTTTATCGGCGATAGCCTTCCGCTCTCGGGGATTTGCCACCATGATTAAGGGACATGACAGGCTGCTCATGCGCGATGGGCAGATGCAGCACGACGTGATGAAGAAGTCGCACATCACCGAGCACGACCTCAAGGAGGCGCTGCGCATCAACGGGGAGCCGCCGGACCTGAGCAGGGTGGATGCCGCTCACCTTGAGCGTAACGGCGACATCAGCGTCATCAGCAAAAAGTTTTGAAATGAATCCGCTAACCCTTAAACCACAAGACTCAAGCTCGCACGACAGCGTAAAAACTTTATGCTAGGGGAGATTACCGCTTGATTAATTTGGCGCTCTTTCAACCATCGACTACGGCAGAACAGCCTCAGGGGTTTGACATCAACCTCGTCTGGCGCTCCCTAGCGGACATCGGGCGCGGCTTCTCCTACCGTCTACCCTACATCATCATCGGCCTCGTCATCTTCTGCGTCTTTCTGGTGATCGCGCGAATTATTAAGAGGACATTCCTGGCCATCGGGCGGCGCACCAGGCTCGACATAACGCTCTCCGACCTGCTGGGCAAGCTGGCCTCGGCCGTAACCTTAATCCTCGGCATCCTGGTAGCGGCCGTCGTAATCTTCCCGGCCTTCAAACCGGGGGACTTGGTCGCAGGGCTCGGCATCACCTCCATCGCTATCGGGTTCGCCTTCAAGGACATTCTGCAGAACTTATTCGCGGGCATACTGATCCTGTGGCGGCAGCCGTTCCGCATCGGGGATCAGATTCGCACCAGGGAGTATGAGGGAACGGTCGAGGAGATCAACGTGCGCTCGACCCGCCTGAAGACCTACGATGGGGAGCGCGCCGTAATCCCGAACGGGGACGTGTACACGAACGCAGTCCTCGTGCGCACGGCTTACGAGAGCCGTCGTCTGCGCTTCACTGTTGGCGTAGGCTACACGGATTCTATCGAGGAGGCGCGTGAAACTATCCACAGCGTGCTGCATGAGACCGAAGGCGTCATACAGGACCCCGGCCCGTGGGTTTACGTAACTGAATTAGCCCCGTCCTCAGTTAACTTCGTGGTCTATTTCTGGACCGGGTCGCAGCAGGCGAACGTGCTAAAAGTCTCGGATAGGGTGGCGACCGGCATCAAGCTGGCGCTCGACCGTTCGGGGATAGACATGCCGTATCCGCACACCGTCGTACTGTTCCACGACGCGACGGGCACGCGCGAAGGCGACATAGAACGCGCATCTTATTTGCCGAAGGAACAAAGTGACGGCCCAGGCGAAAGCGCTCAGTTCGGGGCGCGCTGAGGGAAGTTACTACCGAATCTCCGGCGAGTTTGATGCGGGGTAGCGTTTCAAAAAATCGTTCAGGCGTGAAACTGCCTGATTTGGATTCGGCTAGGCTGCAATGCCGAATAGGCTCAAAGTTGGAGGGTTCTTCGCGGTTCATGGCATCCTACGACCGCGCGGGGACGGTTGGTTTCCTGTGGCTCAGGCTGCTCGGTAAGCCTGAAGCGATTGACGAGGCCCTCGACTCAATGGATTTTGAAGTGATGCAGAAGGAAGAGTCGCGGGCAGGAGTGTGAGAA
>JACVRN010000089.1 GCA_014534425.1 Pyrinomonadaceae bacterium
CGTTGTCAATCGCGCGCTTGAAGACCTTGAGCGGCTCTTCGCCGGTCTTCTCGCCGATCTGCGTCAGGGCGGTGTAGAAAATCTGCTCGGCGGTTGACTTCTTGCCGTCCCACATCACGCCGTTGATGAACTTCGTCACCAATGGGCTTCCGTATACAGGGTCGGGCAGCACTTCGCGTCTTTCAGCAACTCTTCGTCTTGGCATATTGATTAGCTCTCAGCTATCGGCAGTCAGCGCTCAGCTAAAACCGAATCGCGTGACTCTCTCAAAATCTCAACCGCCAACTAGCTCAAAGCTGATTACTGATAGCTGACGGCTGATTGCTTTCCTTACTTTTTAGCTCCGGCAGCGCCAGCCTTCGGTCGCTTCGCGCCGTACTTGGAGCGGCCCTGTTTGCGGTCTGCGACTCCTACGGAATCGAGCGTGCCGCGAATGACGTGATAGCGCACGCCCGGCAAATCCTTCACGCGGCCACCGCGTATGAGCACAATCGAGTGCTCCTGTAGGTTGTGGCCGACGCCCGGAATGTAGGTCGTGACCTCAATCCCGTTGGTCAGGCGCACGCGCGCAACCTTACGCAGGGCGGAATTGGGCTTCTTGGGCGTCTGCGTGTAAACACGCGTGCAAACGCCTCGCTTTTGCGGCGACTCCTGAAGCGCAGGGCTGGCCGTTTTGTACTTGACCCTCTGGCGGCCCTTTCTAACAAGCTGATTAATAGTCGGCACTGTTTTGCAGTCCTTTTATCTCAAATTCAAGCGCGCTCGGCTCCGGCCTCTGCGGCCTTCCAGAGCGCAAAAAGGGGCTTGGCCTGCCTCTTTCCAGAACCAGTCTGGAAGTCAGCGCAAGCAAAGCTGCCTGTTAACTCGCGTGATTAAAGAGGGATGTTCTGACCTTTTGGGTGCGGATAGTGGCTTCCCTTCCGAGCCGAAACTTTTCTGTGGCGTTACCTTATTTTGACTGAAGAACAGCCTTTAAAAGGGGCCGTTTTCCTAGCATTTCCGGGAGCGTTGGAAGCCTCAGCTTCTTAAAAGAAGCGGCCTGCGCTCACGGTTTACGCCACAATATTTGTCAAACGGCGGCCTCCTCGAATCTTCGACGGCGACCAACCGGGCAACGCCTCCACACCGACCAGAACCCTTCCGAGCGTTGCACTAGAGCTTTCAGACTGTGAGTCCGAAACGAGAAACTATAAAGGCTAACCCTTTATCTGTCAAGCCGCGAGCGGCCCCCGTCGCTTCTGTTCAGGCGTGTAGTTAGATGCAGCCTGTCCCTCATTCGTTTTTGCCAGTTTCTATCCGGCAAATCCTCTTCCTGAAACTCCAGAAACGCCTCTCTCATCGTCTCGCCGCCGGCCAGCCGCGTCTTCCAGTACAGCAGCGCCGTGACTACGGAGCCGAACGAGCCTAGCAGCAGGGTTATGGGCATCTGCATGAGGTGGAAAATGTTATTGAAGGTGTTGACGCGCAGGCCCGTGGGGTTGAAAGCCTTGACGACCGCAAATGCTAGAAAAGCCATTATGCTTGAGACCACGAAAGGGGCTGCCACCTGTAAGAGCATGACGGTGACGACCGTGCGCCTTGAGCGCGCAGACAACTCCTTTGCGCGACGAAAGGCCGCGCGCCCGCGCTTGCCTTCCATCATCACTATCGGAGTCACCAAATAATAGTTCATCATCACGTAGAGCATTGGAAAGAAGCAGAGCACAAATCCCAGCACCGCCATCAGGCTGAAGGCGACCGTGGCTCCCATCAGGGGCTTGAGCCTTTTTCTCAGCGCCCTGAAGACGGGCCGCAGACGCAAAGGTCTGAGAGGCGCTGCCAGCATTTGCGTCACCAGGCGCGTGGTCGTGGATATGATAGTCGCTCCGACAAAGAAGGCCACGACGAGGTTCAACAGGTTGATGCAGCCATTTAGAATATCGTGCGTAACCGGCCCTATCACCTTCCGCGCATAGAGATTGAACTCTACCAGCAGCAGGATGCTAAACAGTATGAGGGGCGAATAAACGATGAGCGCCAGTCGCAGGAAGACCGGAAGATGCTCGCTAAAGAGCGCGAGCGCACGGCGCAGCAGTTCGCCCGTCCCAGCCGAATGAGCGCGAAGCGAACTGGCAAAGGCTGCGGCTGTCTCCGGCCTCTCCGCAGGATTTTTGGCGAGCGCCGACATAATGACGCCCGCCACCTTTTTCGGAATCCTCTTCTCTTCAATCGGAGGCGGCTCCGCCGTCATGTGCTGCTGTATGACGGTCTCCATGTTCCCGTTAAACGGAGTGCGGCCCACGAGCATCTGGTAGCCTATGACGCCCAAGGAGTATATGTCCGAGCGCGCGTCCGATGTCTCGCCGCGACACTGTTCGGGCGACATGTAAAGCGGCGTGCCGAGGATTGAGCCTATGCGCGTCAGTCGTTCGTCAACTGCGGTCGTAGCGCCCTGCTGCTTGTTGGTCGTGTGCTTATCAAGTATGCGCGTGCCTTCCTCCGCAGGAGTCCTAGACGAGGACGGAAGCATGCGCGTAGAAGACGCTTCATCTTCGTCGTCGTCCGTGACGGATGAAGGCGCGCGAATGACCGTGGGTGATTCCGTGAACTCCGCTCCGGGCTTTGCGCCCGAGCCACTGCCGGACGCTTCGCTCTGAGAGTCCGAGTCAGCAGCCTTGCGCGGCTTGCCGGAAGACGGAATCAGCGTAGGCGATTCAAGGGAGAAGGAAGCGGACGGCGTGGCGCTGGCGGAGGCAGCGAAACTCTCCGGCTCTTTGTTCTCGTCCCCTTGGGCCGAATCTCCAAGACGCGCTATGCCGAAGTCCAGAACCTTCACCGTGTAGCCGCCGCGACGATTCGGCTCAAGCCAGATGTTGTCGGGCTTCAGGTCACGATGGACGATTCCCTGCTGGTGCGCTTCGTCCACAGCCGAGCAGGTCTGCTCCAGAATGTCCACGACCCATCCCACCGGCAGCCGCTCTTCTTCCGAGAGAACTTCGGCCAGCGTGCAGCCGTCCAGATATTCCATGACCAGATAGGCCACGCGCTCGCCTTTTGCTCCCACATGCCCGAATCCAAAGTCCGTCACGTCCACCACGTTCGGATGGCGTAGTCGGCCAGCCGCTCGCGCTTCTCTGCGAAAGCGCTCGACGAACTCGCCGTGCCTCATGAATTCGGGTGTGATGACTTTAAGCGCGACGGGTCTTTCGGTGCCGAGGTGTGTGGCAAGAAAGACAGCGCCCATACCGCCCTGGCCCAGTTGCCTTTCGATGCGGTACTTCTCGTCCAGAACTTCGCCAACCAGATGCGCGAGTTTCATCGGGGCCCTCGTTGTTAACAGAATCGTGTGAAAGAGATTTTCAGGCGACTCAGGAAAGATTGCAAGCGAGCAGCCGAAATTCAGAGTCGCTCTTTCATCAAATCCACAAGCTCTGAGACCACGGAATCACGGCTTGAAGCAAATTCGTTAATGATATTTTCGCGCTCGCGCCGTGTGCGATCCTGGCTCAGCTTGAATCTGGCCTCTACGCGCGTCGGGTCAACGCGAAAGGCGACGATTCCGTTCAGCTTCGAGTTGATATAATCCTTCGGCATCTCTTTCCACTTACGCAAATAGTCCGCGTCATGCTCCGCTATCATGCGCTCCAGCAACTCCAGCTTCTCCGCGTCCGTCTCTAAAACCCTAGCGTGACCGTACAGGTGAACTGCCACGTAATTCCAGGTAGGAACGTTGTGCGCCGTCTCGTAGTGGCGCGGGCTGACGTACGCGTGCGGCTCCTGAAAGATGACCAGCAACTCCTGCGTGGCCGAGAAATCACGCCACTGGTCGTTGGCCTTTGCCATGTGAGCGTAAAGCGTGATGCGCTCATCTTTCATGTCTACCATAAACGGCAGATGCGTTGCGCGCGGAACATGGTCTTTGACGGTGACGAGCGCGGCAAAGCTGTGCGCCCGCATGAAAGCGTAGAGCTTCTCTCTGTCCTCTTCTCTATTGTGCTTCGGCGTATACATATCTCAAATCTCTGCTCAACGTGGAATATACGGTTAGCAGTGAGCGCGCGTTGCATTATTTTCCGTGCTATATTCTTCCGCAGTTCCACAAAAGACGAGCAAAGGATTTCAAAGGGCTATGGCAACGGAGCGCGGCAAGACTATCTGCTTTATTGACAACGCAAATATTTTCCACGGCCAGCATGACGCAGGCTGGCGCATTGATTGGGAGAAGTTCATCAAGTACCTGGAGCAGGAAGGGGGCGAAATCTGGCAGACATACTTCTTTGCATCGGAGCACGACCCGCCGCTCCCCGGAGAAACCAGCTTTTACCAGTTCCTCAAAGAGCAGCTTAGATGGGAAGTCGTGGTCTATCCTCTGGGCATGCGAACCGTAAGCTGCAACAACTGCGACCACACGCACACCACTCCCGTAGAGAAGGGCGTTGACGTAGGACTTGCCACGCGCATGCTGACGCTCGGCATCAACCAGGCTTACGAGACGGCCATCTTAGTGGCGGGCGACCGAGACTATCTTGAGACTGTGAAATTCATCAAGAGCCTGGGCCTGCGCGTAGAGGTCGTCTCATGGCGAAGCGGGTTGTCCAGCGACCTCGAAACAGAATCGAGCGCCCCCGTCATCTACCTGGACGACCTCAAAAACGAGATAAGCAGAAACGGGGCGGACAATTGACAGGATGGACAGGATAAAGAAGAAATAACTCTCTCTTTTTATCCTGTCCATCCTGTTTGAATTCTTCTTCTGCTACCAGGGCCTTTGAAAGAGAGGCAGTACAGCGCCTGCTCCCCATTGCAGGTATTGAGCGGCCTGTGTGGGCGGCATGCGGTTGCTTTGACGATAGACGAAGAGTTGGTTGCCGCCGCCCTCCGTGTGCAATCCCTGATTGGCTTCGTAGAAGGCCAGGATGTGATCCTGGAAGGTGCGTCGAATCGCCTGCTCGTCCGGCCCGCGCAGCAAATACTTTTTCGAGAACTCAGGACGATTGCCGAAGTCTATATCCTGGTAGCCCAGGGCGCTTATGAACTTGTGCATGAAGTTCTCAGGGCTGAGGGTGAACATCGGTAACTGAAGCTTAGGAGTCTCAAAGTAGAGCACGCTCTGATTATAGGTGTGGCTGTTTTTGCCGTGTCCGACCGTGTAACGATAATCGAAGATGGCCGCCTTCACTCCGTTAATCTCGCCGTAAATCATGTTCTTGATGCTCTTCGAGTGGCCCTGATTAAAGAGGTTGAAGTAGCTCGCGTGAGGAATCATGGAGAGTTCTGCCGTGGGCAGGAAAGCCCACCGCATCTGCTGCGCGACCTGCTGCATGGCAAGCGTGCGCTCTTTCTCTTTCTTGCTGGTGTAGATAAAAACTGCGACGATGAAACCTATGATGACAATGAAGAAGAGGATAAAAATAATCGCGGCCATGTTTATTGTTTCCCCGTATGGCGTGAACCGCCTGGAAATTGTCTGAGCGGAAACATCTATGCCAGAAGTGAGGACGTGAAGTCAATAAAGCAGTGACAAGTGACAAGTGACGAGTGATGAGATAAAAACTTCTTCTTGCTCGTCACTCGTCACTTATCACTTGTCACTGCCTTCTCTGTGTGAGGCTGAACCAGTTGCCGGAGTTGTCTTTGAAGAGTGCTTCGATGCCGTAGGGGCGTTCTGCGGGCGGGGCCATGAATTCTACGCCGCGCGCTTTCAACTCTTCGTATGTCGCGTAGACATCGTCTGTGTCGAAGACGCCTGCGCCCATGACGCCTTTGCCTACGAGCGAGCGAAGCTGGTCGGCGGTCTCCTCGTCCATCATCATGCCCGCCTTCGGCTCCATGAGCACAAATTCCAAATCGGGTTGAGTTGCCAGCCCAAGGGTCAGCCAGCGAAAGCCTCCGTCCATAGTCGTGTCCGTGCGAACTTCAAACCCCAGCTTTTCCGTGTAGAACCTGAGCGCCTCTTCCTGATTAGTAACGTAAATCGTCGTGTGCGACAGCTTCTTTATCATAAACGTTCCTCCCTTTCGGTTGTGATATGAAAAGAGAATAGCTTCACGCGCGGGCCTGGCGCTTCTCGAAAATTGCTAATCTGAAAAATCGGTCTCCGGCTTCTCTTTGCTCGCCAAAAGCAGGGTCGCGCAAGTGTGCCGCAAGACGTAGAGCGTAAAGCGACCCGTTATCTCAGCCTTCGTCACTACCGGCCTGAGATATTTCTTTGAGATGCCCTGACCGGGGCGTGGCTTTCAGCTTTTTATTGACATTTCATTGTTACAGGCATATCGTGCGCTCCTCAACAGTCCTGCTGACGAAAGCCTGTCTTCGTTAGCCTCAAAAGCTCCATCAGAGAGCGGTCTTTCAAGTAAAGGAGCAAGCTGATGAATAAGCCTTCACGGTTTTCACAAGCTAGGCCATCTCCTATTTCAGCTCAAGAGCAAGTGAGAAAGCAGAATCAATCTCATCCGCGCGCTATACAGCCCAAGATTGCCACTTCTGCACAGAAGCCGAAGCAGCCGATGGCACCTCTTGTTTATAGACCGCAGCCTGTCCCAAAAGTCTTGCAACAAAAATCGGCGGTCAAACAGCCGCCGCCCGCCGTCTCACCCAAGCCTTCTGCGCCACCCGCTTATCGCCCACAGCCTGTGCCCAAAGTATTGCAGCCGACGGCTAGAGCTAATGGTCAAGCGGGACAAAGCGCAAAGATAATCGGGCGGCAGCCTGCGTCGCCTTCAGCATCACGGCAGGGGACTGGAATTATGGGGCCGAAACCGAGTGGTCTGAAACCGCAACTTGCACGCGAGGGGCTTCCGGCGTCGGGTTCCGTTGCGCCCCCCGCCCACAGGCCGCAATCCACCTCTGTTCAGCGCAAAACTACGGCAGGTATGAGAAGCGAGCCTCATCCGCGCCAGAGCGGAGCGGGAAACAGGGCAAACAGAGCGCGGGTCATCCAGCCATACTTTACCATCTCTAAAGGGAGCGTATATCGTAACAGTCCATCTACGGTCGGTAAGTTGTATAACTTGGTCGGGACTATCGCCTTCGCTCCACAGTCTATCAACTTTGCCGGACAAGAGAAGGCAAAAACGGGATCATTCCTTAATCCGCAGGATCAAAAGCGGGCAAATATCCGTTCGAATTCACAACCGGCGCTACGCATTTCGGATGACTACCAGATGGCTATTGAGGAGTCTGACCTTGAGAACAGACAGCCAAAATGTTTCTTCGCCGCAAGGGGCGTCATCACACACGCCAACGCCGAGCTTCAACGGACAAATTCTCAGTTCGAGCTTTTCACAACAAATGAGACGATAGAAATATACGTTCCGTGGAATCGCCAAAAATATATTCTTAATAAAATTGTTCCCCGACGCAGTAGAACAACGTCAATGAGGCGGTACACGATGCTGGCCTCGCAAACATGTAACGAATTTGCGAAGGAACTGACGGGCGTGGGAAATGCTGACACTGACCTGAAGCCCATATATGCGAATCAGCGTAACAACCAGCTACCAAGTAAAAGCTTGTATGAAGATATTCAGGTAATCATCGCGCAACTGGTGGCGAAGGCGATGAACACCGAGGATGCAAACGCGCCGACTTTCAATAGACGCGGGATTGTCTCCGATAAGGAATACAACGAAATGTCCTCTAACGAGGTAGCCCGAAGGGAGGCGGATGCCGTCAATGAAATCGCCCGCAAGTATGTCGAGGCGCTCAAGAGAAGAGGTAATCAAAATGTGCTGCGCTCGATTGGCATCAACGAATATGCAGCGCCCGGCATAGGAGATTCCTTTGTCACCAAGACCGTCTATGATACTGACATGGTGTCCACAGATGTAACTGACTTGCTCACAAATCGGACTTTCACCCCTACCTGGAGCTATCATTTCGGAGGGGTCGTGGCGAAAAGCGGTAACGATGTGGTGACGATGGAGAATTATGCGCGCGGAGAGGAAGACAAAGCGCTGACAGGTAAGCCACCGGCCAAGGAAGACCCGCGCTGGTATTTTCAGATGTACGGCCTGAAGCATGCCAGCCAATCATTTCATCGCGCTCAGGTTGCCACCGGCGGCTTCGCTAATCCCATGACATTTGCTCTGCGAAATCCGCAGCGACGGGCAGCAAATCAAGTGGCTCCCATCATTCCGCAGCCGCAGCCTACGCCGCCTAGATTTACGAGAGGACAGGTAGCAACGGCGAGCGCGCTCCTTACGTTGATTGCAAGTGTGGTTCTAAAAAGGTATGGCCTGATTTAGCGGCGTACAGATAGGCAAAGCACAGGCGTGACGCAGCCCCTTTCTTTTGTCGCCCCACGAATCCGTAGCCTGTGCGCTACCTTTAAAACACTCAAGGTGCGGCTCTTTCATTATTGGCATAACAAACTGTTGACATTTCTTCTTCCCGGATATATCGTGCGCCCATTCCTTAGGGCTGGTTCCTACAAGAAGTGCCTTTTCCGGCTGGCCTCGCACCGAATTTCAAGCTGATTCGACTGACGACAATCAATCATCATTATCTGTTCGTGAAAGGAGACAGATTATGGGAGAGCCGAAAAAATGTGGAGAGAAATTTGAAGTATCCGGGAGCGGAAAGACTAAAGCTGAAGCCAAGAAAAAGGCTCAAGCTAATGCAAACGCCGCGTGCAAAAGGCTGAATAAAAAGTGCGACACGGCTCAAGACGCGGGGCCTGGGGAATATCACCAGACACCACAAGAGGTGACTTACGTTTCCATGTTCGTCTGCATAGGGGTTTAGCGCGCCCTTACTGCCGTATTGAGGAACGAGCGCAGTACATGACTTCAAAGCAGAAAGGTATCCAGTCGCGTGCGCGCTCAGTGCTCTTGCGGCTCAACTCTGCGAGGTTCGTGCGGTAGATGATGGGTGAAATTCCGACGCGCCTGTGAAAGAGCGTGCTGAAGGAGCCTAGGCTCTGAAAGCCTACTTCGAAGCAGACATCCGTTACGCTCAGGCGACTGGATGCCAGGAGTTCCTTGGCGCGCTCTATGCGCTTTTTCACCAGGTACTGGTGCGGCGTGACGTTGAAGACTCTCTTGAAGAGGCGTATGAAGTGGTAGCGCGAAAAGCAGGCTTCGCTCGACAGCGCATCCAGGTTGAGCGGGCTGTCGAAGGATGAATCAATCAGCAGGCGCGCACGCCACAAGCGCCTGTAGATGTCTTCGTCAACCGAAATTTGAAGCTTACTCGCCATTCAATCTTGATGTACGTCACTGTGCGCTCTTTCGTTCGGTGGCGATTTCGTGTTTCCTGCCGTCCGAGATAATAGAGATTTCGCCGTTCATGTCCGTGCGATAGATTTCCGCTTTCGCTCCCTTCAATCGTTCCAGGGTTTCCGGCGCGGGCGCATTGTTCGCTCCCGTGGAGATGATGGCGAACCTGGGCTGCACAATCGAGAGCATCTTTTCGCTGACGGAGTTGCGCGAGCCGTTATTTCCTACCAGAAGAAACGGTGCCCAGATGTTCTGTCTTGCTTCGACCATCTGCGCTGCCGTCGCCGCACTGCCGCCGCTCATGATGAGCATGACGAACTCTCTGTAGAGCAGTCGCACGACGACAGAATTTGCGTTCTCGCGGCTCTCTCCCTCGGCAGGCTCCGCCCAAGTCCCGTCGCCTGCCGGGTTGATGATGTCCAGACGAGCGCCGCCGCCAAGGTCGAAGAACTGTCCGCGACGAGCCTGCGTGACGGGAATACTTGCGCTCTGGACTGCGGCCATCGTCTGTTGATAAGCGTCCGTCTTCCAGGGCTGAGCGCTGTCAACGAAGCTTTTGATGACCAGGTCGCTGCTTCCGGCCACGCGGCGCAAGCCGCCCACGTAATCCGCTCCCGCCTGCGTCGCCACCACAAGCTCAAGCTTCTGCACGCCTCTGCGCCGAAGTTCGTTAACAACACGCCCGCCCGCCTCCGCAGACCCTCCGTCAATCAACGCAGCCTTGCCCGCAGGAGAGATGACGAGCACGCTCTGTCCACGCCCCACGTCCAGAACAAAGACTTGCAGCCGCTCCGGCACAAACGCATTGGCGGAAGAAGAAACGTTGAGCGTCCCGCGCGTGAACGCTATTAAGAGTAGACAGAGAGTTGCCGACAGGAGCGCGAGCAAACGCAAACTGCTTTTCATCCCTTTACCCTTTGCCCTCTTTTTGTCACAAGCTGGCGGCACTCTCTTTTAGCTTTGAGGCTTGGCAAAGATGTTTGCGCCTTCGAAATCTATGAAGACGAAAGGCTCGTCGCCTTCGACCCAGGCGTCGTGTCCGGGCGGCACTACGCCCACGTCGCCCGCTCTCCAAAGAATCTCCGTGCCGTCGTCCATCTTCATCTTCATGCGCCCGGAGACTACGTACCATTTATGAGCTACCTGGCAACTGTCGCCGCCCGCGATGGGCTTGACGCATTCAGACCAAGTCCACCCCGGCTCGAAGGTAGCGCGCATGACTTCAAGGTCTCCGACCTGCACTACTTCCACGCGTCCCTTCTCAAACGGTCTGGTTTCATCCGGGTTGTCAAAGTTCTGCCTGATTTCGGCCATAGGGGTTAACCTCCAAAAGTTATTAAAGCATCAACGGACAAGTTCATCGCTTCTACAGCAAATCTACGGATTCGTCAACTGCATCTTTCTTTTGAAACATAGCGCCGGTATCCCTTTACCTCTTAGCCTTAATAGCGCTATGCGTTAAGATGGCTAGGCAAGCCAGAGTTCCAGATATTCAGGATGGGAGATGATGAGAGTGAAAAGCGCCTTTGCCATTATTTTATCGCTGCTCTTCGTAACACAATGCAGCCTTGCAGCTAATCCGGCCAGGATTAAGGAACAGACCGTTCGCTGGGAAAAGCAGGGCATAACTTTTACCCTGCCGCTTGATTGGCGCAAGGATGATTCTCTTTCTCAAGAAGACGAGAAGAGAAATGGCTTTTTCAGCGTTAGCAGTCTGGTTTGGAGAGGCCCGCGTAACCAGAGAATAGAATTTAATATCGAAACCGGAGAAAAAGACTTTCCAGTATCCGCAAGCGAGATGCTGGAGAAGGACTACGATAGTAATAAATCGGGCGCGACTCCTGCCGAAGAGTTACGTTATATGGACGTAGGCGGGATACGAGGACTCTATTACCGCATGCCCGGTAGCGATAAAGAACAACTCAACGCTTATTGGCTGACTTACCGCCACTACAAAGGTAAAGCACAGTCCATAGGAATTAACTTGACCGGCCCGCTAAAGGAACAGGAACTGTTAATGACGATTCTTAAATCCATAAAGCTGGAGCAGGATTGAAAGTCTAATTCGATGCTGGGCCACGCGTAGTGTGAGTCATGTTGTTCCACGTCAGTGAAGAATCCTGTATAGAAAGATTCGAGCCTAGGCCGTCGGAATACGCCAGCGAAGCGGTCGTGTGGGCTATTGACGCGGAGCGCCTCTGCAACTACTTACTCCCGCGTGATTGTCCCCGCGTGACCTTTTATGCCGGACGCGAAACCTCTCAGGCCGATGTGGAACGCTTCCTCGGCTCCAGTCCGGCGGTCGTCGCGGTCGAAAGCGGCTGGCTGGAGCGACTGCGCTCGTGCCGCTTGTACTGCTACCACCTGCCGCCGGAGACCTTCGAGTGTATTGACGAGTGCGCTGGCTACTTTGTGAGCCGTGTGCCGGTTGTGCCCGCACGCGTGGAAGTCTTTGATGACCTGATAGCTGAGTTGATAAGGCGCGGCGTGGAGCTACGATTTGTGCCAAGCCTCTGGCCGTTGCGCGATGCGGTCGTCTCATCCAGTTTGCAGTTCTCACTCATACGCATGCGTAACGCCTTGCCCAGGGCGCGTGCCTGATTAATTCATGCGTTATACTGCGATGCTATCGAGTCTGGAATTAAAATCGGAACGAGGAGGCAAGCCTGTGTTCAATCGTTCGATTAAACCTTTACGGGTTCTTATCATCTCAGCCCTTTGTGCTGTTGCGCTCTGCGCTCTGTTCGCCGTCTTTCCTTTAGCCAGTGCTGAAACTTCCTTGGCGCAGACTGCCAAAGATAATCAGGAGTTGGCGCGGCTTTACAGGGAAGACCAGGCTGACCGCACGCCTCCTGAAGGAAAAGCTATCGACTGGTCAGTCGTCTCGCAGCGTGACAGGGCGCGACTGGCGCGCGTGAAAGAACTCTACACGCAGAACCGTTTGCAGACCGCCAACGATTACTACAACGCGGCTATGATTCTTCAACATGGCGACGTGCCCGAAGATTTTTTGCTCGCGCATGAATTCTGTGTTGTCGCAATCAGTAAGGGCAAGGTGGACGCCAGGTGGTTGGCGGTTGCGAGCGAAGATCGCTTTCTGATGAACATAGGCCGCCCGCAGCGCTTCGGCACGCAATATCGCGCAGTCCCAGTTACTGCTCCTTACAGGCTCTACACAGTGGATTCGGGTGTTACGGACGAGTTGCGCCGCGCAATGGATGCTCCGACACTAGCGCAAGCCAAAGCGCGTGAAGCTGAGATAAACAAAAAGCGGTGAATCGCTGTTGAACTTAGCGGCACTGCGTTTCGTAGTAGCCTTCTGGAGGTGAGAGAGGATGTATTGTCCATCTTGCGGAGTATCCGTCGCGCAGGGCTTGAGCTACTGCAATTACTGCGGCGCAAAGCTGAGCGGGGAGAAGGTCGACAGCCTGGTCAAGACGACAGAATTGAGAGCCGAATCCCTGATTATTTCCGCGATGGTAGGGGGCTTCGTCCTGGGCCTCTTTGCCATCACGGTTCTAATGGGAGTGATGAAAGCCTTGCTCAAATTAAATGATGGGCTGGTTATAGCTTTCGCTCTGCTGAGCTTTCTCATACTGATTGTCATAGAAGGCGTGCTTATCAAGCGGCTCTTTGGTTACAAGCGCGGCGCTGAAGAAGCTGGCAATGCTGTGCTCTCAAAGGGGCAGGCGACGAAAGAGCTTGACGCGGCACAGACGCCAGCCTTGCAGGAGGCCATGCCGAGCGTAACCGAACACACCACGCGCACATTAGAGCCTGTCTACGACGAGCGAACATCAAAGTGAAGTCTCACTCTCCTGAGCGCACGTTAGCATTTCTTTCATCGTCAAATTGTCCCATAATCTTGTATGTTGTTCCCCTGCGCCCGGCTGGTTCGGGCTTTAGACTGTTTACTGTTGATTGAGAGCTAGAAGCCACTGCGGCGGTAAATTCTGTAAGCATGGGACGAGAGATTAATTCCATTGTCTTTGCGCCGTACTTCCTGGCCGGAGGAGTGAAATCACTTTATGCGGTCTGCGAGTGGTTGAATGATTTAGGCCGCAGCACGATTGCGCCGTTCGTTGCGCCGAAATTAGTTTCATGGTTCGAGCATCGTTGCGAGCTTTACGACTATTCTTATTTTCCAGACTTGCTGATTTATCCTGAGGTCTATCAGCCGTACGTCAAGGGGAAATATCACATCTGTTTTGCCCTGGGAAAGCGCACGCCTATTGAGCCTCATGCAAATTTAATTGTTTGCAAGTCCCAAGAAGTCCTCGACTGGGTCAAAGAGCAGTATTCAAACATCTCGACGGCCCTCGTCTTACCTAGTATTAAGCGGTCTGTTTTTGAATATAATGGCGCGCCGAAAAAAGAGATTATCTGTTATATGACCAGACCCCAGAAGCATCCCGAAACGGCGCAACTGCTTCGCAAAGAGTACGGCGATAAAGTGATGGAGATTGTTGATTTTTCTGAAGCGGAAGTTGCAGATGCTTTGAGGAGCGCAAAGGTCTTTGTCTGGCGCGGCGATGATAAAGAAGGCTCGCCTCGCCCGCCTAAAGAAGCGCTCGTCGCAGGGTGCGTCGTCGTCGGACTGGAATCTGATTTGAACGAGGGATACCATACCGATTTCGGCATACGCTGCTCGACTGTCGACGAATTGATTAAGATGGCAGGCAAGGCACTACATCTGCCCATGCCGACCGACGAAGAGCGCTCGGTCGTGCGTGACAGCGAAGAAGAGAAGCAGGATTGGATTGCGCTTTTAAACCGTCTTGATATTGGAAGAAGCAGGCTCGCCTGGCTGCGTAGATGAAACGGATGAATTACGAGCGGGCGGGCCGCACGTCTGCTTTGCCTGATAAATGATTCACTATCTGCAAGTCTCGTATGCTTGATTAAATTCTCCCCTACCGATTATTCATCAGGCGTCTACCTCAGTTGCTTATCTGACCGGTTAATTCCTCTAACTCTAAAATAATATCGTTCCACTTGTCTCGCTCCTTCTGATTCTCCAGTCCCCGGTTAGATAAAAACTCCATTTTATTTCTATAAACTTCAGCTAAAAAATTCTTGGCCGTCAGCTTGGCCGTCAACTCCATCATCTTGGCCTGAGCAAGGAGCGCCTGTTCCGAACGCTCCTGCGCTTCAGCCGAACGCTTCAATTCCTCCCTGGTCATCTCCAGTTCCCTGCGTTGAAGCTCAAGGTCACGCCTTTGCAGCAGAATGGCATAAATCACTCCGGCAAACGCCCAGCCTGAAAAAAGCGAACTGGTTGCGCCAAACATGCTCCCGAAACTGGCACGGTCTTCCCACTTGCCAAAAGCAAGGTAAGTTAAGTATCCGAATATCACTTGAACGACCAGGATTGCAATAGATAAGTAAAACAGTTTTTTTAAAGGTATGTCGGCGATACCCCCTTCATCCTTCAACTGACGCTGCAATGGCATGTAGCTTCCTCCCAAAGAAGGCTTTTGGTTATAGAGAGACTTTTGTTTCAGTCCGCCTTGAGACGCTTTGCTAATCCCTGAAAAGTCAATTTGTCAGCCGGTTTAATGGGAATTGCTGGCTTTTCGTTCTCATCCCTTCGCTCCCAACCTAATTTGATGCCAGCAATGACTTTTTCCAGCGCCTCTTTATTGGTCATGGTCTCAAGCCCGGTTGCATTCTTCTGAATATCATCCCTGTTAAGGCACAGTATGTGTTTCGTTCTTTCGTCAGGCGAGCTTTGCAGACCAAGTTTCACCGCTCCCGCGCAAGCTTCCAGGAAAAGCGGTTCTTTAGTTTTGAAGAACAGTCTTTTAAAAGAAGTAGATAACCCGCACAATGATCTCATTGTACGAGTCGCATCGCCTTTTTCTTCACTGAGGCCGTCTGCTATGGAAACGCCATCCAGCCACACACTCAAATTATATTTTCTTCTGTAGCTCTCCACATTAGCCAATTCATGATAGTAGGCTCTATCCGGCTTAACCTGGCCTGCTGATTCTCTGAAGGCGTCGGCGGCATGATTATAGCGCCCGGCCTTGCGGTACAATTTAGATAAGCGCACCACCTTGACAGGGTCTTGACGTTCTACGTCAATTAATACTTTCGCTAATTTAATGCCTAGTTCTTCCTGGCCGCGATCAAAAAAGATGTCGGGCAACTGATTCCAGTACTCAACTTCAACGTCAAGTTCATTCTTAAGGTAGAGTTCTCTGGCCGAGCGTAATAGCTTGCAGTAGATGCCGTCAAAATTTACGCCGAACACACCTGACATGACCTCGCAAGCCGCTTCAGCTATAGCTCTGTGTCTCGACAATACATAAATTTCATGTTCTGAGACTGCCGCCTCTTCACCAAAGGGACGCAAGACCAGGCGTTGCAGAGAGTCTACGGAGCAGCCGATGGCTCTTGCCAGAACTGGCCTTGAGAGCAGCAAAATATTTTTAGCGTGAAGAGCGACAATATACGCGAAGGCATCCATCAGAGATATACCCGGTTCGTCTAGCCTTCGACCATTGAGCCTTTCAAGTAATCGTTTGACATGGTCACGAAGGGCTTCGCCAATACGAACTCGTAACATAGCCCCGAGAAATGCCCCTTCGTAAGCGTTGCTCTGCGCCTCCGACCTAGCATGCTCAACCAGCTTGCTGGCTGCCGCGAATGTGTCCAACCCGGCAAGCTCACCCAGTCCTTCTTCCCCGTAATACTCCCATGCGCCAACTATCTTATTGGCGTCTTCTAAGGTAAGGCCGTGAATAAACCTCTCTTCAAATTGACTGACATATATTCTCCAGCTCAGCTCATCAGCACGTTCCCACTTCCAGTCAGTATCACGGCAGCATAATAGAAACTGAATGTTGTTTTTGTTTCTTTCACGCAGCAGGCGCACAGCATCATATACTTCTTTACTAATTCGCTCGGCTTCGTCCGAAGCAATCAACCAACTTTCCTTAGAGCTAATGAGGTCTTTGATGAAAGTTTCTCCTAGCGGCGTATTCACGTCCTCATGCCAGAGAATTTTCTGATAAGACCCGGTCAGATTCCCCACCACTTGCCGTAGAATTGTTGATTTCCCTTCCCCGCCAGGCCCCATTAATAGCGTTAGCTGTCTACGTCTTACACGGCGGGCCTCATCCAGTGAAGCCTGTATCTCCCGCACGATTGCACGTTGTGGGATACGAGTAGATAAAGCTTCTTTCCAAGTGGGTGAAAGTCCGTCGAAGTAGGCTATAGCTTCGTCGTGATTTAATTCCTCTCGGAATTCATCTAAAAAATCTTCGTCTATTAGAATCCAGCCGGTTGGTATATTGATCTGTGCCACGGGCCTGGTTGATTGAGTATTATTCATCACTTTACTCTATTCAAATCTCAGCACATAGGTTTCAGGGAGTTACCAACAATCGCAGGGTACATTTTAGTCTACATTGCCTCGCTTAAAAAGCGCTACCTAAAAACTCATTTGACAGCCGGAGTCGGTGCCAGTATTGCTCTATCCCCTCGCCGCACGATGACGGAACCGTTTATCCGTCGGCTTCATCTTAATCTTCAGCGTTTCCCGAAAAGAGAAGACGACATGAATGCAAAGGGACTGTCTGTTATGCTCCAAGGGGTTTTCGCCACTATTTCAATGCCGTGGGGCAGAAGGATGTTCACGCCGGGTTCAAGGAGGCACAGATAATGGAAGGCTACGTCACGACGATAATGACTAAATCCGGCCTTCGTGGATAGCTCTCAAAGGGCAGGGGCTTATTCTCCATTTGAATTACTGATGGTTAGTAAGCCCTTGATTGTCTCCGCGCAGATTTAACCTTCGACCCAATCAGCCTAATAACTCATTCAACCGGATTGCGCTCGCTGTTCGGCCATCTCTTTGAACCTCACGGCGTCTGTCAGCATCTCGCGGTTGTTGAAGAAGACGTAAGACGAGCTTTCTTCTGGGAGCATGGAGAGGAGTTCTTCGAGTTCGGCGTCTTCGTAGGTGTAGCGCCAGCCGCCTCTGCCGTGCAGACGGAAGTAGCTACGCCGGGGGGTGGCGCTTCGCTCTTTGAAGGGGTCAACGACGTGCCAGAGGTCTAGTTCCTGGCAGAGGTCTAGGGTTACTTCGCGGGGCCAGCGCCCGCGTGGCTCGAAGCAGAAGATTAGCGAGTCGCGTTTGGCTGTGGTGAAGAAGCGGCGCAGGTTTTCAAGGTTCGTGCGTGTCGGTTGAAAGCTCGCGGGGCATTGGAAGAGGATGGCGGGGGCGCTCAGGGCCAGGGCGCAGGCGCGTGTCGTCTCCCAAGCCTCTTTGACTATGCGGCTTGAGCGGAATGAGCCGGAGCGTGCCTTTTCGGTTTCGGTCAACTCTCTTTTCAGGCGGCGGTAGGTGGGGCTTGAGGATTGATGAGTGATTAGCTGCCAGGCTTTGATGGTGAAGACAAAGTTGGCCGGGCTTTCGGCACGCCACTTCTCAAGCGTGGAGACCTGCGGGGGTTGATAGAATGTGTGCTGGACTTCCACCGCGTCCAGAAAAGAGTAGTAAGACTCGCGCGAAGAGCGAAAGCCGCAGCAACCTATATTAATTCGCCTCGTACTCTCAGACATAAAGATACGCGTAAGGCAAAGCAGGATTCAAACAGGGATGGACAGGATAAGCAGGATAAAAGAAGAAGTATTGTCTTTTCTTTATCCTCTCTATCCTGTCCATCCCTGTTAATTTCTCATGTTCTTCTTAGGCCGAGTCTGAAGAGGAGCGAGTCTAGGCTTATGGGGCCTGAGCCGCGCGAGGCCATGTAGAGGAAGATGAAGCAGAAGAGGACAGGTGGTTCTCCTCCGTTCTGAAGCGGCAGGGGGGCTGCGGCTGAGAAGTGAGCCATGAAGTAGGCGAAGGCCATCTCGCCGCTCGCTATGAAGGCTGCGATGCTCGTCAACAGGCCGAGCATAATCATCAAGCCGAGCACAAGCTCAAGCAGGCCGGTTATGCCTCCGGGAAATGAAGCCGGAGACACAGGCATCCCTTTGCCGGGCGGCATGCCCAAAAGTTTCTGCGTGCCGTGCAGAAAAAACAGGAACCCCGCGACGATGCGTAAAAGCGCGTAGAGGTATGGCTCGTACCTGCCCAAGAATCTCTCCATGATTGACTTCCCTCTCCCAACTCAAAAAGTTTCCGACGGATGCGCGAAAAAGATTTTGGAGGCATTATACATAGCTTCGGCGAGGGCATCGCATAGTGACAAAGCTTTGCCATGCTAAAAACAGAAGGCCGACGCAAATCACGAAGAATCTGCGTCGGCCTTATCAGCTTGGAGCCTGAATTTTTCTCTTAAACCTTAACTGACGAAGAGGCGCACGAAGGATGCCAGCACGGTTGAACGCTTGGCTGCGGCGGCAACAACCTCAGGCCGCAGGATAGGGCGGTTTCGCGGCTTCGTCTTGATGACCGCAGAGCCGTCCAGCGAGCCGTAGATCGCAAGATACATCTGCGTCTCTGAGGGAATAAGCGTGCGCCAGTCGGAGCCTCCGCGCCGCAAGTAGGACGCAAGCCGCGCGGGGTTGGAGTTGTAGCCCGCAGCGACCAACTCTGGCTGCGTGGCTATGCCGTTTGCGAGCGCGTCGCGCACGTCCCGGCTCTCCAGCAGGTCGTTCCAGGTGTCCTGCATGTAAAGCAGCATGACTAGCGCGGCATTGTCGTGGTCGGTCATGCCCGCTACGAAATCCGGTTTGAGTTCAACCGAAGGATGACGGCGGCGAACCATCTCGTAGGTGGACGGAATCATCTGTATCATGCCGCCCGCGCCCGCAGTGCTGACGGAATAGCGATAGGTGTCGCCCTCGTTCAACGCGTAGAGCGAAAGAATCTCGTTAAAGAGCGCCGGGCGGTCTTCAGATTTAAAGCGCTGGTGATCCGTGTGCTCTACGATTGCCAGGTGCTCGGCTATGTCCACGATTTCGGGCGTGATGTTTATGCCTTCGCCGCGAAGCCGCATGGCCGCGCCGTCCAGCCTGGAGCGCACGTAAGTTCGCCCCGCCGCCATGACCTCCGTTGAGAGCAGCGCAGGATGCGCGGAAGTGTAATAGGCTATCTGCGTAGGCTGGCCGCTCCTCACAATCGGGTACTGCACGACTAGCGGGACGAGCGGGCTTTTGCTGGTCTCGTCCGCGATGACGACCGCAGTGTTGACGCCGTTGGCACGAGCAATGTACACGCGCGCTGTGTGGCCCACGGACGTGATTACCTGAAGCTCCGCGCCGCGCGTCAGGAAAGCGTCTTTAGTAAGCTGTATGGTGTGAATCTGCCCGGTCGCGCGCTCAAGCGCTGCCAGCCGCACGGAATCCGTAGGCAACTCATCCGCGCCAGCCTTCAGCACGCGCCTGGCCTCCGCAATCTGGTCTTCAATCTGGTCTACGGTGAGCGCGCCCGGAAGCGAAGACGGCTTCGCGCTGGCGTCCGTCGCAACGCGCGCCACGACGGGAGCCTGGGCAGTGTCATGTGCGGTGGAATTTACGGTCTGGGCAAATTCGGCTACCGGCCAGATGAAAAACACACAGGCCAGCAAGGGGAACAAAACACGTAACTTCATGAGTTTCGGTTCTCGCTCGGATTCGGAGGTTCAGGATTGAAGGGGGAACGCTACATTAGATGTAGAGGCCGACCCGCGCGTTGTAAGAGAGAACTTTGCACACGTTCGACGCAAAAGAAGAGCGTTTTTTATGAAGCGGCACGGCTTTATTAATTTTAAAGGCGGGTGATGTACCGAAATATTGCTTTCAAATAGAAAGACCGGCGGGAGCTTTAAAACCTCCAGCCGGTCTTTACCTTTTCAGCTATTCCCTCTTTTAGAGAAGAGCTTCTATTTTATTCGCCGTCGTCGCCGGAATCGCCGTCGCCTGTGGCTGTGACGGGTGTGCGGGTCGGGATGTCTACGCCGCCGACGATTTCAGGGAATTCGTCCAGGCTTCGCTCGCGCTCTTCGCCTGCCGTTTCGTCGCGCTCAAGCTTGACGTTGCGGTAGTATTCCATGCCGGTTCCGGCTGGAATCAGGCGGCCCATGATGACGTTCTCTTTCAAGCCGCGCAGGTAATCCACGCGCCCCGAAATCGCAGCCTCCGTCAGCACCCTCGTAGTCTCCTGGAACGAAGCTGCGGAGATGAAAGAGTCTGTCGAAAGCGACGCCTTGGTGATTCCAAGAAGAAGCGGGTCTGCCTGTGCAGGCTCGCCGCCGTCTGCGATCACGCGCGCGTTCTCGTCCTGGAAGCGGAAGCGGTCAACCTGCTCGTCCAGCAGGAACTCCGTGTCTCCGACCTCACGAATCTTCACCCAGCGCAACATCTGACGAACAATCACTTCGATGTGCTTGTCGTTGATGTTGACGCCCTGCAAGCGATAGACCTCCTGAATCTCGTTGACGATGTACTCCTGCAAACGGTTCATTCCCAGAACGCGCAGGATGTCGTGCGGATTAAGCGGCCCGTCCATCAGAGCCTCGCCAGCGCGCACGCGGTCGCCTTCCTGCACGTTGATGTGCGTGCCGCGCGGGATGTCATACTCGCGCTCCTCGCCATCGTCGCCGGTAACGACGAGTTTGCGTTTGCCTTTGACGATTTGTCCGAGTTGAACCGCTCCGTCAATCTCAGACATGATCGCGGGCAAGCGTGGTTTACGAG
>JACVRN010000108.1 GCA_014534425.1 Pyrinomonadaceae bacterium
ATCTTCTGTTGACTTATCTTTGCGCGAGCGCGTCGTAGTCCTGCGGGGCTATGATTAGCACCAGCGCGCCTGCAACCGTGTAGACAGGTTCGTGAACGCTGCCCGCCTGCGCGCAGTGAAAATCGCCCGGCCCCAACTGCTGATTGTCGGCATGAAAATCGCCCTCTATGACATAGCATTGCTCTATGCCGCGATGGCGGTGAAGGGGAATGCGAGTTCCAGGCTTCATCTTGACGAGGGTCGTGACCATGCCGCTCTGCGGGTCTGTGAAGAGATGTTTGATGGAGATTCCACGGGCTGCATCAATCCACCGGCCTTCGCCCGCGCGCAGCGTCATGAGCATCTGAAGGGAAGCTGGCGGCTCGTGCCTGGAAGCGGAGTGCCCGTCTTCTTCCGCGACGAGTGAGAGAAGACGGTCGCGCACGCGCGCTGGCGGCAGCGCTTCGGGCGTTGCCAGAGCAATCTCCCGCGTCACCTCTTTGAAGCTTTGAAGCTCTGCGCGGCAGTCTTCGCAGCCCTCCACCAAATGCTCTTCAAAGGCACGCGCCTCCCATTGGCTGAGCGCGCCCAGCGCATAGAGCGAGGCCCTTTCCGTCATCTCTTGCTGGCTGTAACGGTGCATCTACAAAACCCCTCTATAAGAATCCCTGAGCTGTTCTCTGAGCTTCATCATGCCCAGTCGTGTGCGCGTTTTAACCGTCCCCAACGGTTGCCCCAGACGCGCCGCTATCTCGCTATGGCTCAGACCGAGATAGTAAGCCATCTCTATTACCTCGCGCTGCTCAAAGGGGAGCGAGCGAAGCGCGGTCTGCACAATCCTCTGTCGCTCGGGCGCAATAGTCGGGTCTTCAAACGCGGTCGTGAGATTCAGACCGTGCTCGGTTGCGTCGAGCGATTCTTTACGCATCTCTTCCTGGCGGGTCGAGCGCAGACGGTCGATGGCGCGGCTGCGCGCAATCGTCACCAGCCAGGAGAGAGTCTTTCCACGGGAGGGGTCGTACTTTCCGGCCTGTCGCCAGATCTGCATGTACACGTCCAGCAGCACCTCTTCTGCCAGCCCCGCGTCATTCAGGATACGCAGCAGCAGCCCGAAGATAAGGCGGCTCGACCGGTCATAAAGCGTAGACAGCGCGGACTCGTCCCCACCGGCCATGCGCTTTATCAGCGCAGCCCAGTCCTGGTCGCGTACGTCTACAGACTCAGCGAGAACTTCGGGCGCTGCTGCCACCGACTCCTCCCTTGCTGAGACTACGTGTTTCTCTTTGTCAATGGATTCATTCAAGGCTCATCGGGTCAAAAATCCGAAATCAAAGGAGCGCCAGATACTATACATCCAACCCCGCGCAGAAAGGAAAAGCTTTTACGAATTTTCGTTTGAAGGCACGAATTCCAGGACAATCGCGTCGTGGTCGGAAAGCCTTCCGCTTTCATCCAGAAGGTCGCCGATGACGCGCGGCTTGTAATCGGGCGCTGGCGTCAGCCCGCGTCCCGCGAACCAGTCGAGCTTCAAAGAGGCGCGACCGCCGTGATTCCTGAGCGACCACCGTAGAAAGTGAAAGCACCACTCAGGTATCCAGTCCGCCATGTTCGTGTTGACCGCTATGTCGTCCACGCTGTAGTGAAGCGTTCCCACGCCAGGCTCGTTCAGGGAGCGATAATCGTAGCCGCGCCGCTCCAACTCTCTGAACAGCCCGCGCTCGAACCAGCGATCAGGATAAGGATAGTGAGTTCGTATGAAGTATCCCACGCCCATCATCACGCGCCGCCAGAAGCCCATGATGGAATAAATGGCGCGGCGCGAATTATAAGTCGAAGTGTTCCAGTCGCCGCCTATGATGACCGGAAGCTGCGGCGTTAAAGATTCAAGATGATCCAGCAGCAGCTTCATCTGAAGATGACGATGGCGCTGCGTTGAGTGCGCGTCCAGATGAAGGCTGACCGCGCGGAACGCGCCCAGGGGATGCATGACATCCGCAATCACGGCTCGCTGCGCGCCTAGACGCTTCTCCTTGCCGCGCATCTTGTCCTTGCCGTTGGGCAAAGCCAGTTGGTGCGCGCCCGTGATTGGATAGCGTGAAAAGAGGGCGTTGCCGTGAAGCGCCTGTGTGTTATCGCCCTCCGTGTTCGATTCGAGACCGCTACCTTTAACCAGCGAGAGATAGCAGGGCGCAAAGGCGTAGTTCATGCGAAGCTCGCGCGCAATCTCGCGCGCCACGAAACGATTCCCACTGCGCGCCATCCCGTAATCAAGCTCAGTTAAAAGAAGTAGGTCACTCTCGCGTATTGAAGGATGCTCTTTGAGAACCTGTATGATGCTCTCAAGGCGCGTGCCCCGCTCTATGTTCCAGGCGGTGACGCGAACGGGCCGCAACTCGTCGCCGTAACTCTCAGCCGAAGCGCGCGACCAATTCTCCTCGACAAGCCCGTTTAAGACTCTTTCGACTTCGGGCCTGAGGCGCTGGTAGAGCGCAGACGCTTCCATCTCCGGCGTGGAAGAGAAAGCAATCAACTCCTCCAGAAAGGGCTGGAGGTTGTGATCCAGAGGCGTAGGCTCAAAGGTTTTAGTTTCTGTGGCTGAGTAACTCAAGGTGGAAATTAAGAGTGCGTAGAAATTTTGTTCGGAAGCTCCTATTGAACGGTCGCGGGCAGCAGAGAGTCCCTGCGGTCGGTCGCTATCGCCCACCCGTCTTCGATTCGGCCTATAAGACCGTGAAAGTGTATGTCTGTGCCGGATAGAACCAACAGCACATCGCCCGCGTGATAACGCGGATTGTCCAGAGGAAAGCGCACGACGACAGCGCGCCCGTTCTCCTGCTCCATAGTCTCAAAGCTGAAATCGTCTGCGGCGACGACGTAGGTTAGGGAGTTATTAACACTATTTTGCTCGTCAGGCATCTCGTCCAATTACCTCTAATCATAAATTGATGCTTCAGAGTAACAAAAAAGATGCCGCATGTCAGGTCAATGGAACTATCTAAGCAAGGCGGGTGCGGCACATGGGACAGACGCGTATTTCTTCTTTCATCAGCAGGCCAATCCAGAAGAGCGGGAGGCAGAAGATTAAAAGCGCGCAGAAAACTATCCAGCCTTCCGTGGAGATTCTCTTTTCCGCCACGGGCGGATAAGTGCTCTGGCAATTAGGGCACCTGTAACCTCCTGCGGCTGCGCCCGGCGGGCTGTAAGGCTCCACCTTCTGCGGCGCGGAGCCTACATTCATAGCGTCTGCGATGGGCGGAGTGTAATCGCGCACCTGAGCCTTTTGATGCTCAAGCACAGTCCCGCAATATCTACAGATACGCGTGGATTCGTCATTGACTCTGCCGCAATTATTGCAGGTAACCATCCCAGTCTTAATCCCGCCGGAACTGAAAATAATAAGAGCCTGTTTCGATTGTTTAAGGAACGCGCATCATAACGCAACTCGCGCGAGAGGAACAAATTCGCTTTTGCCTTCTTCAGCCCGACGCGCTATAAAAGCCGCATGATAAATCCTACAGGAAGATTCTCGACGCGGGTTGAGAATTACGTTAAGTACAGGCCAGGCTACCCGCAGGGCGTGAGAGACCTGCTGCGAGACGAATGCGGGTTGAATTCATCTTCCGTCATCGCTGACGTAGGCTCGGGCACGGGAATCCTGTCGGAGATGTTTTTGAAGAATGGCAACACGGTTTACGGCGTGGAGCCTAACCGAGAGATGCGCGAGGCAGGGGAGCGACTCCTGAGCGCCTACTCGAACTTCAAGAGCATAGAAGGCACTGCGGAAGCCACGAGCCTCGGCGACGCGAGCTTTGATTTCATCATCGCAGGCCAGGCTTTCCACTGGTTCGACCGCGAAAGAGCGCGACGCGAATTCCTGCGAATACTCAAGCCGGGCGGCTGGACGGCTTTTCTCTGGAACGAAAGAAGGACGGACACAACTCCATTTCTCGTAGACTACGAACGGATGCTCATACGATGCGGGACGGACTACGAGGCGGTCAATCACACGAACATAAGCGACGAAGTCATAGCATCTTTCTTCGCGCCGAGCGATTTTCGTTTGAAGATATTCGACACCCGACAGATCTTTGATTTCGAGAGCCTGAAAGGAAGATTGCTCTCCTCGTCCTACACGCCGGAAGAGGGGCATCCCAATTACAAGCCCATGCTCGATGAGCTTGAAAGAATTTTTCGAGAGCACGAGGCTGGCGGAGAAGTCGCCTTCGAGTACGACACGAAAATCTATTACGGGCAACTTGAGCCGCGAGGGTAAGGAAATTTAACAGGATAGACAGGATAAAGAAATAGAATTGATTCTCTTTTTATCCTGTCTATCCTGTTAATTTCTCTCTTAGTTCGTCGCGGCGCTGGCGGGTGTGGTGGCGCAGTGCTGGTCGAAGGCGCGCTTGAGTTCTTCGGCTATCTGTTCGGCGAACTTGTTCTCAATCTGGCGGCGCTCCATCATGTAGACGAGTTGGCCGTCTCTGAGGAGCGCGATGGAGGGCGAAGAGGGCTGGTAGCCCTTGAAGTAGCTGCGCGCTTTCTCCGTCGCTTCGATGTCTGCTCCGGCGAAGACCGTGGCGACCCGTTCGGGGCGCGCGTCGTGCTGAAGCGCGAGCGCTATACCGGGACGCGCTTTGCCTGCGGCGCAACCGCAGACGGAATTGACCACGACCATGACGGTGCCCTTCGCATTACGAATTCCTTCTTCAACCTGCTCAGGCGTCCTCCACTCTTCGACGCCAAGCCGCGTTAGCTCTTCCCGCATAGGGCGAATCATAAGCTCTGGATAAGGCATAAAATTTTTCTCCCTCAGTTTTGTTGTTGTCTGATTTTATCTTCGGCTATGAAAGCTTGGCCGTCAAGCCTGGGCTTTGAGCGTTGCTGATGTGGATGGCGCGCGGCTCTTCGCCGTCGCCGGTAATCCGTATGCGTAAGACGGGTTCGGGCAGAGGGTAAGCGCCCATGCGCTCGGCCCATTCGATTATGATAACGGCGCTCTCGTCCATCAGCAGTTCATCAAGGTCTACGGCGTGCGCGGCCTGCGCGCCTTCGTTCAGACGGTAAAGGTCTATGTGATAGAGCTTCAATCGCCCGTTGTAATGATTGACGAGCGTGAACGAAGGGCTGGTCACTTCGTCTTCGGGGATGCCTAGCGCCTCGGCCACTCCCTTGACGAAAAGCGTCTTGCCCGCGCCCAACTGACCGCTCAGGAGCAGAATCTCGCCGCCACGCAGAAACTGGCCGAAGTGTGCGCCCAAAGCTTGAGTCTCTTCCGGGCTGTGGCTCATCCATTCGCCTGTGGGAAGCGCTGCATGAGTTGTCACGGCAACTCTCCTTCCGCGTCCAGAGAAAGAATCGCCGCGCCCAGATGCTCGCGTATGTCTGAAGCGGTCATAGCGCGCATGCCTTTCTCTTTCGCGCAAAGGTCGCCCGCGAGACCTCCTACGTAAACGGCTGCGATGACAGCAGCCAGAGCGTCCGCCTCTTCTTTAAGCGTGGCGTAGGCTTGAGCCAGAAAGCCAGTGATGATGCCCGTCAGCGTGTCGCCCGCGCCAGCCGTGCCGAGTCCGGCATTCCCCGTAGGGTTGACGAAAACGCGCCCGTCCGGCGCAGCTATCATTGTCCGAGCGCCCTTCAAGACCAGAATTAGATTGTGACGGGCCGCGAACTCGCTCGTGACGGCGACTTTATCCTTGAGGGCGTCTTTGTCCGTGGTGCCGAGCAGGCGAAGCATCTCGCCCGGATGAGGCGTGAGAATT
The DNA here is from genome assembly GCA_014534425.1 of Pyrinomonadaceae bacterium. Taxonomy (GTDB): domain Bacteria; phylum Acidobacteriota; class Blastocatellia; order Pyrinomonadales; family Pyrinomonadaceae; genus JACVRN01. The sequence continues at coordinate 5,742 of JACVRN010000108.1, forward strand.
ATGGGGCGCTCGCTTGAGCCGCGCAAATCAATGGGCCAGGGCGCAAGCGCATTGAGGCCGTCGGCGTCAATGACCACAGGCGTCGTGCGTTCCTCTACCACTTCGCGCACGAAGCGCCGTGTGCCCTCGTCCTCTCTGGTTAATCCCGGCCCAAGGCTCACAACGTCTGCGCGCTTCATCAACTCCTTCGCTCGCTCAATTGCTTCGGAGCTTATAGCGCCGCCTTCGGTCTCGGCCAAACCTTCGGTCATGACTTCGGGCATCGTGCGCGCTGCGACCACCTGTTGCGCGCTCAGTGGAATCGCAAGGGTGACCAGACCGGCTCCGGCGCGCAGGCTTGCGTTGGCGGTCAGGGCGGCTGCGCCCGTCAGCCCGCGCGAGCCTGCGAAGACGAAGGCGTGGCCGTGCGTGTTCTTGTACGAGCCGGGCAGGTAGCGCGTTTTGACGAGCCACTCGCGCGCATCCACGTCTTCCGTCAGAAAGAGGCCGGAGGCAGACGCCTCTAATAAAGATGGAGGCGAGCCTATGTCTGCTATTTCAAGCTGGCCGTTGTGGTCTGCGGCGGGCGGCAGGACGTTGGCTCGCTTGGGCGCTGTGAAGGTCACGGTCAAATCTGCGCGAACCGCTTCGCCAATCAACTCGGACGAATCCGCGTCAAGCCCCGAAGGAATGTCCAGAGAGACTATCAGGGGAGCGACGGAATGCGCTCGCTCGCGTGCGCGGCGCATGAGGTCAAGGTGCTCCACGACCTTCAGGTAAACCCCTTCGAGTGGGCGCGCCAGCCCTGTGCCGAAAAGGGCGTCCACGATGATGTCGTAAGAGTGATGCCCCGCGCTCAACTCTTCCCAGTCGGAGTCGCTCTGGCACTCGTTGAAGGAGAGCGGAGGGGGAAGCGTGTGCGTGCCAGCGTCAAAGCGCGAGAGGCTGCGGGCTATCTCGAAATTCGTGCGGGCATCGCCTTTGGCATCCTCCACGCGGCCAAAGAGTATGACGTTGGCCTGCACGCCTGCGAGCCAAAGCAAGCGTGCAAGCGCGGCTCCGTCACCGCCGTTGTTTCCGCGACCGCAGAGAACCAGCGCACGCCTGCGCCTGAGTCCTTCGGGGAAGAGATTCAGGATTGCGCGCAGGGAGCTTTGCGCGGCTGACTCCATCAATAATAGAGAGGGAAGCAGGTAGCGCGAACTGGTCTGCGCGTCAATCTCGCGCATCTCGGCTGCCGCAATGATTTTTCGCACAAGCGCGATAATAAGAAGAGAGCCGCCGATGGGTCAAACCCGAAGTCGTGCGGCTCTCTGGAAAGAAAGGAATAGTCCCTAACCTGGCTCAACCGGAAGAACACGAGTAAGTTGGTCTTGGAAGGCTTAAAATCGTACGCCGCCAGGCTTCTCTGGGGCCGCCTGCCGCTCCGCTTTAGCCGTGCTTTCCTGTTGGAAATCTAAATAAATGTCTAATGCGGATGGCGCTCCAGAAAAAAGAAAAAAATTTCTGCCCAAAACGAAAGCGAGGCGGAATCCGATTAAGATTCCCGCCTCGCTTCAGAAGGGAAATGTGCAATCACTGGGGAAAGTGCTCAAAGAAAGAGCAGATAAGTAGAGCCTGAACTACTCCTCTTTGTTAGCTTTCTTGCGTTTGTTGCGTACTTTCGCGGCCAATCCAGCCAAGCCAGTTCCGAGCAGCACCATCGTTGTAGGCTCAGGCACTGAGGTCTGCGGCGTACAATTGACGCAAGCCGCAACGTCGCTGCCGCCTCCGGCGCTGACATTCTGGAAGCGCGCGAAAATCAGTTGAGCAATTTGGTCAGCCGTCAGGCCGGAGAAATCGCCCGTAATCGTAAAGGTCGCGCTCAGGCCGGGACTGATGCCGTTATTGACGCTGCCGCCGCCGAACGTCGGATTCCCGTTTTGCTTATCCACCAGCACGATGTCGAACGTGGAGGTGTAATTCTGCGATCCAGCCGTGGCATTCAGATCGTACGTGATGAAATAGTTCGGGTTGCTAGAGGACGTAATCGTGTAGGTATTTGGACGATCACCCGGCAGCGCGAACCCGATATTCGTAATCGTGCCTGTAGGATTCGCAATAGAAGTATTGGTGATCGTGAAAGTAAACGAGTTATTGGTCAGAGTATAGTTGGTTATACTCGCGGTGACGCCCGTGCCGTTGACGCCAGTCAAGATGACGGGGTCAGCATAAGCATGGCTGGGCGAGAGGCTGAGAAAGATTAACGCTCCTGCAAAGAGGGCAAGCGTAGAGACAAGTTTTTTCACGGTTATTGTTCCCCCATCTAAGGCTTTAAGTGATTGTTTTCCCTGCCGCACGAAAAGGGCGTCTATCCCGTATAAATGGGAATTGACAGGAACGCCCGGTAAAAGCGCCCCTTCAGTTTTTTTGGAATTCCTACCCTCAGGAATACGGACAATCCTGCGGAGTTTCCAGAAAAAAGCGTTGGACTCTAAAATCGTGAGCGCATAATGTAGCAAAGCGGCCATCCGTGTCAACATTTTTAAGACTTTACGCGCAATTTCCGGCTTTATCCCGTGAAATACAGATGCCCAAGCCTCACAGGTTGTATTCCTTGATTTTGGTGAGAAGCGTCTTGTAGCTGACGCCCAGAGCCTCTGCCGCACGCGTCTTATTCCCTTCGGCCTGCTTGAGCGCCTCCTTAATCTTTCTACTCTCCACAAAGCGCACGGCGCGCTCTACGGCTTCCGAGAGCGTGCCCGTCATATCGAGCGCGTTCCAGGCCCCGGAAGCGTCCGCGTCGCCCGCGCCCGCGAGTCCCAGGTCGTGCGGCTCAAGCACGGTCGAGTCCGCCAGGATACAGGCACGCTCTATAGCGTTCTCAAGCTCGCGCACGTTGCCGGGCCAATTGTGCGCGCCGAGCGCCTTGATGCTGGCCTCGCTCAAGGTGGCGGGCCGCCCGCGCGTCTCTCTTCCCAGTTGCGTGGCGAAGTGCCGCGCCAGAAGCTCTATGTCCGCGCCGCGCTCTCGCAAGGGGGGAATCTCAATCGGAAAGACCGCGAGGCGGAAAAAGAGGTCGCGGCGAAACTCGCCCGCCTCGGCAGCCGCGCGCAGGTCACGGTTTGTAGCAGCGACCACGCGCACGTCAACCGGAATGGGACTGCGGCCACCGATGCGGTCAACGGTCTTCTCTTCTATGGCGCGCAAGAGCTTTCCCTGCACTCCCAACGGAAGCTCGCCTATCTCGTCCAGAAAGACCGTGCCGCCCGAAGCCAGCTCGAATTTTCCCTGTCGGCGCTCGCCCGCGCCCGTGAACGCGCCGCGCTCGTGGCCGAAGAGTTCGTTCTCTATCAGCGTCTCAGGGATGGCGGCGCAGTTGATGGCTACGAACGGCTTGTCGCGTCGCGGCGAGAGATGATGAACGGCCCGCGCGAAAAGCTCTTTGCCGGTGCCGCTCTCGCCCAGAAGCAGAACGTTCGCTTCCGTTTGAGCTACGCGCTGAGTTTCGTTGACGGCGCGCTTGATGGCTTTCGATTCGCCAATGATGCGCGGGAAGCCGTAGCGCTTAGACCATTCGTCGCGCAGCAGAATGTTTTCAGTCCTGAGGCGCGACTGCTCAAGCGCACGCTCTACCAGTATGAGCAGGTGATTGGAGTCAACGGGCTTTTGTAGAAAGTCGTGCGCGCCGTCCTTCATGGCCTGCACGGCTTCGTCAATTGAGCCGTAGGCGGTCATGACTATGACGGGCACGTCCGGGTCTGCGGCGCGCGAGGCCCTCAGGACATCAAGGCCGGAGCCATGCGGCATGCGAAGGTCTGTGAGGACTATGCGATGCGGGACGCGCGCAATCTCTGCGGCTGCGGCGCGTGCGTCTTCGGCCTCCGTGACACTGTAGCCCGCAGCCTCCAGCGTCATACGCAGGACGCGCCTTAAGCTCTCCTTATCTTCTACGAGCAGAATATCTGGCATCGCTAGTCAACGCGCGCTTCGGGCCGGGAGAAGTTTGCGGATGGTAGCGACACGCGCGCCAGGGTGTCAAGCACTTCACAAAGATAAAAAGACGGGCGCATGCTCAATCGACATGCGCCCGCCCAATCGGCAGTTGTCTCTGAGGAAAAGGGCCGCTACCTCTCGACTATCCCTGTGACGATGCGCCCCGTTGTCTCGTTCGCTTCCTGTTCTACTTTCGAGTGCGATTGAATCGTGGAGTTGCCGCTTCCCGAAACATCAAAGGAGGGAGCAAGGAAATTGTGCGGCAATCCGTTTTCCGACGCGGGCCAGGTACGCGCGAACTTCGCAACCATGAAGGAGCCGAACTCGTCGGAGCCGCCGCCGCCGCTCTTCGTTACCGAGCCGTTTCCGAGCACCAAAATTAGTCCTTTGAAATTGACCCCGCCGTTAAGCACCAGGTTGCCCGTCACTATCAGCAGTCCAGCGCCGCCGTCCAAGTTGCAATTGCCGTCAACGAAGGTGAAGACGGGAGTGTAAGGGTTGGTGCTTCCGGCGTAGCCCGTGAGGGACGTGAAGTATCTGTCTTCCTGTTGTGCTATCACTTGCATCTTGTTGAGAAATGCCCGCGCAGCATCCGCCGTGACAAGGAAGTCCGGGGTGGCAGTAGTAGTTTTAACCGGAATAGTAACAGCCGGTGTTGATGCGTTTTTAGCGGGGGCGGTGGCGTAAATCCAGGTCGCAGATTGTGATGAAGTCGGCGGTACATAAGCCGTGCCCTTGGGTATAGCGTTATAGTCCAGTATCCCTAATTGTTCGGTTCCGATGTTTGGCCCATCGGTGAGCGCGATTGCCGCCTTATTCCTGTCATGATAGCTGACAACGACTGTCGGACGCTCAGCCAGCACACCGTATGCGTCCACGCCTGAATAGTTACTGGTATTACTGTCGCCCAGATTAAAGGTCATGTTCGTGATGCCGTCGTCTGCCCCGCGTATCACAATCGGCGCGGGCACGGGGATGTCGTAAGCCATTCGGTTAACGAACATGCGAAGCTCTTTCTGTGCGCCCTTAGGCCCGTAGCCCTTGACGATGACGAGCAGCCGGTTGGGCTGTTTCGCTACAGGGGTATTGTCCGGGTCGTAAAGCTGGACTGTGAAGCTTGAGTTATTGCCTAAGGAGACGCGCGAGTTCGCGCTCGTGTGATCTCCGTTAACGCTGTAGGTGAGCCAGCGCGACAGGCGAGGCACGGTCGAAGGGTCACCTGACTTGTTTGAATAGTAGTTGGTATCCAGCGTGATGGCTTTGCGAAAGTCCAGCGTAACGCCCGTGGGATTCGGAGTGCCGTTGCCGCGCAGGATGTCCAGCGTCGTCTGCAATCCGGCTTCGGCTGCGTAATAAGCCTGTGCCTCCGCCGTAGATTCGACGGCGTTCGAGGCGGACAAAGACGTGGTCACTATCAACGCGCCTCCGGCAACCAGTAGGAGCGTAGTGATGAGCAGGGCCGTGATGAGCGCTGCGCCGCGCTCGTCGCGCCGCTTTTCAAAAGGGGTTTGCATGTCGGATAAAGTATGCATAAAGAGTAATCCTCACGCTTTTCTGAATCTGGCCGGGTTCGGCTTTCAGTAACGGCCTAACATAAATGGCGCATTACGCAACGTCACATCTGAAGTAAGCTGCACCTGTGTAGCGGGCTGAGTGCCTACAGCGTCGAGCGTCACGCGAACGGTAATCCTCACGCGCCCGGTGTTAGCTGTAGGGGTGTTGTTCGGCCCGCTAGTGACCAGCGTCCCGGCGGCATTGTAGGAGTAGTCATAGTAAGAAAGCTGTAGCCCGTTGATGCGGCTGGCGAGCGAAACCGTCGTAGGATTGCTCGCGGGGTCATAGCGCACGATGGCGTTGCCGCCCTGAAGGATGTAGGTCACGTCCTCGTCCTGCCCGTCGGTCGCCGTGCTGTTGACGTTCAGGACGTTTGAGCGAATGCGTATGGAAGTCTGCCCGGAGTCGGCTATCACTATGCCGTTGGTGTCCAGGCCAAAGCCGGAGTTTGCTATGTCGCGCGACATGATATTGAGCGCACGCTGAGCGTCGGCCAGCGCGTCTGATTTCTGGTTCTCTCGCACGCGCGAACGGAGCGAACTGGAAAGAAGCGTCGTCGCCGCGGCCATCACTATCAACGTCACGGCCATAGCTATCATCAGTTCGATGATAGAGAATCCAGCCTCGCCGCGTGCTCCTCTGATATTTTCTCTCTCGACTCTCATCTTGAAAGGTCTCCAAAACTCTTCTGCGGATTAGTTCGTACGCGCGCGCCGCGTAACCATAGTGACGCCGTTCAAAGCCCATGATGAGCCTGCGCTGGTGGGGGTGACGGTAATGGTTATCTCTTTTATGGTCGAAGACGTATCGGTCTGGACGCCAGTGGAAAAAGGATTGTCGTCAATGACGACCGTGACGCTAAAGGGGCGTCCGTCCGCTCCTGTGACGTTTGTGGTCGTAGTCCCTGCGGCCAGCGACGCGTCCGTCTTGGAAACACCGTTGACCGGCGCGTTGAACTTTGCGGTGCGTAGCTGCTCTAGCTGCTGCTGAGCGATGGTAATAGCTTGCAGGCGGTTGTTGCCCCCGGAGTTGTAGTTCACAGCGTATGCGAAGACCGATACGACTCCGAGCGCGGCAATCATAACTATCAGAAAAGCTATGACCGTTTCCAGCAGGGTGAACCCGCGCTCGTCGCTTCCACGACCCGTTTCCTTTTTGTGCATCGCGCGAACCATGCGCTCGCTCTTGTATTGATTCACCATCACAAAACTCCGTCTCAGTAACCGTACGAGGTATTGGTGTTCGTCTCCGACTTGACGTTCGCGTTGGCGGCAACCGTCGTTCGGCTCGGCGCGCTCACGTTAACTGCGCTGCCTACCGAAGCGTCGCCCATGCTTGTCACGTTAAGAACCGTGGTCGAGCTTCCGTAGCCCGTAGTGTTCGCCATTGTAAAGGTGGACGCGACCGAAGTGCCGTCCGACTGAACCGTGGTGGCGCGCCCGCGCCAGTCGAAGCGTGTGGTCATAGGCAGGGAGACAGTGCCTGTGCTGAATTGAACTCCACGGTCTGAGGGAATGTTGAAGGTGCGAACCTCGCTGGCGGCCAGCGTGCCGTCGTAGTTAAAGTCTGCGGCGACCTGATAGGTGTTGCTGGCGGTAATCGTCACGCTCGCCTGGTCTGTGGTAGATGTGGCGTGACGGCGTATGGAGTCCAGCCGGGCTTTCTCCAGGTAAGCCTTGAATTCTCGAATCGTATTCTCGCGGCGCAAATCTGCCTGAGCCTTGGAAATGCTTATCGTCGCCATGACGGAGACGATGGCTATGATGGCTATGGTGATGACCAATTGCAGCAGGCTGAAGCCCTGTTCGCCGCGCCTTGCCTCATTCAGCATTGGATGGCCGCCGCACTGTTTGCTGTTCATCTCTGGACTCCCGTAAATAGAGTTCATACGTAATATCCACTTCGGGGTGAAAACCTCACGCCCTATCCGCACGCCGTCTAATAATGGCAAGGCCCGTGCCGCCCTGCTTTCCTCAGTAATTCCTGATAAAGCGTGAGCGTGAGAAGCACCCCGTAGCCTCTATCTCGTAACCTTCAGTAACAGGCAAGGGAAGTCCGTTTCATACCTGAAGAGCAGTGGACAGGCTCTACGATGTACGCACGCGCGTTACATAGTCCCGTCACCGTTGGAAACAGTTTGACGCGCTGATGTGAAGAAGACGGGCGCGCTGCCGTTGAGAGCGAAACCTCGCGCCGCATGCTGAAACATTGATGATTATGCGCGTGTGTCTGGAAGGCAGAGGCATCGGCTCATGGTTTGCAGTGTGAGGGGGCGGAAGCGACTGTGCTTCGGCCTCTCCCGAAGGGAAAGGTATGAGACCCGACCACAGTCAGGATTGCAAGAGAGTTCAAAGGGTCGCGCATGAAGCGATAAGAAAAGAGCGCTTGCCGCGCAAGGCGTGGATGTGATGCGGAATCCCGTGCGAGGCGAGCGGCACGCTTGATGACGACCCATCTCCGCGCAGTCTTCTCGGTCTCGTCCCCGCGCTCTGTGGTGCCGCACGCCCCGGAGTCGCGTGGGACGGAAAGCGCCCCGGCGACACTCAGGCGTCGTCGGGGCGCGTTTCTTTAAGAGCAGAAAATTAACAGGGATGGACAGGATAGAGAGGATAAAGAAAAGAATTTAATCATTGAATCAATGAACCGATGTATCAATGAATCAATTCCTTCTTATCCTGCTTATCCTGTCTATCCCTGTTAATTTCCCTTTGCTCTTGTGTTGCTTGCATACGGCGAGGTTAGTGCGTACACTCTGTCGCTCTCAATATTTCATAGGTTCGCTGCCTTGGTTGATTGATGCGTAAACAGAGTCTCAGGGATTTAATAGCTTCCGCAGCCAGAGTCAGATTATCACGCCTCCTCATAGCAGCAGCGACGATTCACCTATTGTTTGCTATCGCCATAAACCTCGCGGGGCGCTACAGGCTCGCGCCCGATAAGCTTAACGAGAACGGCATAGGAATCTCGTTCGCTGCGGATTCGATAGACTATCTTCAGACAGGCGTTGCGCTCGCAAAGGAGCTTAGACAGGACGGCGTGCGCGCCTGGATGAAAGACACAGCGCCTCTGCATGTCAGGCTCTATTCTTTGTCTTACGCCAGCCTGGGCGGATTGTTGGGCTACACAACGCTCGGCGCGGAGCCGCTCAATCTAATCTACTACCTGCTGATATTGACACTGGTCTTCGCGCTCGGTCGAGAGGCGTTTGACCGTGGGTGCGGGATACTGGCGGCGGGGATTACGGCCATCTGGCCTTCCATACTGCTGCACACAACACAACTGCTGAGAGACCCTCTTTTCCTCACGCTGTTTCTGATAATCATGCTCGTCGGCGTCAGTTGGTTGACGAGGGTTTATTCCTGGCAGAAAGGCTTGCTTGCTGGCGTGGCGGGCGGAGTGGCGAGCGCTCTGGTGTGGCTCGTCCGAAGCCAGATGTGGGAGATTCTGCTCGCCGCCGCGCTACTCTCCACGGCTTTTCTCATCATACGGCAGTTGATGGAAAGACGATTCATCGTAGGGAACTTGATAGGCTCCACGCTGCTCTGCATCATTATGGTCGGAGCGCCCGTGGCCGGACGCGCTTTCAATCTTTACAGCTATCCTGCGGAGCAGGGCATGAGCGTGAAACGCGCAAACGCAGCTTCTTCAGGTGAAGGCTTAGACCGCAGCGCCCAGGCTCAGCCGATTCTTCCGCCTGGAAGCCCCCTGCCCGACAGAATCAGCTTTCTGCGCCACAAGTTCCTGTTCTCTTATCCAGGGGCGGGATCGAATATAGACACTAACGTAGAGTTTCACAGCCTCACGGATATTCTGCTTTATCTTCCCAGGGCTTTAATGATAGGACTCTTCGCCCCATTCCCGAATATGTGGTTCACGAGCGGCCTGCAAGTCGGTATTGAAGGCAGGCTGCTAAGCGGCTTTGAAACCCTTCTCATCTACCTTGTAGAAATCCTGGCGGCTTTCGCTCTTTGGCGCGGGCGTCGTCGTCTGCCTACGTGGTTGCTGCTGCTGATTATCCTGACTGGGATACTCGCGCTAGGTCTTGTCGTAGCCAACCTGGCCGCGCTTTATCGCATGAGGTACAGCTTCTGGCTGCTGTTAATCATCATGGGCGCAGAAGGCTTGAGACAACTCATGCTCAAGCCATCACACACAAAGAGCGCGGCTTAATCCGTTGAAGTGCGTGCGCGATGGAAAGTCTTCCAGAGAAGGGGCGTGAAGACCAGGAGCGCAAGGGCGAGCGCGGCGGGTCTGGGCGCTTCCAGAAGGAGCGCGCCTAATCCTACTCCGAAGGCCAGCGCGCCTACGAAGAAGGGCTTTGCCAGCGTCTTCAGGGGAAAGTGCATGCCTATCCCGCGCGACAGCAGTAGACAAAGAAGCGCGAGCAGCGCGTCGGTCGCTACCTTGGCAAATGCCGTCCCTATGTAGCTCCAGCGATATGTGAAGTAGCTGAGCATGTACAGGCGAGGTAAAAACGTCAGCCCCAGAAGATAGATGATGAGCTTGTTTCTATCCGAGCCTGTGACCGTAGAGATAATTGGGATGCTGATGGCGGAGCACAGCAGGCTCGGCGTCATAAAAAAGAGCGCGGGCGCGGCCAGAGAGAATTTTTGCCCGAACAATAGATGCACGATAGAGGACGGGGCCAGCATTATCGTCACCACGACCATCGCGGAAAAGAGTCCGTAAGTCCACATCACGGCCTGGTTGAAGTCCTTGCTGTTCTTGTCGCCGCGCAGCGCGATTCTGGTCGAGGCGGGAACCAGCAGGTAGGCTATGTTAGTCGGAAGCCTCAGCACCGCATGTATGACCGCGACTGCCGAAAAGTACGAGCCGCTCACTTCCGGCGACATGTAAACGGCAGCCGCCCAACGGTCGCTCCAGGCTGAAAAAATCGTGAAGAAAGTGAAGGTCGCTGACGGCGCTACATCTTTAAGAACGGGCCTCATGTGGTGCAGCGAAGGGAACCCTACCAGCCGATCTCGCACGAGTTGAAAAATTGCCACAAGCCCGGAGCAAATGTAAGAGGTCGCCACAGCGCCCCAGAGCGGCAGGGGCATCAGCGTGATGCTCAGCACTATGTAGCAGAGCATCATCAAAGGGCCTGAAACGGTGATGGCTATGACGGAGTGCGGGCGAAACAGCCCGGAATAAATTCCCTGTATGGCCTCTGCCATTATTGCGAACAGGAGCACGGGCGCATACGCAAAGGCGAACCAAGGGCTGAGCCTGATATGCAGATAGCGCTCAAGAAGCGGGAAGCCTATGCTCATGCCTAAGCCGCAGACGATTGCTATCATCACCAAGAGAAGCAGCACGGCGGCAGCCGAATGACGAAGTTCCTCGTGATGTCCCTGCTCTTCCATACTCGCCACATGTTTAGAGAGCGCAAGGGGGAGGCCGCATGAGAAAAGAATCGCGGCCACATAGACGAGCATGTTGGAGGTGAAGAAGACTGCGTAGCCTGCGGGGCCGCTTGTGCGAGCGACAGTGATGTTGACCAGCGTGGCTATAGCCATTGTGAGCACGGAGCCTGCGCCCGTCAGAGAGACAATCGAGGCAAGACGGCGTGGTCGCCTGAAGGCTGATACTGTCTTTGAAGAAGGGGTCGCGTCTGCGGCCTTGACGGCTGGTAATGAGGATGATTGCTCGGATTCAAACAATTCTGGTAGCCCTTGGAATTTTAGACCCGTCGGAAAGCTGAAAAGGAAGAGTACTAAACCGCCCTACGCGAAAGCAACTCCGGCGCGCCGAAAGGTTCCAGTGCGCGCCGGAGTTGCTTTACCTGCTATCTGGTTCCAGGCTCGTATTCATCCGAGAGAGCCGTCACCGCAGACTGTTCCGTGTCGGCCAGCCGCATGGAGAGCGTGAGGGGTCTGTAATTAAAAGCCGCGGGGCCCCCGCGCTGATACTGTAGCTGCGTGATGAGCGCGTCCTGTGATTCGCGGAACCGAAGGAAGTTGCCGCGCTGGTTGAAGATGACGAAAAGCAGCGTCTCGTTGCGCGCCGTCTTCATC
>JACVRN010000097.1 GCA_014534425.1 Pyrinomonadaceae bacterium
CAGGATGATGCGGTCTTGCAGGGCCTCGGATTTACGATTGCCCGCAAAACTTATGTACTCGTTCTCGTTCGTGTGCGAGACAATGACTTCGTCCGCGTAAATCATGGCGAAGCGGCCCGTCTTGATGTTCTGCTCCTGCGAGAGCGTAAGCAGCGAGTAGAGAAACTTCTCATCCACCTTGAGCATCTCTACGAACTCCATCAGGCCGCGAGTGGCTATGTTCAGCTCGCCGTCGAAGCGATAGGCGCGCGGGTCTGATTCCACGCCGACTTCGCCTATGGTCGAAAGGTCAATCGAGCCGGTCAGCTCCGTGATGTCCTGCGATTTGGGGTCTGAGGGCGCGAAGGTTCCTATGCCTATGCGGTCTTTTTCCGAAAAGACTATGCGCTCGACTTTAACGTCCTCGTGCCGACCGTGATAGGTGTGCTCAAGCGCGTAGCGGCATTGCGGGCAAAGGTCGCCTTCAATGTAGATGCCGTAGTGCTTCTCGATTTCGGGGCGTAAAGAGTTCGGGATGAGATGCAGAGGCTCTTCGTGCATGGGGCAGTCTTTGATGGCAAAGACAGCGCCCTCTTCCGACTGCGTCCAGTGCTCAAGGCCGCGCTTGAGCATGGTGACGATTGTCGATTTACCGCCGCCGACAGGCCCCATCAAAAGCAGTATGCGCTTTCTGACTTCCAGGCGCTGCGCCGCCGACTTGAAGTATTCGACGATGCGCGCGATAGGTTCTTCTATGCCGAAGAGTTCTTCTGCAAAGAAGTTGTAGCGGGCGACCTCATCGCGCGTGCCTTCGTTCAACTTCTCTATGCCCGCCGCGTGAATCATGTCGTTGATGCGGGCGTGTGAGAGTTCGGCCAGTCGCGGGTTCTGCGTCACAAGCTCGAAGTAGTCGCGGAAGGAGCCTTCCCATTTGAGCGCTTCGCGCTCGCGCCGAAGACCTTCGAGACGCTCGCTGATATTGAATTTATTGTTGCCATCCTGCTCTTGCATAGCCCTTTTGTACCTCTTTTATTTTGGCTAAAGAAGCGCGCGTCGGACGGCGTGTACAACACGCCCTCTTGATCTTAAATGAGCCGAGAGCGGGCGCGAAGCGGCAGGAAGGGAGAAACGAAGCCTAGTGGCTCGCGCCGTTGCTCTCCGAAGTTTACGGATTAGCCTCGATATGCAGCCCCTCTCACCCGTGCGCGCTTATCTTCCGGCGCGAGCCACATCGTCGAAGCCAACTCCAAAAAACTTTTCTGTTTTCAAAAGGAGCCGAGAGTCCCTGGTTAACTTAAAAGGAGAAGCAATCCTTCCTCTTACTCCGAGACTAAGTATAGCACACCGTACAAGGTAGCTAGTCAATGCTTATTTTCCTTCGAGCCAAGGACAACAAGGGGGCGCACAACCTCCAATTGGCTTTCATAAGCCCCGATGGCGACGAGGTTTCCGCTCTCGTCCCGCATGCGAACTCGCTCGCCAGCCTTGTAAGACGCCCGCTCCTTACTCTTTAAGCTAAGCGGCATGCCGTTACTTACCCGGCGCGCTTCTTCAGTCGTTAGATGCACGAAAGGCAACTCGGAGAGCGCCGCATTCATAGAGACCAGCAGATTTGCAGCCGTGCCTTCCAACGCCTTCGTCTCCAATTCGTCAATCGTCAAGGCCGTCTCTACGCGAAACTCTCCGGCGCGCGTGCGCCTGAGGCTCGCCAAATGCGCGCCCACGCCCAGCCTCTCGCCCAGGGATTCCGCCAGCACACGCACGTAGGTTCCGGCAGAGCAGACCACGCGCACAGGCATGTCGCACGTCCCATCCTCTCTGAAACTGAGAAGTGCGCCGTCCGCACGAGGCACGGCCTCGAACTCATAAACATGAACGCGACGCGCCTCGCGCTCGACCGTCTCGCCCTTGCGCGCCAACTCGTAAAGCTTCCTGCCAGCAATCTTTTTAGCCGAGTACATGGGCGGCACCTGCTCTATCTCGCCGCGCAGAGCGCTGAGCGCGGCCTCTATCTCCGCGTTGCTCCACGCGCACACCTGCGCCCCTAAAGCGGAGCTTTCATCATCCGCACCCCGCGCGCCCGTGGCATCGCCCGTCACGGTCGCATAGCCGAATCTTACGGTCGCTTCATACTCTTTGACATCGCCTGAGAGAAACTGCGCCAGCCTCGTTGCGCGCCCCACCATCACCACCAGCACTCCGGTCGCAAACGGGTCGAGCGTCCCCGTGTGGCCCACGCGCTTCTCCTTCAAGAGCCTACGCACGCGCGCCACCACGTCATGCGAAGTCCACCCCTCCGGCTTATCAATGTTTAGAATCCCGTCCATAGATTTTGGATTTTGGATTTTAGATTTTGGATTGGCAAGACCAAATCGAATAATTTAGAGTTATCAAAGGTTATGAGAAAACGTAATTGGAAACCTAAGAAGGCGCGTAGCGCGGCGGAAGAGACGGAGCGGCCAGCGCGTCCCGTTGACCCTGACAAGGCGCGAGAGCGCACGATGCAGCGCGCAGTAAAACTTCTGGCGGCAAAGCCCAGAAGCGTGGCGGAGTTGCGCGAGCGTCTGCTCGAAAAGGAGTGGACGAACGAAGCCATAGTTGACGCCGTTCTTAAAAAGCTCTCCGAGTACGGCTACTTGAACGACGAGCGCTTTGCCTTCGGCTATGCCTCTTACAAGGTGCGGCAGAAGCCTGTCGGTCGCCAGAGACTTCAGCGAGACCTACAGATGAAGAAGGTTCCGCGCGAGACCGCAGATGAAGCCCTCAACCTTGTCTTTGAAGAGACGCCCGAAGAGGATTTGATTGACCGCGCGATAGAGAAACGCGTGCGACTGCGCGGCGTGCCAAAAACCCGAGCCGAAATCAAGAGCCTCATTGACCACCTGATGCGCCAGGGCTTTTCCTATGACCTCATCAGCAACAAAGTCCGCAAGCTCTCAAGCGCCGAGCTTGATGAAGAAGATATTTAACAGGATGGACAGGATAAGAAGAAATTGATTCATTTCTTCATTGTTTCATTGAATCAATGAACCGATGTATCAATGAATCAATCTCTATTTCGCCCGCCTGCTCGCGCCGTGTTACACTTGGTGTTTACTCAAAACGGATAGGATTTGTCTAATATGAAGGGAAACGAGATTCGCCGCAGCTTTTTGGAATATTTTGAGCGGCACGGGCACAAGGTCGTGCGCTCAGGCCCTCTGCTTCCGGCCAACGACCCGACGCTTCTGTTCGCCAACGCGGGGATGAACCAGTTCAAGGATGTCTTCACGGGCGCGGAAAAGCGCGATTACAAGCGCGCCGCAAGCTCGCAGAAATGCCTGCGCGCGGGCGGCAAGCACAACGACCTGGACGAAGTGGGAAAGACTGCGCGCCATCACACCTTCTTCGAGATGCTGGGCAACTTCTCCTTCGGCGACTACTTCAAGCGCGAAGCGATTCAGTATGCATGGGACTTGCTCATAAACGTCTACAAGCTGCCGCTTGAGCGCCTGTGGTTCACCGTCTACACGACTGACGACGAGGCCGCGCAACTCTGGGAAGCGGTGGGCGCTCCGCCTGAGCGTATACTTCGCTTCGGCGAAAAGGACAACTTTTGGGCTATGGGCGACACAGGCCCTTGCGGCCCTTGCAGCGAGATTCATTACTACATGGGCGAAGACCCTACTGACCCCACGAAGAATAGCGCGGAACTCGTCAACGGTCCAGGCGATACGACTATGGAAATCTGGAACCTGGTCTTCATGCAGTACGAGCGAGACCAGGCGGGAGAGATGACGCCTCTGCCTAAGCCTTCGGTTGATACGGGCGCTGGACTTGAGCGCATAGCGGCAGTGCTGCAGGGCGTGAAATCAAACTACGACACGGATTTGATTCGTCCGATTATTGAGCATACGGCGAGGCTCGCAGACCGTCACTACGAGCCTGAGACGCAGGCGGGCTTTGCCATGCGCGTCATTGCTGACCACGCGCGCTCGGCTGCCTTTGCCATTGCCGACGGAATTCTTCCGGGCAACGAAGGGCGCAACTATGTTTTGAGGAAGATAATGCGCCGCGCCATCTATCACGGGCGGCACGCGCTACAGTTGGAAGATTCTTTCTTCTGGAAGGTGACGGACTTCGTGGTAGAGCAGATGCGCGAAGCCTTCCCCGAACTGGAAGCCTCGCGCGAATTCATAGAGCGCATGGTGAAGCTGGAAGAGGAGCGCTTCGGCTCGACTCTGACTGTGGGTTTACAGAAACTCGACGCGCTCTTTTCGACTACGCCCGAAGGCAAGATGCCGCAGTTCAAAGAACTGGCGCGCCTCTACGACACCTTCGGCACGCCGCGCGATTTGATTCGCGTGAGCTTGGAAGAGCGCGGCTTTCCGATTGAAGAGGAAGCCTTCAACGAATCTTTCGACGCGGCGCTCAAAGAGCTTCAGCAAACGGGCGAGCAGGGGCAGGCAGGCGCGACGCGTGCTAAGTCCAGGCCGGTTTATGCGACCGTCGCAGGGCGTGTGGGCCAGAGCGAGTTCAGGGGTTACGAGGAGACTCTAACCGAAGGCGCACGCGTTGTTGCTCTGATTCGAGGCGAAGAGGAAGTCGAAGAGTTGAACGAAGGCGAAGAGGGCGAAGTCGTTCTTGACCGCACGCCGTTTTATGCGGAGGCGGGCGGACAGGTCGGCGACACGGGCGCGCTCTTTAACGCGAACACGCATGCCAACGTCAACGATACAGTTTCGCCCGCGAGAGGCTTAATTGTTCATCGCGTCGCGGTCGAGCGCGGCCAGTTACGCAAAGGCGACGAAGTCACGGCGCACGTTGACGCTGAAAAGCGCGATGCTACCCGTCGCAATCACACGGCGACGCATCTTCTGCACGCGGCGCTGCATGAAGTCCTGGGTACGCACGTCAAGCAGGCGGGTTCTGTGGTTGCGCCTAACTATTTGCGCTTCGACTTCACACATTATCAACCTCTCACGCGCGAAGAGATAGCAGAGCTTGAGCGGCTGGTTAATTATCACATCCTGCGTAACGAGAAGGTGCAGACCGATACTCTCTCGCTCGAAGAGGCCATGCAGTCGGGCGCGATGGCGCTCTTTGGCGAGAAGTATGCTGATAAAGTTCGAGTGCTGACGGTGCCGGGCGTCTCCGGCGATGCTTTCTCGAAGGAGCTTTGCGGCGGGACGCACGTTCGCGCCACGGGCGACATAGGACTTTTCAAAATCACCAGCGACGAATCCATAGCCTCCGGCACGCGCAGAATCCGCGCAGTCACGGGCGCTGACGCCTTCACGCGCTTTCAGGAGACGGAGGCTTTGGTGGACGAAGTCACGCAGGGGCTTCGCACTTCGCGCAACGACCTTCCGGCGACCATAGAGCGTTTGCAGGAAGAGTTGAAGAAGGCGCGGCGCGAAGCCGAAGAGTTGAAGCTGAAGATAGCCACGGGCGCTCTAGGCTCAGCCACCAACGGCGAAGAAGCGCGCGAAGTCGCTGGCATCAAGGTGCTGGCGCGCGAGGCCACGGGGCTTGACGCTGCGGCCATGCGGCAGCTTTCAGACAAACTGCTGGCGAAGATTAATTCGGGCGTAGTGGTCTTGGGCCGCACAGGCGACGGCAAGGTCTCGCTCATCGTCCGCACCTCGCAGGACTTGATGAAGCGCGTACCGGCAGGGCAGGTCATTAAAGAGCTTGCGCCTATGGTCGGAGGAAAAGGCGGCGGCAAGCCCGACATGGCAGAAGGCGGCGGCAACCAGCCTGAGAAGTTAAAGGAAGCGCTTGAGGCCAGCTACTCTGTAGTCGAAAAGCTACTAATGTAGGGGCAGAGGACAAGTCTTCTGCCCCTACAGTTCCAGCCGTCTACATGGCTTTCTGCTTCTCTGTCAACTGTATGTTCATCTTCTCCAGCGTGACCTTGTTGAGCGTGCCCGTTACTTTGAGATTTTCTGCGGCCTGATATTTCTTCAGCCCGGCGCGCGTGTCCGGGTCAAGCTTGCCGGTCTCCTCTCCACTGTAAAACCCGCGCTGCTTGAGAATGGCCTGCGCCTGCTTAATCTGCTCCTTGTTGGCGCGGAAGACAGGCCCGCGCTTCTTATTTGTGTTCGTGGCGTTGGTGTTCGCCGTGTTAGACGTGCTCGAATTGCTGTTCTGAATTGCCAACGCGAATGACGACAAAAGCAGTACCGTCAGCAATGCAGTGAGGGTCTTCTTCATCTTCTTTCTCCTTATTTATCGAATGGATTCCGATGAGGCCCTGCTATCATAATGCCTCTGTCAAGCCTCCTTACCCGCCGACGTACAAATTTTGTCGGTCGCCGTAGCTCGGAACTCCGTCGCCGAATAAAATTTGTTCGACGCCGAGCAAATTTTCTCCATCGTCGAAGAAAAAAGGCTCGGCGTCGAGCAAATTTTATTCGATGACCGACAAATTTTGTCAATTGACCGACAAAATTTGTCGGTCGCCGAGCCTTTTTCCTTCAGCGTCGACTCTTTTTTGTTCGACGCCGAAGGAAAAAGGCTCGACTCTGCCCATAAAAGCCCGCTTTCTCCTACCGGAAGCATCTTGGTTTAACGTTTCAGCAAGAGTGTTGTTATATTTTTAAACAAATGCTATTATCCCTGGTGTGCGCCGGTCTTGGGCGCGTTTGACAAAAGGGGCGTAAAGCCCTTACCCCGGCCTCACCCAGTCCGAAGATTCTTTAAAAAGTACACGGTTATCATGAAAAAGTTCCCTCTGGCCTTTGCTCTCCTGTGGCTTTTCGGTGCGACCGCCTTTGCTCAAACGGGCGAGCGGTATCGCTTCGACAATTTCGATTTCAAGGACGGCGTTCGCGTCGCAAGCGCGCCAGATTCCCCTGAGTTTGCGCCTGAGACGAAGAGTCTGACCGCCAAGACCTCCAAGCGAAACGCCGTCAACGCCAGGACTTCGAACCTGGGTTACAGCAGGGCGCGCGTGCCCATGTCCGCCAGCAAGTCTCTGGATGGATTCACCACGGGCGACCCGCGCATAGACGCTTTCATAGTCGAATCGGGCGTGCGTAACGGAGTTGACCCTGTGCTCATATACGCGCTCATGCACCAGGAGTCCTCTTTCAAGAGGGGCGCAATTTCTCCCAAGGGAGCGCGCGGGCTGATGCAGCTTATGCCCGGAACGGCTGCGCGTTTCGGCGTGACCAATATCTTCGACCCGCGCCAGAACATAGAGGGAGGCACGCGTTACCTGCGCTTCCTGCTGGATGCTTTCGACGGCGACATAGCTTTGACTCTGGCTGGTTATAACGCTGGCGAAGGGGCCGTGTTGAAGTACGGGCGCAGGGTTCCGCCTTATAGAGAGACGCAGGAGTACGTGCGCCGCATCACTCAGCGCTATGCTTTGATGCGCGACCCTGAGACGGCTCGCACGGCTAAGCCTGTCACACCCACTGAGGTTGCCGCCGCGCAAGCTCAACCGACAGTGCCGCTCAACATCTACGAGCGTAACGTCTTTGCAGTGCGCCTGCCTGACGGGCGGCTCCAACTGGTCACACAGTAGGCGGGGCAAACGGGCCACAGCCTGTAAAAAAATCTTCGGGGCGAGTTCTTTTCTTAGGACTCGCCCCGATTTTTATTTCTGGAAGCGCTCCATTTTTTGTATCATTAGGAGTGTATAGGATTATGAAGGCAGCAGCCCCGCTAAAGGTTATCCAGGCTTAGGAGGCTTTAGGCCCTTGTTGAATATTGCCCTGTCCGATCTCATTCAGACTAAAACCGAGCCTACGCGCCACCGCCGCGCGCTCGTCATAGTTAACTCTTCCGACCCTGTACTGCCGCAGCAGTTGGCCGTCTCCGGCTACGAGTCTTATTCCGCCACGACCGAAACTGCTCGACAGGCCATCAATGAGTTTGCCCCGGATGTAGCGGTGTTTGAAATACATCAGGGAGGCGAGAAGGAAGCTGTCGCGCTTGCCCGCAGGCTGCGTAATGAAGCCGCGAGCTACGCGCTTCCAATCGTCTTCGTCTGGACGCGCGACGACAGAGTGACGCGCAACGCGGCTTTGAACATAGGCGTTGACGATTACTTTGCTCTTTCGCTTCCCTTCTCGGACGTGCTGGTTCGGCTGGACTCTCTCTTCTGGCGCATAGAGGCCGGACGCAGAACGGCTGCCGTAGCGGGCGACCAGCGCCTTGAGATAGACAACTTCATGCTCCTGCTCGACAGCGTGCGTGAAGACATAGAGGCGGGCAGGCATGGCGCGATTGCCGTCATCAACGCGGCCCAACCGAATGAGAATCAACCGCTCAGTAAACAGGAGCGCGACCGCGTGCTGGCAGAGGTGCACGGATTCTTAAAGCTCTATCTTCGACGCGTTGACACAGTGGCCTTTTATGGCCCTACGACATTGCTGGTCTACCTGCCGCGCATGGACGCGCGCGATGCCACGGAAGCTCTCTTAAAACTGCAAGGCGATTTCTCAAAGGCTCATCCCGAAAGTTTAATCAACATAGGTCTCGCTGCTTTCCCAGAAGACGGCACGGACGTAGAGGGCTTGATAGAGAAGGCCGAAAGCGAGGCCGCGAAAGGTCTCTCTGCTCCTGCGACAAAATCCGATGCTAGAGAAGCAGCCCAAGCGCCCTTGCGCGTGGTCGAGGAAGCGAAGGCGCTTGTGCCGGAGCCGACTGTTTCCGAAGAGCCTGTTGCCGTGAAGCAGGAAGCGAAGCCTGTCGAGGCTGCGCCCGTGGCCGCGCCGGTCGAAGAGCAGAAGCCGAAGCCCGCCGAAGCTACTGCGGAGCGAAAGCCTGCGCGTGTTGAGAAGAAGGCTGAAGTTGCGGAAGCGGCAAGGAGTGCACCAACTCAAAGAGCAGCGCAGCCTGAGAAACCGCGCGTGGAAAAGTTCGTCTCTCATGTCGTGCGCGAGAAGCGTGTTGATGATTCGCTAGACGTGGTCGCAGCGCCTCCGCCCGTCAGAAGAGGAAGCGTGCAGACCAACGGCGCTGAAGCGCAAAGGGCTGCGGAGGCTGCGGCGCGCGAGCGTGAAAGACGCGCTCGCGGGACTATCATGCCGCGCCGCCTGCTGCTGACGGTTTCGGACGCGGCGCGCATGGCGCAACTCAATTCGCTGATACGCTCGGCAGGCTACGAAGCTCGCGCGGCCTTCGGCGGCCAGCAGGCGCTCGACCTTCTACGCATAGAGCGCCCAGACCTTCTGCTTCTGGACTTCGAGCTTCAGGGCATAGACGGGCTTGAGACTCTGAGGCGCTTGCGTAAACAGAACGGCGGGCGGCTGACGCTTCCGGTAGTGCTGCTGCTGCCTGAAAATTCCGAAGCCGTTCGTCAGGAAGCGCTGGCCTTAGGCACGCGCGGCATCGTCAGCATGCCCTATGACCCTGTAGACCTGCTCGATACTGTTCGCGCCGCCGGAGTAGTCGAGTAAGGCAGATTCTTCTTCTTAAAGATGCACTGCACAAACTGCGGAACTTACATCGCGCCCGGTCAACGCTTCTGCGCCGGATGCGGCGCGCCCGCCGTTGACCCTGAGGCGACGCGTCTTGCGCGCCCTCAATTTGGCGCGCCGCAAAGTATGGCTCGTCCCGCCGTAGGGGAATCGAATGACATCGAGCGCACAATCTTTACCACGCGCCCTACGCTGCTCTTTGTGAAGATGGGATATGGGCTGGCTATGCTGGGCGCTGTCCTGCTCGTCATACTGCTAGCGTTCTTCACTCCCGTTCCCTGGTGGGTCTCCGTGCCTCTGGCGCTGGCGCTTCTGCTCATCCCCGCCTTTTATCACATCAAGCGCAACATGGTGCGCTACACGCTGACGGATTCCAAGATAGAGATTGACCAGGGCTTCATAGCCCGCACGACGCGCAACATTCCTTTGCGGAACATACAGGACGTGACCGTTTCCGCATCAATCCCTCAACGCATACTCGGATTCGGCAACCTCATCATTGATAACGCCAGCGAGACGGGCGGGACGACTGTTCTCAAAAACATCAACGACCCGCGCCATTACGCAGACCTGCTTTTGCGCGAACTGCGCCGTTGGCGCTAAACTGTCCAAGTCTCCGAAGCGCAACTCGTGAAATCCCCTGGAACATCCAATTGTTTTCGGGTTCTAAAGAGTTTGCGGGTTCATCAGGTTCAAGAGAAGAGGTTCTATTTTGCGCTTTAGCCGTTTTTACAAGCTGCTTCACATCGCCGCTCTTTTATCGCTTCTGCTGGCAGTCGTCCCTGTTCGCGCAGACGAAGCGGCCACCCCTGATGCAGCCAAACTGCTGCCGGAGCGCGCAGGCGATTTTCTGGCGCAGGGCGCTACGACTCCGTCCAGCAAACAGGAGTTCGAGGCACTGTTTTCGCCCGAAGAGTTCGGCGCGCTCTCTTCCGCAGAGCGACTGTATATACACAAGGATGCCCCGGGCGCGACCTTTCGCGTGACGCTCATCAAGACGAGGACGGATGCGGCAGCGTATTCGATCTTTACAAATCAGGCCGCGCAAGACATAGCCAACGGAGCAGAGCGCTTGAGCGGCGTCGGCACAGCCGCCATCATACGCGGCAATCACGCAGCCTTCTTCAAAGGCTCCGCTTGCGTCTTTCTGGAAGAGCGTAAAAAGAATGCGCCTTCGCACGAGCAGCTTAGCAATCTGGCACGGCAGCTTGCAGGCGCTCTTGACGCTGGTGAAAACGAGATTCCCGTGCTGGTCAAGCACCTGCCCGAATGGGAGACGGCGCAGAATCGCGCAACCTTCGTCATAAGCCCACAGGCTTTGAAGAACGCAGCCGGAAACCAGCCTGTTCTGGATGCGTTGAGCTTTGAAGGCGGCGCGCAAGCCGTCACGGCCACTTACGGCCCCGCGCGCCTTGTGATTGTAGAGAGCACCACGCCGCAGCTTGCCACTTCGAACGACGCGCGCATCAATGCGAAGCTGAAGGAACTGCGTGATGCAGGACAGCCCTTGCCTACCGCTTATCGTCGCGTGGGCAACTACTCTGTCTTCGTCTTTGACGCGCCGGACGAGGCGACGGCTGTGAAGCTGATTGAGAGCATCAAGTACGAGCAGGTCGTGCAGTGGCTAGGGCAGAATCCTTACGCCTACCAGCGCGCCGTGCGGCAGTACACGAACACGACTGCGGGCGTCATCCTCGCAGTGCTGAAGGCGTCGGGTCTCTCGCTCCTGCTTTGCCTCGGCGTCGGCGCGGTCTTCGGCGGCCTAGTCTTCAGGCGTCGCCGCCAGCAGCAGACCGAACAGGAAGCCTTCTCCGACGCCGGAGGCATGGTCAGGCTCAACCTGGACGAAATGACGCAATACGAGCCTGGCAAACTGCTAGGCCCCGGCGAAGGCCGGTAGAAGAAATTAACAGGGATGGACAGGATTATCAGGATAAAGAATAAACTCTTTCTCTTTTATCCTGACAATCTCTGTCCATCCCTGTTTGAATTTGCTTTAAACGCCAAAAGGCTCAGGAGTGATAATCACTCCTGAGCCTTTTTGTTTCGGCACCGCCGCCAGAAAAAGTTTGCGGGCTGCTGGTCTTCCTGTTGGGCTCCCCCAAGCCCATACAGGACGCCAACCAGCAGCCCAGCAACCATTGCCCTTCGACCGCTTCGCTTAATTCAGCGACTCCGTTCCCCCGAAGAGTCACTGTTTTCGCTTTTCAAAGTGAGAGAAAACGCCTCCCCCAAAGCCTTTTCACTCACTGCTGTCTCCGAGCCTGACCCGATTTACCCTTAATGTACCCTTCGTTATTTTAACCAGTTATACTTAGAGCAATGACCATGCCAGTAGAGCACCAAAGCGCAAACTATATTTTAATAAACGCTTTAGCCCCGTAAATAAGAAGTAAAGGAAACCACAGGCCACAGGGAATCTCTTGGGAAAAGAGATGAAAAGAACTCAAAAATCGTCCGATTCCCGTTCAAACCGTGTGTACTATTGTACGATTTCCGCTCGCGCATAAGAGGGATTTTTTGAACCCGGCCCAGTCCTGTCTAAGGCAGCGCAGCTAGAAGCGCGTCTATATCCTCTATCGTATTATAAAGATGCGGGGCTATGCGGAGGCGGTCGCCGCGCGGGGCGGCCAGTATATTTTGCGGCTTGAGGTGCGCGTAGAGCGACATGGCCGTGCGTTCGCCTTTGTGACGGATGCAGACTATCTGGGATTTCTCGCCCGCGCGACGGGAACTGACTATCTCGTAGTCGCGCCCCGTCAGCCGCTCGCAAAGATAGTCCGTCAGCCCTTCCAGGTGAGACGCTATGCGCTCTATGCCTGTCTCGGTCAGCAGGCGCAGGGAAGCGTCCAGCCCGTGCAGGAGCGCAGTAGCGCCCGTCCCTGTCTCCCACGCCAGAGCGCCGCGATTCCAGCCCTGCTCGAAATTTCCGTAATCCTCAGGATTCGGCACGCTCACCCAGCCCACGAGCGTAGGCTCTATTCTTTCTCTGGCGCGGTCTGAGAGATAAAGCAGGCCGACGCCTTCGGGCGTCAGCAGCCACTTGTGACATGCGCCCGCAGCCGCATCAATCAACTCAGCCTCTACATCTATGGGCAGAGCGCCCATCCCCTGAATCAAGTCCACCACAAGAAGCGCGTCGTGCTTTCTTGCTGCGCGTCCCAATCGCTCAAGGTCTGCTCGAAAGCCCGAGGCGTACTGTACGTGGCTGATGGCGACAACGCGCGTGCGTTCGTCAATCAAGCTTGTAAGCTCATCCAAATCCACGCGCCCTTCGCGCTCCTCGCACATACGCACCTCTACGCCGAAGGCTTCACGGAGTCGCAGCCACGGATAGATGTTCGACGGAAACTCTCCCCGGAAGGTGACAAGATTATCGCCCGCGCTCCACTTCATTCCGTTGGCAATCGTAGAAAGCCCGTCCGAGGTGTTACGCATAAAGGCTATCTGTTCGGGGCGCGCGTTTATCATCTCTGCGGCTAGCCGTCGCGCACGCTCTTTCACGGCGACCCAACTCCTGTAATTAATCGAGCCGTTTCGAGCAACGTCCGTCATCTGTGCGTTTATGGCTTCAAGCGCGGTCGTGGGAGGCGGAGAGATCGCCGCGTGATTCAAATAAACGACGCGCTCCGTGATTGGAAACAGAGCGCGCAGAGTCTCATTCATAACCTGTAACAGCCCTTCGTCCTATCTCTTCTTTGCCTTGAACGCTACTTGAAGTTGCTGAACATCACCGCGTCGCCCACGCGCTGGCCGCGCGCAAGGGCCAACTGCTTGCCGTCCTTAGACCAGGCGAACCAGAAGATGGTGCCCGATTTGAAGTCCGTCAGTTGTTTCATCTCGCCGCCCGCGACAGGTATCTCGCGCAGATTATAGACGCCGTTCTCCGCGTTGACGAAAGCAATCCCTTTGCCGTCCGGCGTCCACTTCAGAATCGCAGACGAGAGGCCGAAGCTGAAGGCGGATGCGGGCAGGTCTTTGACGAAGGTAATCTGGCCGCCTTCGAAGGGGAGCACGCCCACGTGCACCTGCGTGTAGGAGCTTTCGTAGAAGAAGCAAGCTATCTGTTTTCCGTCCGGCGAGACGGACGGCGCGAAAGCATACGTCTCAGAAAGTCTCTGGCTCGCGCCGCCGTTAATCGAGACTTTGAAGAGCGCATCCAGCCCTCTCTCGTCGAAGGCGTTGTAAACGACCCACCTGCCGTCAGGCGAGACGCTGGTGTAAAAGTCTCCCTCGCTGCCGTCCGTCAACTGCAAAGGGTTGCCGCCGTCCGCATCCATGCGCCAGAGATGAAATTTGCCGGTGCGGTCTGAGCTAAAGACTATGTAGCGCCCGTCCGGCGTCGCAGTGGGCCAGAGGTTTCGGCGCGCGTTTGAAGTCAACTGCCGAGCGCCTTTGCCGTCCGCACCAGCTATCCAGATGTCGTCGTTGCCGCCTGAGTTGGAGCTATAGATAAGCCGCCCGTCGGGCATGAAGCTTACGCCCTGCGAGCCTGTGGCCGTGCCCGAGCCGAGCGTGATTTGCTGCGCGCTGCCAGCTTTGCCTTCGGGCGCAAGCCACAGGTCGCTCTGCGTGACCGACTGTAGCGCTGCCATAGTCGTCCCGTCATTCGTCACGCTCATCCCGCCGTAATTGTTAAGGTCGTTCGTCACGCGCCGCACTTCGCCCGAAGGGTAAGCGACGAACCAAATCTGCGAAACGGTCGAGCTGTTATCGCGCGCCGTCAGGAGCAGCCCGCTTTTATCCGGCAGCCACGCCATGTAGTTGACTCGCGCCCAGTGGCTCTGGCCGAAGCTTCTGACCGCGCCGTCCGCCACAGAAATCAAGACCAGGGGTATGTCGCCTATGTTGGGAGCCTGAGAGATGATGGCGGCTATTTCTTTTCCGTCAGGCGACCAGGCGGGAATGTTAAAGGCTTCTTTAAGATTGCGCTCGACGAGCACCTTCTCGTTCGTCCCGTCAGCACTCGCAATGATTAAACGGCTCATGCCTTCTACGGGGTTATTGTGACGCACGAAGGCCATCCGGGTGCCGTCGGGCGAGAAGGTGGGAGTGGTGTCTATGTCGAAGAGGACTTTGCGAGGCGTGCCGCCCAGCGAAGGCACCTCGTAGAGCGTGTTCACTTCTTTCTCACGTTCTATGACACGGTAGTAAATATACTCGCCGTCGCGCGAGAAGGTCACGCGCTGGCTTAGTGATTGTCCGGGCGGGACAATCTGCACAAGGCTTCCTGTCTTTATCTGCTTGAGCCAGATGCTCTGCTGTCCTGCTTCCTCGTTGACGTAAGCCAGGTAACGACCATCGGGCGAGATGGTAGCGCCCGTGACCTTGCCGCTCGTGGTCAGCCTTGTGACTTTCATGGACTGAAAAGACGGAGCGCTAGTAGTCTCGGTCTTCCAGCGCGAAACAAGCACCTTGTAGAGCAGAAAGCCAGCGCCGCTTATCAAAGCGAGCGCGATTAAAAGAGCCACGACGGTCGCAATCTTATGCCGCTTGATTTCTCCGGCTATGTATTCAGCGCTTGAGGTCGAGCGATTTTGTTGCGGTTGGGTCGCAAGCGGCGCGCTCACGGTTTGCGCGCTCGGCACAGAAGGCTGCGCGCCGCCGCTCTCTATGATAACGGTCGGGGCAGAATGAGAGTCGGGCGCAACGGAGCGCCCCATCTCCGCCTCAAACTCCATGCGCTTCTTCAAGCGGCGCAGGTCAACCAGTAAATCCTTTACGCCCTGATAACGTTCCTCCCTATCCTTCTCAAGCGCCTTGGCAGTAATCTCCTCAAGCCTGACGGGCGCTTCCGGCACAAGGCGCGTCAAAGGCGCGGGCGTGGTTTTGACTATAGAGGCTATGATGTCCGTGGGCGTGGGGCCTGTGAAGGGAGCAACGCCCGCCACGCATTCATAAAGCAGGACGCCCAGGCTCCATATGTCCGAGCGCGCGTCCACCTCCAGGCCCCTTGCCTGCTCCGGCGACATGTAAGTCACAGTCCCCATCACCACGCCCGGCTCAGTGTTGACGCGAGCACGGGTCGCGGCTTCAGTATCGACCGCGTCCATAGTAGTCTGCTCTGAAAGCTTAGCTAGCCCGAAGTCCAGAACCTTTACAATTGCGTCGCGCCGTATCATGACGTTTTCGGGCTTGATGTCACGATGGACTATTCCCGCCTCGTGCGCGGCTGCGAGCGCAGAGGCCACCTGAATCACAACGTCCAGCGCTTCCGTCACATCGAGACGCCCGCGCCCTATCTGCTGACGCAGAGTCTTGCCCTCCACGTACTCCATGGCTATGAAGCGCGTGCCAGCCTCTTCCTCTATCTCGTAAATGTGCGCGACGTTCGGATGGCTAAGCTGTGAGGCCGCGCGAGCCTCCTGAACGAAGCGGCGCATGCGCGCGGAATCTCCCGCCACTTCCGGCGGCAGAATTTTGAGCGCGACCGTGCGCTCCAGCTTGCTGTCTCTTGCCAGGTAGACTTCGCCCATGCCGCCCGCTCCGAGCGGAGAGCGGATTTCATAACGGCCTAAACGGGTGCTGGGAGCAAGAGGCATGGGAATCAGAAGCTTCGAAGCGGCTCAGTGCAGCACGACTCTATTACAGCGCCATGAAAAGTCAAGATTTTACCAGACTCACCAGACCACGGCATGAGCGCGAGATAGTTCTCTTTACAAAATACGTTATAAACAGCCCTGCGGATGTATTTAAGAGGATTTGGGCGGTGCGCTCTCTCGGTCAAGGCGCGTACGGTTTTTTATAAAGCTGCTGGTAGACCCAGCCGAGGACGCGAATCTCCGCAGTGCAGAGTGTCTCAAGCCAGCAGGAGATTAGATAACCGTTGCGCTCGCGCTTTGATGGAATCTTTTCCGCCTCCTGCACGACGCTTGCTCCGCCGCCCGTCTCAAGCTTGTAGACGGCGGCAATCTCTTCGTTGACCTTGCTGGCCTCGTCCAGCGTGTTCAGAAGCTGGCTTATCCACCCGTGTAGCTCTCGCTCCGAAGTGTTCTGCATGAGCGCCTGAATGATGCCTATGGCAAGACGGTCTTCGGCATGGTCGAAGATAAAGACATCCTCGCTGTCCTCTTTCGACTCGTTCTGCTTCCAGTGAAAAAGCTCTTCCACCATAGGGTGACGTATGACGGCTACGCGCTGGTCGTGCTCCATGAACCACTGGATGATGTCGGCCAGCGATGAGGTGTTAATTTTGCCGGGCGCGTCCAACCTGATTTCGGGCGGCCCCTGTGAAGCTTCCGGTTCTGTTTGCATAATCGGCTTACTCGTCTTTAGCTGCTCTCTCCAATTCAAAGGCGGCGCGGACTTCTCCCACCTCGTCTCCGCGATGATTGCGTACGATAAAGCGGCTGTAGGGAGCAAGCTCCTCAATTGCTTTCACGTCAAGAATCCTTAACTGTCGCAGGGTCTCTATGACGACCGTGGGGCGAGAGCGGCGGTCTTCGCCGTCCTCAATCTTGATGGCTATTCCAAGGCCGCGCGGCCAGCGCTCAGACGGCAGAACGCCCGCCGTGTAGACTCCCTCCGCTCCCACCTTCGAAACGATTGCGCCACGCCCTGCGAGCATCACCTTCGTATCAAGGCGCTCTGCGCGACCGCCCACAATCTCCGGGTGCGTCATCATAGCGCGCGTAATTCGCTCGGCAGCTTTAAGCGAAGCCGCATCTGAGAAGCCTGGGGGACGAGCTACCAGTCGAGCGTACATGAGCGCCATAGCATTTACGGAGACGCCGAAGACGGGAGCGCCGCATCCGTCCACGCCTAGCGCAATCTCTTCCGCAGGGACGCCTGAGAACTCCGAGACGGAGCGCAGTATCAACTGCTGGACGGGATTATCTATCTGGTCATAGGTCTCTGTGGGCGCGCCAAGATAAAGCGCGAGCGCAAGCATCCCAGTGTGCTTGCCCGAACAGTTGTTGTGAAGAACGGTCGGGCGCTTGCCCTCGGCGCGCAATTGTTCCGCGACCTGAATGTTGAACGGTTCGTGTACGCCGCATTTAAGAGCGCTCGCGTCGAGTCCTATCTTCTTCAGCATGCCCGCGACCGTTTCGGTGTGAATGGCTTCGCCGTTATGCGAAGCGCAGGCTATGGCAATCTCCTTTTCCGTGAACCCGAAATGGTCGGCAGCGCTGGAGCTTAAAAGAGGGACGGCCTGAAACGGCTTGGCCGAAGAGCGAAGGTAGGTCACAAGCTCAGGCTGACCAAGGCGAGCGACCGGGTTTCCGTCTGCGTCAAGGGCTGCGACGTGACCGCGATGGCGAGATTCTGTGATGGCCCCGCGCCTGACCTCCACGAGCGGCGCAGGCTCCATGATGTGACGACTCTTTGTGTTCATGCTTTGAGCAAGGCATCTTACCAAAGCCAAAAGTAAAAAGGAAAAGAGGCCGAAGGTTGTTAGCTCCTTCAGCCTCTTTCTTTACCTTAGCCTTTCGGCTTTCTACTTTTTAGTCCTCTTTCCTCGCCGCGCGCCGTAGCTCAGCACTGTGAGCTTGACGTTGCGGCGACCGAAGCGGCACGCTTCCCCAAAGGTCGGAACCCACACGTCTATCTTGTTTCCTTTAACGGCTGAGCCTGAATCGGTGACGACGTATTCGCCACTGTAAGGCCCCGCGTCCAGTCGAACGCGCGTGCCGAAGGGTAAAACCCTTGGGTCTGCGGCAATCGTGCCTTTACGCACGCCAAGGCCGCTTGCGCCTCGCCCGCGAAGGCTGTAGGCAGTCGCCACGTAATTTATAGGTGGCGTCACAGGCTTGGCCGAAGCTACTGCCCCGGCATCCGCAGCCGCGCTGTTTTCATCCTTTTTCGCTGCCGACGAATTAGCCGGAGCAGTGATTGCGCCTGTGGTCGCAAGCGGGATGGAGGCAGTATTGAGAGCCTCTTCCTGATTGGCCTGTACGGGTGTTGGTTGTGGTTTCGCAGATGTGTTGTTGGTTTCTGCGGCGAGGGGGCTTGAAAAGAGCAAACTGGCGGTCAAAAGAGCCAGGCCGAGGCCAGCGCTCCCGCCAAAGAGGGATTTCATAAGTTTCGGGTCTCCTGTCCGTGTTAGTTGCCAAGCTTTTCGCAGTGAGCGCACGCCGCGCGAACCCGTTCTTTCCTATGGCTCGACCTCCGGCTCTAGGAGTTCTTTGAAAGACTTGTCAGCCGGAGTTGGGGGCTTGCATCCTTGATGCGGTGCGCCGAAAAGCACCTTAAAAACGCAAAAGCAAGCGAACATAGTGTCCGCTTGCTAACAAATAGAGGCTAACACACGGGGTCGAATGTGTCCAGCCCTGATTAGTGGGTTAGTTTGAAATCGCCCGCTCTCCCGCTCTCCACGCTACAGGCACCGCCGTCTTCCTCCCCAGCAACGCTAATCGCCTCTCAGGGCATGAGATAGCCGTGCCAGGGAACGCTCCGCCGTGCCAGGCAACGC
>JACVRN010000105.1 GCA_014534425.1 Pyrinomonadaceae bacterium
GTCGCGCAGGAAGAGATTTTCGGCCCCGTCGTCAGCGTCATCACCTTCGAGAACGAGGACGACCTAATCCGCCAGGCCAACGAGACTGTCTACGGTCTCTCCGCCGGAATCTGGACGCGTGACATAGTTCGCGCGCATCGCTTCGCACGCGAAGTCCACGCGGGCGTCATCTGGATTAACACCTACAATGTCTTCAACGCCGCCTCGCCCTTTGGCGGTTACAAGCAGTCCGGCTACGGGCGCGAGATGGGCAAGCACGCCATAGACCTCTACACACAAATCAAGAGCGTCTGGGTAGACCTGTCCGGCAAACCCGTCGGCTGGTTCGGAAAATAATAAGGGCAGAAGTAATTGAATCATCGGTTCATTGTTTCAATGAACCGATGATTCAATGAATCAATTCCTGCTGCCTTGTCTTCCGCTCTCCTCAAATGTGGTTTTCTGACATCTAAGGAGAAGCAAAAATGAGCTATCGAAGCCGAAGCGCCTGCTTGATAATTCTTTTCGTCCTGGCGTTCTTTGCAGCAGGCTGTCCTCAGCGCGAGACCATCTCGAAGATTAACGCAGACCCCGCTAGGTACAGCAAAAAGGATGTGAGCGTGGCGGGGACTGTGCGCGACAGCTACGGGTTCTTGAATTACGGCGTTTACGAGTTGGACGACGGGACGGGAAGGCTGCTGGTCATCACCGAGCGCGGCGTGCCCTCGCGCGGCTCGAAGGTCGGAGCAAAGGGACGCATCTACACTGGCGCAAGCTACGGCGGCAGAAGCTTCGGAACCGTCCTCGAAGAACACGACCGCAGAGCGAAGTGAAGAATCTTGCGATTTGATGAGACAACTTATCTCGTGTCTTGATGAAGAGTTTGCTCGTCTGCACGGGCGCACGCTCTCGCTCGTGGAGGTTGTTCCGGCGGAGAAGCTTTACTGGCAGCCGCGCCCTTCAAGCGGAGCGTTTCCCGCCTACTCGTGCGGCGAACATATACTCAGAAGCGCTGCGGCTGTGGAGCAGACGTTCGGAGGCATCAACGCGAATCTCTGGGACGACCCCTTTGAATGGACGCTGCCGGAAACTTTGAAGATGCCCGCGAGCATCGTCGAGTATCTTCGGGAGGTCGAAGCCACGCGAGCCGCAGGCTTCGAGCGCTTTTCGAGCGATAGCGATTTAATCAAAGAGATTGCCGTCCCATCTGGCGAGACCAAGCAACTCTGCGCGCTTCTTTTAGAAACGCTCGTGCGAGCGGCGCATCACGAGGGGCGAGCCTACGCGGTCTTTCGACTGTTTTCCGACGAGCGGCTGCCGCGAATTTAGCCTCAAGGGAACTAACCCGCGCCTTATTTCGTAAAGTGGCTGGCGCAGGAAGAGACTAGCGGCAACGGCGCTACAGAAGCGAGGGTACATTCTTTTTATGCACTGCCCGCAATGCGGACAACAACAGGCTTCGAACGAGCAACGATTCTGCTCGCGCTGCGGTTTTCCCTTGGGCGGCGTGATGGAACTCCTAGCAAACGGCGGCGTCATCCCACAGTACCAGCCGCCATCCGAGACGTCCAGAAAACTTTCGCCCCGCCGCAAAGGAGTTCAACAGGGCGTGGCGCTGATTTTTTTAGC
This sequence comes from Pyrinomonadaceae bacterium, assembly GCA_014534425.1. Classification (GTDB taxonomy): domain Bacteria; phylum Acidobacteriota; class Blastocatellia; order Pyrinomonadales; family Pyrinomonadaceae; genus JACVRN01. Next base: position 1,609 of record JACVRN010000105.1, read on the forward strand.
AGCCGTGTTGACGCCTTTCTTCGCAGTACTCAACAGCTATCTTGGCTTCCCTGAAATATTCTCGTCGCTCACAGCCGTCATAGGCTTCATAGGCGGCGCGCTTCGCGTCATCTACGCACTGCTTTTTGAAGAGGCCGGGCCGAAGCAACCGAAGGTCGTTTACCTGGACTCCAATCCGCAACAGCAGCCCGCACCGCGCCCATTGTCGGATGCGCCTCGCGCCCGACCGCTTCCCCCGCCACAGAGCGTGCCCGTGCCGAACTGGCGTCGCCCGGACACAGCCGAGCTTGTTAACAAGCCCCCAAGCGTCACTGAAAACACTACCAAGCTTCTGGACAAGAAAGAAACCGAATAGAAAACAGAGGCCATCTGCTCTCAGGTGTGGCGTGGAAGATAAAAGGAGCGCGCGGCTTTCATCCATACTTCGTAAGCGTATAGAAAGCTGCGGCGCTATCTCTTTTCATGACTGGATGCAGGCCGCGCTCTATGATGACGAGGGCGGCTATTATAGCCGCGCCGGATTGAAGCGCTGGGGACGCGAGGGCGATTACAGAACCGGCCCCGAACGAAGCCCGCTCTTTGCGGCAACCTTCGCGCGCTTCTTCTCAGGGCTTTATGAAGAGTTGGGACGCCCCGCAAGCTGGACTATCTGGGAAGCAGGCGCGGGCGCGGGCCACTTCGCGCAAGGTGTGCTGGAAACCTTCAATAGCTCTTACCCGCAAATCTTTTCCGCTACACGTTACCTCATTGACGAGGTGAGCGCTGACGCGCGCTCGCTCATACAGGAAAAGCTTGCTCCCTTCGGCTCGCGCGTGGAGTATGCGAAGCTATCTGAAAACGCAAACGCATCTGATGTCGGCATCGTCTTCGCAAACGAACTGCTGGACGCATTCCCTGTGCATAGAGTGACCGTAAAGGGCGGTCGTTTGCGCGAGTTGTTTGTCGAGACGAATGAGGCCGGAGATTTCGTCTGGACGGACAGGGAGCTTTCCACTCCACTGCTCTCTGAATATCTCAGCCGCCTCGATGTGAAACTGGCTGAGGGACAAGTGGCGGAGATTAATCTTCACGCGATTGACTGGTTAAAGCGCGCAGCGCGAGTTTTCGAGCGCGGTTATTTGGTTCTGGTTGATTACGGGGCCGAGGCTAAGGAGTTGTATGACGGGGGGCTGCGCCCGCGAGGCTCGCTTCGCGCCTTTGGCCGCCACCGCTTTATAGAAGATGTGCTTGATGAGCCGGGCGAATATGACATCACGACCACCATAGACTGGACAACCGTGAAGCGAGTCTGTCTGGATGCTGGCCTGGAGATTGTTTCTTTTGAAAGGCAGGACAGATTTCTTCTGCGCGCGGGCTTTCTGGAAGAGCTTGAGCGCGTAACGGCGTCTGCGCCCTATGAGGCCGCGTCACTTACTTTAAACACTGCGGCGCGCGAGATGATTCTGCCCGGCGGCATGAGCGAGAGCTTTCAAGTGCTGGTGGCAGGAAGGTAGAGCAGAAGCTTTAACCTTGTCTTAGGAACCTGTCGCTCTGGATTTCCAACTCAGGCGAAGGTAGAATGCCTGTGACTGAAGCCCCCAGCGTATTAACGAGCATCGGCCCCGCCAGTAATTATACTGACACTGGAATGGCCGCAGTATTTTCGGAATACATACCAGTACAGATTCGGCAATTATATGAGCAGAGCAATTAATAACGGTGACGCGCTTTCCGTCACGCTTGCGCCTCACGCTGACTGGAGGACGGTTGGCGAGCTTGAGCACTTCGTACAGTTTTACGAGACGGACACTTTCCTGCTGGACTCGCTCTCGGGCTTCATAGGCAGAGGGCTGTTGATGGGCGACGCTTGCATAGTTGTAGCCACACGCGCGCACAGAGAAGCTCTGCAAGCGCGATTGGAAGCGCAGGGAATTGATGTCGCCTCGGCCAGCGCGAGCGGCCAGTACGTATCGCTTGATGCCGAAGAAACGCTCTCGAAGTTCATGGTGGGCGGCGCTCCTGATGCGAGCTTCTTCGCGGATTTAATCGGCGGCATCATTAAGCGCGCCGCGAGCGCTCACTCGTCCGTGAGGATTTTCGGAGAGATGGTCGCGCTCCTCTGGGCGGAAGGGAAGCAGAGCGAGGCCATTCTTTTGGAAGAGCTATGGAACGAGATGCACAAGAAGCATAGCTTTTCGCTACTGTGCGGCTATCCTATAAACGGCTTCTGCGGTGAGGCCAGCCTTCTCTCGCTTGGCGGCGTATGTACCGCTCACTCCAGGGTTATTCCGACAGAGAGCTACACTTCGCTCAACGATGCGGACGAACGCCTGCGCGCCATAGTTCTTCTGCAACAGAAGGCCAGGCTGCTTGAAGCCAGGATAGAAGAGCGCGAGCAGCTTCTCGTTCGTGAGCAGACGGCGCGAGCCGAAGCCGAGAGCGCCAATCGACTGAAGGATGAGTTTCTGGCGACCGTTTCGCACGAGCTTCGCACGCCACTGACGGCGATACTCGGATGGTCTCACATGCTACGCCATAGGCGCATGGACGAAGCCGCCACGGCGCGGGCTATACAAACCATAGAGCGAAACGCAAAGGCGCAGGCACAGTTGGTCGAAGACATACTGGATGTCTCGCGCGTCATTACGGGCACCCTGCGGCTTAACGTGGGACAGGTGGACGCGGCATCTATCATCAACGCGGCCATTGATTCTGTGCAGTTGGCTGCCGATTCCAAAGGCATTCAACTTGAGGTCACGCTCGACCCGAAGGCGCGACACCTCCAAGGAGATGTCAATCGTCTGCAACAGGTCGTCTGGAACTTGCTCTCCAACGCCATCAAGTTCACACCGGCGGGCGGACTGGTGCGCGTGCGGCTTGAGCGAACAAATACCTACGTACAGATTAAGGTGAGCGACACGGGGCAGGGCATCAAGCCTGAGTTTCTGCCGCACGTCTTCGACCGCTTTCGTCAGGCAGACGGCTCCACCACGCGCAGGCACGGCGGTCTGGGGCTTGGGCTGGCAATCGTGCGCCACCTGGTAGAGCTTCACGGCGGCACCGTCATGGCCGAAAGCGCTGGCGAAGGTCTGGGCGCGACATTCATCATCAGACTTCCTCTGGTCGTTGATAAAGAGCGAAACGCACAAGTCGCCGGAAGAGAGAAGCCCTGGACGAATCATGAGAGAAGCGCGCGTCTCAATCCTCTGCCTTCGCTTGAAGGCGTGCGCGTGCTGGTGGTCGATGATGACAGCGACACGCTCAACCTTCTGTCGGTGATGCTGACGGAATACAAAGCGAACGTGCAGGCAACTTCTTCCGCCGCCGAAGCGCTTGAAGTGATTAAGTGGTTCAAACCCGACGTGCTGATTTCCGACCTTGCAATGCCGTATGAGGACGGCTACTCGCTCATTCAAAAGGTGAGAGCGCTTGAGGCGGAAGCGGGCTATGACAAAAGAGCACAGGCCATAGCCCTGACGGCATACGCGCGGGTGGAAGACCGCATGCGCGCCCTGTCCGAAGGCTTCAACATATTCGTCCCGAAGCCTGTAGAACCCAACGAATTAATAACCGCCATCGCCAGCCTGGCAGAATCCGGCACGGACAGCTTCGAGCAATTCTAAGAGCGCCAAACAAAACCGTAGGGGCAGAGGACTCGTCCCTGCCCCTACAAATATCATTTAGCCTGGGTTCCTGCTTTGACCAAAAACAGTCGCGCCGCAAGGCGTCTCATCATTGGAATCTATACCCGGCTTGGAATGCTTCTCTGAGCATATACCCAGACGGCCCGGATCATAGGTTGACCTCGTCGAGCTGGTGGTAATTAGCTCAAACTTTGGTTGCCCGGCAGGCTCAGTGAAGGTTTCATAGTAGAGGTAGAAATCGTTGCGCTCCTCAACATGGGTGCTGTTAGGGTCGAAGCGGCATTCCTGTACTCCCCTGCGACAATTGTTCGTCACGTCTATCTGATACGTACGCGTTGTTCCTCCGGCGAATGTGAACACATGAGGGAGCGAGGCTATCGTTGGGATGGTTAAGACGGCTATTTCGTTTTGGTCAAGATAGATGTTGGCTCCAACTATCTCGGCCATGTGGCCGACATCCCTGTCATTATTAATGTTCGGCGCGCCGCTTGGATGCAGATGAAATGTAGAGTTCGTAGGGTAGACCGTATAAAACAGCCCTTCGTTAATAGTCATACTGGGGCGTAAGGTTGAAGGGTCTTTCGTGACTTTCTGAGTGTAGATATCGCCTTCAATGTCTAAGACCCATCTCCAATCCCGGCTATCGTTGTTCGCCAAATCATTCCGGTCGAAAGCATTCTTATCCTTCTGGTAGACGCAAACGCCCTCCAACGGTAATTTGATAACGTTGAGAGTTACTCTACCAAGCATGAGTTTGGGATCGACAATCGGCACTGACATGGGAACCGGCGGGCACGTTCCTGAATCCTTTCTCCAAACGGCTATATTAAAATCATGTGGCTGCGGGTGCGGGTGAAGAATATCCTGAGTGATGTTTGGGATGCCTATTTCACAACTATTCTTGCCGTCGAAACAGAAGCAGAACAATCCGTGAAAAATGAGTCTGATGGTAGGCTCGCCACCCGGAAAGGTTGTGCAAATCTCATAAGTTTTTGCTGCCGCCTTAACCTGCGCTGCCTTTGTCTTAACCGATGCTGCTTTAACCGCTTTGCCCGCTTTAGAGCCTACATGCCTCTTTTTAACTGACTTTGCCATGATTCTCCTTTCAATCTCTAGTAACCGGCGTAACCGCCGATTAAGGTAAAAGCTGCCCAGGCATATAGCGATTGAGAGCGCCGCTCGGAACTCCTGAGCAGATCGAGTTCGGCTCGCCTTAAAGCATCTATCGTGGAAAGGTTCTCTTCTTTTCTATACCTGTGAAAGCTCACCATCAACTCGGTGGTTAATTCCGAGTCTACAGGCCAGAGGCTTGCAACAACTAGCGGTACTCTCGCGGCTATAAAGGGGCGCGCGATTCCCACGGCTCCCTCACCTTTATAGGAACGCTCAATGCCTGACTGGCAAGCAGAGAGCACGACCAGTCGTGCCTTGGGAAGCTTCAATTGATAAATCTCGTACGCCTCCAGAATCCCATCTGAAGCCGCGCGCCCGCCAGCCTTCTCCGGCTCTTTGGCAAGCAGTAAATTCGAGAGCATTGGCGAGTCTTCATTAATCGCCGTGTGCGCCGCCAGATGAATGACATCCGCTCCCTTCATCTCTTCTTTAATCCGCCCTTCTCTGGCATCTGCGCCCGTGAGAGGTTTATAAGAGAGGTAGTAAGCTGCAATCTTCTCGGCCTCAGTGGCGGCGGACGGTAAATCCTGAAAGGAAGGGAATCGTGCGTGGTCAAAGCTGGGATTGCCCACGCTCAATAATCTCTCCGGCTGCGCCTTAATCTTCTTCTGCTGCGCCGCCTCGGAGCAGGCCAGGAAAATATTTGTGCTCGGTGCGCGCATCAGCTTGAAATCTTCTAAGAGGAATTTGCCGGAAGACCTTGAGAGGAGGGCATTGAAAGGCAGGTAGTTGAGAATTTTATCTGGAACGATGCAGACCTGTTTCTCTTTGTCTAGCAAAGATTCCACGGGAGCTATGAGCAGGTCGTATAATTCCTTTGCCGCGTCGAGCGCCTCATTGCTCATCCCGCCAGCACGCTCTTTAAATATCAGCTCCAGGTAACGCTTAACTTTTTCGGTGAGCTTGTCGGCTGTAACAACCTGAACTCTGCTTTGAAGCGCTCCGCTTTTAGAGACAACCCAGATTAAGAGCTTGTTATCCAGAACCGCATATTGAAGCACCTGCGCCTCTGCGGGCATGCGAGCTTGAATCTCTGAAAACTGTAAGGGCACTGATGCTGACGTGTGTATGATTTCGGGCGCGGCCCGATTCTCGCTGACCCGCGCGCCTGTCTGAATCAGGTTGAGAAGCGACCTCGCGTGAGAAGTTTCCACGTACTCAAAAGCCTTCTGCGCGTCATTCATTCTTGAATAAGAGAAATCGATTGCGATGTCGTAGATATTCTGGCCCGAGTCGAAAAAGCTGTTGCTGTTACTTTCTTCTATGATTTTCGAGCGGTACTGTTCGAAGAGGCTCAGGGTCGTTTCCATCTCCTGCCGGGCCGCCGCGTCGTTCCCCTGGTCAAGATAGCAAAGTAGCTTTCCCTTGTGCGCTTCGTACAGGTAAATATAAAAAGAGAGCTTCTCATAGAGTCGAATCGCTTCATCATAACTCTCAAGCGCCTTGACGATGTCTCCGGCCTGTCTATAAAGTTCTCCGAGTCGCAGCGTAGAGTTGGCTGTAATATTGAGCCTGCTGGATTCGTCTTTGATATTGCGACCTTCTTCGAGCGCCAGTTGCCCATACTTGATTGCCTCTTCGTAATTCTGAAGCTTCTGGTAAATAAGTCCCATGCGTACGTAGGAACGGGATTTTATAAGCGGCCAGTTGGCCTCTGTCGCCAGCCGCAACGCTTCCTTCTGAAACTCAATTGCGGCGGGCATGAAACCCAGCCAATAAAAGTCGAACGCAGTATCCTGATAAAACGGCCAGATCACCTTCGGGTCTTGCGAAGAGCCATGCAGCAATTCGAGCGCACGCAAACTCATGCTCAGGGACTCACGATACTTCCCGAACTTCAAATACATTGAAACGAATTGCTGCAAGCATCTTAGAGTGTTAGTCGTATCTTCTATTTGCTCTGACAATATCAGTGATTGATTGGCATAATCCAGAGCCTTTGAATATTCGCTGATGCTGGTCTGCGCGTCCGACAGCGCGTGCAGCGACTGTGCGTACAGCGATCTATATTCCTTCTCCTTGAACTTAGGCGATAAACTCTCAAAGATGGACAGGCTTTGCTTTGTGTCCGGGATACGAAGAGAGCAATAACCCATCCAGCTACTGGCAAACATCGCTTCAGCATTGTCGCCTGAAAGCTCGAACATCTGACTCGCTTTCGAGAAGAGAGTGAATGCCTGTCTCAGCTCGTTCTGATTAAATCGCTCTATACCAGTCCGTATAAGTTCGCGCGCTTTCGCCGCATGGTCACGTTGCGCTGGCGTAGTTGTGCTGTAGAATTTAGCGAGGTCTGACGTATACCTATCTCCTACCCTCTGCTTCTCTATTTCTCCCGCATATAGCAGCATCTTAAGCCACGAGGCGGCTTCGTCCACGGCCCCGTTCGCGGCTCTATCTATATAATTATCTACAAGCCTTTCAACGATAATATTGCCCGCTCGCGCGCGCCCCTGCTTCAGGACAGCCCACGCGCTCCCTTCATCTGCATTATTACAGGCGGCAACGAAATCCTGGAAAAGCGTCTCTTTGCTCTGAGCCGTGCTTCTTTTATTCTTCTCAAGCCGTTCAAGGTTCTGCCTGGCTTCCGCAGCCCATTGTGACTTGTCATCTTTCTCCAGATATCTTCTCCAATCGTCTACAGCCTGCGACGACAGCGACATATTCTGGAAAAGAAGGGCGCGATTAAAGAGCGCCGGGAGAACTGATTTATCCAACTCCAACGTCCTGTTGAAATGCTCAAGACTCTTTGCGAACTCCTCCAGGCTTTTACCCGGAGAATCGCTCTGGCGTGCAATCCTGCCGCCTTCCAAGAGCGCTACGCCCAAGTCGTTATGAAGCTCTGCATCATCGGGCGCACTGTTAAGCGCGCTTTCAAACTGATCTATTGCTTTATCGAATTGTCGCTCAGAGAGGTAAAGCTTACCCAAGGCGTGGAAAGTCCTTGCATTAGGATTGTCATGCACCGCATCGAGTAAAATTCTTTCCGCCCTGTCCCTGGAAGTGAAATCAATCTGCCCGCTATCATTGCCACGCGTTTGGCCTTGCGGAGCATACTCAAACCCAGAGATTCTCGGCTCCAGAGGTCGTTGCAGACGATAAGCAGCTTTGAGCGCCCGAAGCCCCTTGTCAACCTCGGACTGATAAATAAAGATTCTCCAAATTCCCATCGCCAGAGATAGCAGGAGAAGAGCAAAGACGGCAATCCGTATCGCTGAAGAAAAAAAACGCGTAGCCACGAGTTCACTTTCAGTCCTGTTCAAATCTCTGCACTTTCAGCGCAGAGTGATTTATTGTTCACAAACAACTTGTGTTTACGAACAATAAAGTTCTTACCTGAAGAAAAACGTATATCCTTTAAAGGCTACTTTTACAGGTATATTGTATCTGCCTCACTAAGCTCCGATAAGTTTCGCTGATGTCTTTGTCTGAAAGCAAAGCTATCTACTGTTTGCTCAATGTCATTAGTCCAGAGTAGATAAAGTGGCCGCAGGATGGTGCTATGCAAGTAGCTCCAAATATAATACGATAGGCCTTTAAGATCTCTTACGTCTTCATAATAGTTCAACAGCCAGCGTACTGCCGACGACGATTCATCTTCAGTTCGCACTACGGCTTGTTCCTTCAGCGCCGAAAGTATCTCCTCATCAAACTTGATATAGTTTGCAAGGTATAATGTTAGGGCAAACTCTAAGTTAGTTGAATGCTTATTTGAATTACTTGCCATAAACTCTTTAAAGGTCTCCGACTGGATATCTAAAGATGTTGGAAATGTTTTCTCTTGATCGGCATAAATTACATTGAATAACAAAGCAGTAAGGCCAAGTTCCCATGCGTTTGCTTCGAGCCATTCAATTCTTTCGGCGGCGTTGAAAACAACGTCGGAAGGTGCTTCGGACAGTATCAAAGCGATAAGATTAACAATGGAATCGGGGCCATCAAGGGCAGCTTGAACGATAGCAGGTTGCTCTACCAGGACTTTAGCTCTTAGAGCATCCAGTGATGAAGTTTGGTTAGTCTTGAGCAGTTGATACGCGAAGCCTGAGAGAACCTCTTGCCCCCTTGGGACGAGCAATGCGGAGAGCTGTGAGTCATCCATGTATCTTGTCAGTTCAGCAGTAAAACCTGTGATGTTACCCCTCTGCTCAATATGTAGAGCCTTGTTCATAAGGAGGAGCCAGTCATTTAGATTACGCACCGTGTCCATTAAGCGAGCCTCGGCCTGAATATGCTCACATACGTCTCTCGCGTCCTGATAAGCCCCAATTTCTAAGAGAGTCTGTGCGCCTTCCAGCAAATGCCAAAGATGTGAGTCGTACTTAACGGCCTCTTTTAACGAGTCAATTAAGGGTGGCGCATATGTCTGTATGAAGTCTGCTCTGGCTTTAGCAAGAACCCTGAGCCAGTTCGCAATCAACAGTATGTTGGCCTCATACTTCAGGGAGCCAGTGATTTCACCAGCATAATTCTTAAATAAAAATTGAACGAATTCTGTAGACTTCTGCACGCTGACTCTATTCAGTGCTCGGATGTAATGAACCAGATTCTCAAGTTCTTCGTTCTCTTCATAGAGCTTTTGCCATTGGCTCTCTGAGCAGATTTCGTTAACGACCTTCAGTGCGTAATATCTTGATGATTGTTGAAGCCCTGTAAGGAAGACGGTGAGCCTTCCAGTATTGAATTCTTTGATAGCCACATCTAGCACTTCTGGTCGTGTGCGCCCGTCGGGTCTTACAACGTTGACTCGATTATTCGCAGCGAACTTAACCTTGACCAATCTTCTCGCATCTGCAGAGTTAATACCTGAAGCAATCTGCAACAAACAGCCCAATTCCACAAGGTTCTTATTCTTAACAAACTCGACCCTTTGTTGAGCATTGTGACGGACATGTGCCTCGCGTTCTTTCTTCTCCGTCCCGGCTGTCTCTCCATCTTCTATTGTGTCAACATACTGCCGCAGCACCATTCTTGCCAGAAAGGGATTATACCGGGCAACTCCATATAGCCCGTTAGTGATATGCAGTATAGAATCAGATGCAGCAAACCTTCTTTCTATATCACTTATAAACTCAGCCAAGTTATTGAATCCGAGAATGCGTCGTATTTTGGCCTTGCCTAAATTGCTGTCTGTTAGCGCTACCAGACAGAATCCGATGTCGGATAGATGACCCGCTCGTGCCCAACGGTTCTTGAACACACTGATAAGAGAGGCGTCCCTTAACATCTTTTGCTGTAGCTCATTTATCCGTTGGAAGGAAGCTGCCGCGAGAAAACCCCTGACGAGGATCACGACATCCCTGAGTCTGGGAGTGCGCGCTACGCGAAGAAAATACTGGTAATCAAGCCGCTTCTCGAACCACGCAGCCGTTTTGCCTGAAACCTTACTAAGATAAAAAAGAAATCGGCCAACCTTATCAGCATAGCGCCTTTCGCTTCGCACCAGACCTAAGACCTTCTCTTTGTTCATCGCCTCGCACAAGCGGCGCGCTAAATTTCTCGAAGCGTGTTTCCAGATACTCTCAATGGTAGAGCCGATAACTGTAAACTTGTTTTCGTGTCCGAGTAAAAAGACCATGCGGTCGAAGACCTTGTTGACCAGGTGAATGGTGACAATCCTATTAATCTGAGAGAAAGCATAGAAATCCTGCGTCAACGTATCCAGATATTTTTCACTTCTGAGTAAACATTCAACCTGCTCCTTCTGATAGTTCCACAGATCGGATACGAGGTCTGCGGCCAGTCGTGGCTGTAGACGGTTTAAGCGCAGAAGAAATACTGACAGTGTGTTAATGTCGCTCATCTGCACTAGAAAGGTTTGCGTAATTCTCTCTGGGGATAAGTACATCTCAAGGCGTTGATAAGCTTCGACTCGGTTAACTCTCTTTATCTCCTCACAAAAGCGCAGCAAAACGGAAAGCCCGTCGCCCGCCGTCTCCGTCATAGCCACTCTAGCGTTGAAATCTTCGGATGCGGTGAACTCTTCGTATAACCGCTCAGCGAATACCTTGTAGTAAAGTTTCAGCGCATGAATACAAGCGGCTGCATCGTCCAATTTGCATGTCTCGTCTTTCATCAGCGAGAGGATCTTTTGGCTTTCGTCCCGCATCAACTGCGTTGCGGCCATATCCGGCAAGATTTGCAGGTCTCTGTCAATACGCTCAGCTAGCCTGAGGAATTTGGTTAGCTCGCGCGCAGTCCGAGCCTTAGCGACTACATCTGCGAAGAAATAATCGTTGGGTTGATTGGCCGGATATGCCCACCTTTGAAAAATTCTATTTGAAGTATTACGGGCGGAAGTGCGGATTGCTTGGAGGATATTTGTAATATCCGTCAGGCTGTGCGGAGACGTTACAGCGCTTATGCGCTCGACAATCATCTCAAATTTTAATTGGCTAAGCTGCTGTAAGGTTTCTTGGCTCTCTTTCCAATCAGCGACTCTCCTAAAGGTTTGCGGAAGCCATTGCGGATATTGTGAGATGTAATCTTTGAGGATTTTAACATGTGCATGCTTATATTGAGTTTGCAGCATGAAAGCAAGATTGATGTCTACCGCGCGATACAGGTGATAAGTTTCTTCAAATCCATAAGACTCCAAAAATCCAGCACGGCTAAGCTCCTTGATGACGGAGCGGGAATAATCTTCAGGAACTGGCAGCCCGAACGCGCTGATGACAAACAGAGGCACAACTTTATCCTCAAAGTCACTTGTCTCTTTCAACTCCGGGAGATAACTGAGTATCCATCGGGCAATTTGCGATTTTAAGTTATGCCCGGTGAAAATTCCTTCCAACGTCGAATCGCCGGGCAAACTTTGTGCACAACGAGCGACCAGCAGAGCGACGCCCAGAACCCCGTCACTTAAATCCGCTATCTCTCTATTTGAAAGCTGTGTTTCAAGGTTCGTTTGCCTCTTTATTTGGGAAATCAGTTGTTCTACTGTTTCTCTAGAGTTGAGGGGGAGATTAATTTGAATCGCGTTTCGGAGTAGATTGGTAGTGTGGCCTTCTCCTAAAGCCCCTGCCCGCCCGTAGTTTGTTTTTGAGCTAATTACTAAACGAGCCTTTGCATTGCCTGAAGTTTTGTAGCCCCAGAATTTTTGTATTAAGGAAAATACCTCGGCTTCTGCAAGATGTTCGTCATCAACAATAAATAAAGTATCGCTGCGAATATTTTGTTCTAGAAAATCGGTCTCATCATCTAACTCTATCGCGGGCAAAGCGCTCAAATAATAAGCACGGCGATGCTGAGCGGCAGTCAGAAATTGATGCATCAGGTATTTACATAGCGTCGTTTTACCTGAACCAACCGAGCCCGAAACCACAACTAGCGCTCCATCATCTTCAACAGCCTCTGCTGCCAGCCTTAGCTCCTCAAAGTCGGCGAAGTATTTATTCTCAAAATCATACCAACGCAAGGCTTCTCCCCGGTTGATATCAGCTTGGCGCTCAACCCCTGTCTCAAGCACTTTCCTGGTATCTTCCCAGAGCGCTTGTTCCATCCTGCCTGACAGGATTATTTCAGCAATTTGACTACCTTTGATGCTGCCCTGAATCTGGCTGGCCTCGACAATCAGCTTTTGTAGCTCGTTGAGAACGCCATCGGCTTTATGTCTACTAACGCCGAATAAATCGGGCGTTGTCAGCATACGCCAACACATCGTCTCTAATTCCTTAGGGGAGCCGGTTGAAAGGACGCGAACCCTCTTAAGGCTCTCTTCACTGATAATTTTGTCGCTGGTTTTGCTATGAAGTTTGAGGGTTTTATTCGTATGTCTGTAGGCAACCGGAAACTTTTCGTTAAAATCAGATGACGGGTACAGTATCGGAAGGGAATCCTTGAAGCCTGTTGGAATAAACGGGTCTAGCTTTGGGTTGAAATAGCCGAATACTAGTGCTGTATAAAAAGCGTCGTTATTCGAGTTGAGCAAATTGGCTGTTATCAAACCTTCGCGCTCAGTTATAAGCCAATCCTCAAGTTCACGGACATAAAATGTGCCTTTTATCCAACGATCTTTACTGTTAATTCCCGAATGTGCCTGCCCCTCGCTCCTGGCCTCATGCTTCTTGCATTGAACGTACTCGGTTATTTCAACGGACGCGCCCGCATTGATATTATAGACAATAGTTGCGTCTTCAATGGATTCGACATTAACGACTAAATCAGGATACTCAACTAAACGCGAGAGGATATAAAACAACAAACTAATGTCTTGAAACGCGGCTCCCCTTCGTTGTTCTGATCCCCCGCTTCTACGTTTTGACATTATAATTTCCTCTGAGGTTCAGGAATAAATAGAGATAATTATGATATCAGTTAAGCTGATGGGGCGTAACTTAGCAAATAAGAAACATTGAGGCAAGGCGTTGAAATTTGATTGACTTATTGATCATGTGGTAGAAAACTTTATTTAGTTCCTGCTGTTATCATTCTATCCATTAATAAGTAATTTTCCGTCTCCCTTCACTATTAGCCGCTTAGATATAAACCTTCGTGATCTGAGTTATCCACAGTCTGTCCCCATTGTTCTTTACAGAGCTGCATAAGTAAGCAGACAGCAAAGAACATTATTGTTCGTGAGCAACTTGAATCTTATCAGAACAGCTCGAATTTGACCGTCAGGTATTTCTTAGGGTTCTGGCGGAAGTCGTAGATTAGCTTGACGCCTTCGGAGGAGAGTTGGTTGACGTTGTTGTAGAGTTGGTCGTCGGTGATTAGTTTGCCGAGGGTGCCTTCGCCGCGTTGCGCTCCGGCGACGACGTTGTCTATGCGTTCGGCTGTGGTGTTGAAGCGCGCGATGGCGGCGCGTGCGTCGTTGTAGATGGATTCGTCCGTGATTAGTTTGCCGACGGTTCCGCGCCCGGACTGTACGTCCGCGATGATGGCGTCGATTTTGTCCACGGAGCGGTTAAGACGTGCGACCGTCTGGTTGACGTTGTTGTAGAACTCTTCGTCGCGGAAGAAGCGTCCAAGGCTTCCTCGGCCTGCGCGAATGTCTTCGGCGATGGCGCGCAGTTGTACGGCAATCTCGTTGGCGTTGTTATAGAGCGCGGGATCGTTGACGAATCTACCGGCTGAGCCTTGGCCTGACCTTATCTGCGCCACCACCTCGTCTATGTCGCGTATGGTTGTGTTCAGGTTGTTATAGAAAGCTTCGTCTTTAACGAAGCGCCCCAGTGAGCCTTCGCCCTTATTGATGCCGACGACTATCTCGTTGACTTGGTCGGAAATCTTGCTAAGGCGCTGCACAAGGTCGTTGCCGGAAGTCGCAAGGTCGCTGATGCCTCCGCTTGAGCTTGCGGGCAGCAGCGCGTTCTCCTGTACAGGCTGGCCTGCGGCTGTGCCGGGCACTATGTTAATCAGCTTTTCGTTGCCGAGAAGGCTAGGCGAATCGAGTTGAGCGGTGGAGTCCGTGCGTATGCGCTGGTTCGCGGGCTGCCCGTCGATTGTGTTGTCAATCGTCAGTCGTGCTTCAACCTTGGGCGCGTTCGGGTCAGCAGAAGGCGGCAGCAGGCGCACGTCCTCGACCTTGCCCACGCGAACGCCCGCCAGGCGCACTTCGGCCCCAGGGCGAAGGCCGCCTGCCTGTGCGAACTGCGCCCGCAAATGCAGCTTGCGCGCGAACGGGTTGATGTCGCCCGTAGCGTTCAGTATCAGAAAGATAAGGATGGCAATGGCGACGACTACCAGAATGCCGACGCGCAATTCGCTCAAGCCAATTGTTTTTCTTGCAGGAGGCATATTAGCTATCAGCTATCAGCTATCAGCTATCAGCCGGAACAGCTTTTTAGAAGCTGACTGCTGATTGCTAATTGCTGATTGCTGCCTTTCAGTGTCCGCGAAGGAATCTCTGTATGTACTTGTCGTCGGCGTTACGCAAGGTTTCGTCCGTGCCGCTAAAGATGACCTGACCGTCGCGCATCATAAGGACTTTGGTGTTAATCAGGCACAGGCGCTCGCCCTCTTTTTCAAAGACGACCTCGCCCGCATCGTTGACGACAGCATATTCCGAAGTCAGATATTCAAGGTTATTCATCTCGTGCGTGACGAAGATGCTGGAGACATCTTCAAGGTCGCGCAACTTCATAGCCAACTCGCAAATGGTGCGGGCCGTCGGCGGGTCAAGTCCAGCCGTAGGCTCGTCGAACATGACAATCTTGGGGTCGCCTACTAGAGCGCGTGCGATGCCTACGCGACGACGCATGCCGCCGGAAAGCTCTATGGGCATTTTGTCAATGGCGTCTTCCAGGTTGACGAAGCGAAGCATGCGGCGCACCTCCTGCTCCACTTCATCTTCGGGCACGCCCTGCTCGTGCAGCTTGAAGGCGACGTTGTCGTAGACGGAAAGGGAATCGAAGAGCGCGCCTTCCTGAAAGATCATGCCGATCTTCTTTCGCACACGCATCATCTCCTGCTCCGTATAGTTCGTGATGTCTTCGCCGTCCACGAGAATCTGACCCGAATCCGGCTTGAGAAGACCAAGCACCAGCTTGATGGTAGTTGACTTGCCGCAGCCGGAGCCGCCGAGGATGATTTTCGTCTCGCCCTTCATCACCTTGAAGCTCAAGCCATCCAGGACTTGCCGGTCGGCGAACCCTAAGTGAACATCACGAAACTCAATCGCAGGGATAGCGCGGTCGCGGTCGTCGACTTCTGCGAAAGTTGACTCGGCAGCGTTCTCGCTCACCTGGCCGTCAAAGGTCGCAGGAGTCGCAGGCTGCGTGACATTAAGATCGGTTGTAGCCATAACTTTTTAAGAAGCGAATAGATGAACGAATTTGTCTATTCACTATTCACTCGTTCAGTCTCCGGTCGGCATTCCCAGAAGGTACTGTAGCGCGCGAGCAAGAAAGAAGTCCGCGATGATGACGACGATGCTGGCCGTGACGACCGAACGGGTCGTGGAGCGCCCTACGCCAACCGTGCCGCCTTCCGTGCTCAAGCCTTTATAGCATGCAATCGCTCCTATGATGAGCGCGAAAACTATGGGCTTGATGACGCCGCCGATAATATCATCGCTCGTGATGCCGTCTCGAACCGAGGTCAGAAAAGTTGACGAAGACATTCCGTAAAGGACTGTCGCAACCGTCCATCCTCCGCCGATTCCGACCACGTCCGCGATGACGGTCAAAAGCGGCAGCGTGATAATCAGAGCCACTATGCGCGGAGCCACAAGCTTACGCACGGGGTCTGTGCCGAGCGCTCGCATGGCGTCTATCTGCTGCGAGACTGACATGGAGCCCAGTTCCGCAGAGATGGCAGAGCCTACTCTTCCCGTCACCATCAGGGCTGTGAGCACCGGCCCAAGCTCGCGTATCAACGAGAGCGCCACCAGATAACCCGTTTGCTCCTGCGCGCCGTAGTATTTCAAAGTGGGGAAGGTCTGGAGCGTGAGCACGCCGCCCGTGAAAAATCCCGTCAGGATAATAATAGTCAAAGAGCCGACGCCGATGGTGTCCATCTGCGCGACGGTTTCCGGGATATATCTTGGACGCTTGAAAAGGCCGGTCATGGCGCGCGCCACCATCAGCGTCGTCTCTTGCAGTTCGAAGAGGGCGCGCGTAACTAGGTTCATCGAGTCAGATTAGAGAGCGCGCACAAAGCACGCGCCTGTATATGTGTAGCCTGGCATGAGCCGTTTTAGATAAAAATTTGAATCAAGCTCCACGCCGGATAGTCTCTGGCAC
>JACVRN010000304.1 GCA_014534425.1 Pyrinomonadaceae bacterium
GGTCGGCGCCGATTTTCGCGACGACCCGTCAAGCGCCCTGCTCGAAGTCCTGGACCCTGAGCAGAACAACTCCTTCCGCGATAACTATCTTGGCGTCACCTTCGACCTCTCGAACGTGATGTTCATGACGACGGCAAACGTCTTGGACACTATTCAGCCGGCCTTGCGTGACCGCATGGAGGTGATTCGCCTCGCCGGTTACACGGAAGAGGAGAAGCGCGAGATTGCCCGTCGTCATCTTCTGCCCAAGCAGATGGAAGAGAACGGCATCACAGCCAAAAATCTTCACATCACCAAAACGGCTCTGACCGCCATCATACAGCAGTACACGCAGGAGGCCGGGCTCAGGCAGCTTGAGCGAGAGATGGGCACCATCTGCCGCAAGGTCGCGCGCCGCATAGCCGAGGGCAACCGCGAGAGCGTGCGCGTCACCGTCAAGAACCTTCACGAGTTCCTGCGCGCGCCCAAGATTATCCCCGACGAGATTTTGAAGAAAGACCAGGTCGGCGTCGCAACCGGCCTCGCCTGGACAGCCGTGGGCGGCGACGTGCTCTTCATAGAGGCGCTGCGCATGAAGGGCAAGGGCGGGCTTGTCCTGACGGGCCAGCTCGGAGACGTGATGCGAGAATCGGCGCAGGCCGCCTACTCTTATGCTAAGTCGCGTGCCGCAGAGCTTGAAATCAATGAAGAGGATTTCAGCCAGTACGACCTGCACATACACATCCCCGAGGGGGCTATTCCTAAAGACGGCCCCTCGGCGGGCATCACCTTGGCGACCGCTATGGTCTCCGTGCTTTCGCAGCGCCCCATCAGGAAGGACGTAGCCATGACCGGCGAAATCACCCTGCGCGGGAACGTGCTGCCCGTGGGCGGCGTCAAGGAGAAGGTTCTGGCCGCCCGCCGCGCGCGTGTTTCTACCATCATCCTGCCGCAGCAAAACCGCCGCGACATGGACGAGGTGCCCAAGGAGCTTTTCGGCGATATTCGCTTCGTTTTCGTGGAGAACGTGCGCCAGGTCTTCCGGGAGGCTTTGAGGGAGAAGGTCGTGCCGCCGGCGCCCGTGCGGGGCACGCGCCCGTCAAGGCTCCCTCAGGCGGCCTCCGGAGCGAACCACTGAGGGGAGTTAATCCTAACTATTTCTACAGTTAGGGCAGGCAAAATTTTGCTTTTCGGGGCGCAACCTCTGCCGCCCCGGCCGCATCTTTATATCACTGGCGAAGCGGGATTTAAGTGGAAAAACTGACCGCTTCGCCTTCTCTTTGTAATAGGGCAAGGGTTTGACACCCCCTGGGGCGTATGCTAACCTTCGCGTTCTGTGGCTTCGCTACAATTTTTGCAAGCCCTACCGCGCGAAGCCCGTGCTAAAAAGGAACTAATTTAATACCCTCGCGTTTTTATCTGGTGGATGCCGCTTGTGCGACTCCTAAGAAGAGATGTCGCCGTCGTGGATTCGCAGTAAGGCCTTGAAAGAAGGAGAACGACGACTGATGACGAAGACCTTCCCCCGCTTGAGCGCGCTGGCCCCCCTGGCTCTTTTCGCTATACTTTTTATTTCCGCAATAAACGTTTCCGCACAAGGTTCAATAGGCTCGTCCCTGAGAAACACTCCCAATGAGATAGATAAGAATGCTCCACGAGTTGAGCAGATTATCAC
>JACVRN010000025.1 GCA_014534425.1 Pyrinomonadaceae bacterium
AGCTTCGACTGCTCGTCGTCCAACTGCGGCATTCCCATGCCCCCGAGAAGCTGGTCGGGGAGCAGCTTCATGATCTTTGAGAAAGAGCCGAGCTTTTTAACCTGCCGTAATTGACTACGAAAATCGTCGAGCGTGAACTGGTTTTTCTGAAGCTTTTTTAACTGCTCTTCGGCTTCCGACTGATCAACCTTCGACTGCACCTCTTCTATGAGCGAAAGCACGTCGCCCATACCTAGTATGCGCTGCGCTATCCGGTCGGGATAGAAGGCTTCGAGCGCGTCGTACTTCTCGCCTACGCCGACGAACTTAACGGGCTGGCCTGTGACCTGCTTGATTGAGAGCGAAGCGCCGCCGCGCGCGTCGCCGTCCATCTTCGTCAGCACGACGCCCGTGATGCCTACCTGCCGATGAAACTCTTCGGCAGAGCGCACGGCGTCCTGTCCGGTCATGGCGTCCGCGACGAAGAGAATCTCTACGGGGTGCGTCTCCTGCTTGATGGCTACGAGTTCTTCCATCAACTCATCGTCTATGTGCAGGCGGCCCGCAGTGTCAATCAGGAGCGTGTCGTAGCCCGTTTGCTGAGCGTGACGGTAAGCTTCGCGCGTCAAGGTCAGAGGGTCGTTGGTCTCCGGCATCTCGAAGATTGACTGGCCCGTTGCCTTTGCGATGACCTTCAACTGTTCGCGCGCCGCCGGGCGGTAAACGTCCGTGGAAACCAGAAGCGGCTTGCGCTCCTGATTCTTCGCAAGCCAGAGGGCAATCTTGCCCGTGCTGGTAGTTTTACCGGAGCCTTGCAGGCCCACAATCATGACTACGTTTGGGACGGTTTTCGTAAAGACGAGGCGCGAGCTTGTTCCGCCCAGGAGGTCTACAAGTTCGTCGTAAACAATCTTGACGACTTGCTCCGAGGGCTTCAAATCCTGCCAAACCTGCTGGCCTTCGGCCTTTTCCTTGACCGAATTGATGAAATCCTTGGCGACCTTATAGTTAACGTCCGCTTCCAGAAGCGCCAGGCGAATCTCCCTGAGCGCCGCGTCCACATGCGCGGGCGTCAGCACTCCCTCGCCGCGAAGGTTCTTTAGCGTGCGTTTTAATTTATCGGATAAAGACTCGAACATACTCGTATAGGCGAACTTCCGTGCCTTAAACGGAAACGCTGATGATACCTATGGGGTTATTGCCATGTCAAGGTGACGGGCACGCGCCTGATTTACCCTTTCCACCTTCCCTGACAAATCCTTAGCGACGCTCGCGCGCGGAGCTTAAATTCCGGCCAGAGTTAAGCTTAAAGGGTGGACGCCCTGGCCTGCTGTGTGCTACATTTCCGGCTGTTAAGGGCGAACTAGTCTTTGATGGGAAGGGTTCCAAGTTGTGGGAGGTTTGGAATCCATTTCTCTTTAACCTCATCCCCATCCTGAGCATGTCAAAAGGGTAAAAGTGAAATAGTCCGAGAATTCGTGCTTTCTATAGGGTTCGGGCTTTTCTTAAATTCTGATGGCAAAAGATTCGCACACAGGCCGCAACGCGAATAAGGAGACGACCGCAGCCACTTCCGGCATTGTCAACCTGGAAGCTGCGCGCGAGCGTCTACGGTCGCGTACCCGTTCGCACCCCACGCGCGAACAGCTTGCGACAGAGCTTGAATCCATACACGTTCTTCTGGATCAGGGCCTCTCGTCCGAAGCCGAATCGCGTCTGGTCTCTCTCTTGAGGAATGCGCGCCACGACGCGTCGCAGCTTGCCATGGCGCGCTGCGCTCTCTCAGCCGCGCTTGAGATGAAGGGGCGTTACCGCGAGTCGCTCGAAGCGGTGGCGATGTATGAATCGGCGGAAGCGCGTGCGCGCCTGGATGCGGAGGCGCAAATCTGCCTGCGCGTCCAGATAGGTCTCTGCTACAACTACACTGGCGACCATCCCAAGGCAATAGCTCTTCTCAACGCGACCCTGCGCGACGTGACCGAAAAGGGGAGCGACGACCAGCGCGGCTCAGTCTATCTTGCTCTGGCCCGCGTCTATCGCAGCATCAGCGAATATCCAATAGCGCGCGACCACTCCATTAAGGCGCTTGAGCATTTTCGTCGTGAAGGCTCATGGCGCGGCATGGCCGAAGCCTACTTCGGCATCGCGGGCGCAGAGATGCTGGCGGGCGATTACGAGTCTAGCCTCAACAATTTCGAGCAGGCGTTAAAGCTCGTAGGCGATAATCCGGCCACTTACCTGTTGGGCAAGATTTACACGAACATGGCCGGGGCCTGCTGGTTCCTCAAGCGCCCGCACGAAGGCATACGCTTTCTGGAAAAGGCTATTGGCTACTACGAGCGCACGGATCACAAGGCCAACGCCGCCGACGGCTACAACAATCTGGGCATCAACCTGATTCTGGTAGGCGACTGGGACAGAGCGCAAGCTGCAATAGAGCGCGCCCTCGCTGTCGCAAGCGAGTTCGATGCGCGCGGCGCAAAGGTGCCTATGATTCTGGACTCTCTCGGAGAGCTTAGAATGCTTCGCGGCGACCTGGAAGACGCGCAGAGCTACCTTGAGCGCGCCGTCACGCTCGCCACAGAGAACGGCAACAAGTGGTACGAGGGCCAGGCGCTTCGCACGCTTGGGCGTTGTCATCTGGCTATGGGCGACGTGAGGCGTGCAATGGAAGACGGGCGCAGGGCCTTTGACATGGCCGAGCGCATAGCCGACCGGCAGGCCGTCTGCGATTCGCGCCTGTTGCTCGCCGCCGTTTATCTGCAACAGGGACGCCTGGACGAATGCGCCGAAGAGCTTCAACACGTCACGGAAGAGACTGCAGAGAGCGCGCCCGACCTTGCTCTTGCGGGCGAGGCGCAACGCCTTGAGGGAATGCTCGCGCTTGCGCGGCATGATTCCACACTCGCCGTGCATCACTTCGGGCGCAGCGTTTCCATCTTCGACATGCTGGGCGACCGTTACAGGGGCGCTCTGGCTCATTACGGGCTTGGCTCCGCTTACGCTCACTCTCAGCCGGAGCGTGCGGAAGAACACCTGACGCGCGCCGCTCTGGTCTTCAGAGAGTTGGGCGCAGCGCTTAATCTCAAGCAGGCCGAAGAGGCTCTGCGCGAGTTGGAGCGTGAGTCAACGCCTGAGCGGCGCGGCGAGCAGTCTGCGCTCTCGCAGCTTTTGACCTTGCGATTGACTGAAGCCGTAGCCTCGCGCGAACTTCTGCTGAGAGAGCTTGCGGCAGTCATTCATCAGGAGACGGAGGCCACGCGCGTGCTTATCATAGAGCCTGCCGAAGCGGGTCTCTACAAAGCCGTCATCTCGCACGGCTGCACGCCGGAAGAGATTGCTTTCTACACGGAAGAGTTTGCGAAGACCACGGACGAGCATGAGCGTGAAGAGTTTGCCGCAAAGCATGACCTCGCGCTTCTCTCTTTACGAGCGGCGAACGCGCAGCACGCCTGGGTTCTCATGCAGCCTCGCGCGGCGGCCACTCTTCCCGACAACGTTTCGCTTCAACCTCTGCTGCGCGTAGTCGAGCTTGGCATGGATGTCTGCGCGCTTCGTGAAAGAGAGCGCACAGGCCACGGCCCGCAGGAGCAGACCACGCTCGTTGACCAGAGCCTTCTGCCCGGCTTCATTCATTCCAGCCCCGCCATGACGCGCCTCGTAGAAGAGGTCAACAAGATTCGCTCTTCGGACGTGACGGTGCTGGTCACGGGCGAGAGCGGCACAGGCAAGGAGTTGGTTTCGCGCGCCATTCATGCTCTTTCATCGCGGCGCAACAAGGTCTTCGTTCCCTTCAACTGCACTGCGGTTCCGAAGGAGCTTACGGAAGGCTATCTCTTCGGCTATCGTCGCGGCGCTTTCACGGGCGCGGTCAACGACTCGCCCGGCGTCATCCGCACAGCCGCAGGCGGCACGCTCTTCCTTGATGAAATAGGCGACCTTCCGATTGACGTTCAGCCGAAGCTCTTGAGGTTCTTGCAGGAGGGAGAGATTCAGCCCCTTGGCGAGCAGCGTCCCGTTAAGGTTGACGTTCGCATCATCGCGGCCACCAACACAGACCTTGAGGAACTGGTAGCGCAAGGCAAGTTCCGCGAAGACCTCTACTATCGCCTCAACGTCATACGCCTTCGCGTTCCGCCTTTGAGAGAACGCAGAAGTGAAATCCCGACCATAGTCAACTATTACATCAACCACTACTCCGCGAAGTTCGGGCGGCGCGACATACAGATAACGCCGCAGGCCGTAGACCTGCTGATGGTCTCGGACTGGCCCGGCAACGTGCGCCAACTGTGCAACGAAATTCAGCGCATAGTCGCACGCGCTGAAGACGGAACCACAATTACGCCCGACCATCTCTCGCCGGAATTGAAACGCACGAGCGCTCCTCTGGGCGGCTCCGGCGCGACCATCACAAACATTGCGCCCGCGACTTCCACCGAAGGCATGACGCTGGCGGACGCCCTGGCCGAAGTCGAGCGCCGCATGATAGCCGAGGCGCTTCGCAAACACTGCGGCAACATCTCTCGCGCCGCGCGCGAGCTTGGCCTGACCCGCCGTGGTCTCTACCTCAAGCTGGAACGCCACGACCTCAGCACCACCGGCCAGGACTTGAGCGCCACCGGCTGAAGCGTCAATCAAATCTGGATGAAATTGAAGCAGTAGGGGCAGAGGACTTGTCCCTACAGTGTGGTTTCTTAAAGAGTTTTATGTCAAAATACGCCCGCGTTGAGTTCATCAATAGAGGAAAGTTCCTATGGGCGACAAAATCTTCACGGCCATTTCCGTCCTAATCTTTCTGCTGGCCTTGGGCGGCCTCGTCTACGCTCTTCTGGTCATCTACCGCTTCATCCAAATCTGAATATCAAGCGTAATTTAAGTCCCGCCTGTTTCTTTGTAAATTCGCAGGAATTTTTGTGGAATAAGGCGTGGCTTACCCTTTTATTTAATTTATAGTTCGACCAATCTTGCCCAACCCGTAGCTTTGGCAGTGCGGCTCCATACGCTTACGGGATAAGTAAAATCCAGTCTAGAGAGGCTTTGAAGATGATAAATAAACGCTCCGTCACCTCGCTTTCAGTTGTAGCAATGGTGCTCATCGCGGCTGCCGTAGCCCTGGCCGCCAGCGTCCACTTTAAGAAGGGTTCCCCGACCTTCAACGACACGGGCGTCTCGCTCCTGACCTGCGGCTCGCTCACAGGTCTGGGCAATGAGGACGTGACCATCCTTGTTACGGCCACAGGCTTCCCGACTGCCACCTGCACCAACCAAGGCGGCACACAGGCTCCGGGTCAAAATCCTGCTACCGTCACCCTCTCCGGCGCAAAGACAATCCCGTCCAGCCAGATTAAGAACGGCAACCTCTCGTTCTGCGTTGCGACAGAGCCTCCGCCCCAGCCCACGGCAGCAGAAGCCGGATGCCCCAACAGCAATTGGACAGCAGCCATTACGGACGTGCAGTTCACCTCCGCCACCGTCACGGTCATTCAGGGCGGACAGACCGTCTTGCAGCAGACCTTCAAACAGTAAAGGCTCTTCTGAAATCTGTTTAAGCCCCCCGCAAAGCAGGGCTGCAAAGAGAACACGCCACTCTTCGCAGCCCTTTCTCTTTAAACTTTCCTGTAACTATTGCGCGCGGAAATACGTTTACTGTCTTAGTGGACTGCAAAACTAATCCTCCTGCTCGTGGTGGGCGTCGGCGGTGACGCCCACCTTCTTTAGTTTTCGAAAGCTCTTAATTCGGGCAACTTTATCTAGGTTGAAGCTCTCACCTGTCGAATAATGAAGCTGCTACAACATGCGCGCAGCCTCGTAGGCTCCTTTTACGGGCAGGCTATAACTAACGTAGAGCCGGACGCAATAACCTTGCGCTCGGCCACGTCGTTAGCCCTGAAGGTTGCGTCAACAACCCTGAGCTTCATCATTAGCCTGCTGCTCGCGCGCACCTTGAGCGCCAACGGGTACGGCGTCTACGTTTACGCTATTGCCTGGACTAATCTCTTAATAGGGCCGTCGACGCTTGGCTTCGACCGCTTGCTGGTTCGGCAGGTCTCCGTCTACGGAACCGAAGCGGCGTGGAGCCCCATGCGTGGACTGATGAGAGAGGCGCGCAGGTTCACGCTCGTCACTTCAGTAGGACTGAGCGCAGCCGCCGCCCTACTCGTATGGGTGCTGGTTTCACCAACCGACAGGCAGATGCGCGCGACAATCTGGCTGGCCCTGCTCTCTGTCCCCATCATGGCCCTCATCACCGTGCAGCAATCAATCGCCCAGGGTTTAAAGCAGGTGATACTCGCTCAATTGCCCATCACGCTTATACGCCCTGCCACTTTCATCATAATCATACTGACTTTGCGCGCCGTGACGGGCGCGGCGCTGCTCCCGTCTCAGGCTATGGGCCTTAATCTAATCGTGACGCTTTTGACTCTGGCAATCGGTGGAAAGCTTCTTAGCATGATTCTCCCGAAAGAGGTGAAGGCGAGCATTGCTCATCAAGGCGAAGGTTGGGTGCGGCACGCCTGGCCGCTCTTCTGGCTCGGCAGCTTTTATCTGCTCAACTCTCAGATGGACACGCTCATGCTGGGCACCATGCGCGCTCCCAATGAGGTGGCCGTCTATAACATAGCCAACCGCATGGCAGAGTTGATGACCTTTACGCTCATAGCCGTCAGTGTGACAATCGCGCCGACCATCGCAGAGCTTTGGGCGCGCGGAGAGGTCGAGCGATTGCAGCGTGTGCTCAAAAGGAGCGTACGAATAATCGCCGCCGTCTCGCTCCCTCTGGCAATCGGCCTGTTGGTCTTCGGCAGCTTTGTCTTGAGATTGTTCGGCCCTGAGTTTGTCGTAGGCTATCGCGCGCTGGTAATCCTGACGGGCGGGCAGATGGTAAACGCCCTGGCTGGCTCGGTCGGCTTAATACTCGTGATGACTAATCACGAGCGCGACGTTATCATCGCGCACCTGCTCAGCCTATTTGTAATCGTCTTGCTAGGCTCCGTGTTGATACCTCTATGGGGGATTGAAGGCATAGCGGCGGCGCGCTTCAGCAGTCTAATCTTCTGGAATATCTTTCTGGTCTCACGCGTGCGCTCGCGCCTCAGGATAAATCCAACCGTCTTCGGACGGTGAGCGCACGTAGAGTTGTAAGTTAAGAGTTGTTGGATGAAGAAATGCGAAGACCGTACTTCTTTGATGTCATCTTACTTCGCGTGTTCGGCCTGCATCCAGGGGTGCAGGCTAAAAGGAGGCCCGCCCGTCGCAGCCGTCTCTGCCAGTGTGGTCGTTGCCCTGTCATCTTTGCGGCCCACGCGGTCATACGTATTGAGCATTATCGGCAGCACTATGTCGGGAGTGAAAAGCTGTTCATAGCGTGCGCGTGCGGCCAGGCCCATTCGCGCGCGAAGCTCAACATCCGAGGCTAGCCTGTGCATGGCGTCCGCAAGAGCGTTCTCGTCTCCCGCAGGGATAAGTATTCCGGCCTCTTCCGAGACGACTTCGGGAACGCCGCCGACCGCAGAGGCTATAACAGGCAGGCCGAACGACATGGCCTCTACGATGCTGTTCGGGGTACCTTCGGCCAGCGAGGGATGCACCAGCACGTCAAGGCTCTTGAAGAAGGCGCGCTTCTGTGCGCGATTGATGTAAGCGCCGGGTACATGGCAGCGTTCAGCTATGCCTAGGCTGACGACCTGCTTCTCGACTTCAGAAGCTTGCGGCCCTGTCCCTGCCAGCTTCAGATATGAGTCACTGGCAGGGACTTTCTTATTCATGCGCGCGAAGGCTCTGAGCAATATAGACAGGCCCTTCATCTCGTCGAAGCGCGCGGCGAAGCCGAAGGTCACAGGCCCGCTCGGCGCTTGCTGCTGCTTAGCATCGCCGTTACGCAGGTCTTCCACCATTATAGGCAGAACAGAGACGGGGCTTTGCGGTTTGTATCTCTCGCGGCACAGGTCTGCCAGCCCCGGCGAGAGCGCCGCCACCTCCGCGCACAGAGGCAGAGCCTTAATCAGCCGCTCGTAATACGGCCCATGCTCGGCAGAGTAATAAGGCGTGCCCATCTCCTGGTAAATAACCGGCACGCCCGCCGCATGACTCGCGTTAATCAGCACAGGAGTGGCTGCGTCCGGGGTCACTACATGAACAACGTCAGCGTGGCTGCGTGACAGATACTTGTGGCACTCCCTCAGGTAAAGATTGGCGATGCGCCGCGTGATATTCTCGGCATCCCTGTGCAAGACCTGTCGCGGACGGCTTGAGATGTGCAGAAGGCGACAGGCGGCCTTGCGCGCTTTAGCCAGCAGAAAGTGTGCAGGGTGATCTGTGATATGAATGACTTTGACACCGGCCTCTGCCAGTGGCACTTGATACTGCACGTCCGACGGATGCGCGTACATCGTCAGCACATGCGGATCGTGCCCGGCCTTTTTGAGTTGGATGGCATAAGTAACGATAGCTTCATCGGCCCCACTAATTGGGCCTAAAAACTGGCCTTTACATAGAATAATCTTCATGATGTGACCGTTATCATTTTTCATGGCGGCCAGCGAAAATGATAAGGCTAAAGACAGAATTGAAAAGCAGCAGCATAACTTCCAATCTCTCACCCCTGCGAAGCTATACCGCTCTGGGCCATTATGATAATTATGTTAACACAAAAAGCTCATTCTGATGCGGCCAACATAATAACTGTAGGGGCAGGACTTGTCCCTGCCCCTACAGTTCTTTTAATGTTCGTGTTTTGGTCGGCTCGGAAGCTTCTTGGGCAGGTTTTGTTCATCGTCTATCAGCACGTCTACACAGATACCAGCCCCGCGAGCGTATTCCAAGAGAACTGCTAAAGGCGATTCGTTCCTTCCTATCTCATATTCAGAGATTCGCTTGTAATCAAGTATCTCTTCAAAGCCTAAACGCCTAAGCATCGCACTCTGAGAAAGACCAAGCGCATTTCTAATCTGTAAAAGCTTTTCGGCTAGACGCTCTTGCCTCATACGCGCTCTCTTTCCCATTAGGAGTTTTCTCCTAGCCGTCGCATTGGCCGTCTGATTTTCAAAGACTAGAACTCTCTGATATTAGCAAAACGCTCTTTCATATCTAAAGCTTGAGTTGGGAGGAACGTTGTGGCGCATCTTTCTTCCTTTTGTGCCGCGTACTGATCACGATGAGGTGTGGTTTGGTGCGGCACACGGCAGGGCCGCTATGTTCGAAAAGAGCATGGCGGCCTTTGCTCTTTCATGGAAGGCGAAGGGGTTGTTCAAAGAGAGCTAAACTGTATTGAAATAGAGCAAGAGAGGTTTCTTTAAGAGCTTTTGGAGTTTCAGAACCTCCATTTCCGGTTCCGTTAAGAGCTTTTGAAACCAGAAAAGCTCTTAAGGGAACGGGAAAAGCTGCTAACAAAGCCCTGAAAGCTGCTTTTGAATCCCCAAAGCCCTTGTTTTAGTTCATTTAGCTCCATTTACGGGTTGCTTTTGCGGAAACAGGTCGCAAAAAGTAGAAAGCCCCGCCCAAGTGGACGGGGCTTGTTAATTCGCTGAAGAGCGACTAACTCTTCATGCCGGTATCGGGACGGATAGCACCCTTCTTACTAAGAGCCTTAGTGGCTAGTCCAGGCACTCCTTCTCTGTGCCCGCCAAAGCATCCTTTCAGTCCTCCTGCGGTGGTGTATCCCAGGCTTCCTGTCATCCAGCTTCCAGCCACATTAGCTGCATAAACCAGCTTAGCAGCGTTGTCAAAGTCCCATGTGGCGAGACCTTCGACCTGAAACCATCTGCCTTTACTCCCGATGGAGTTTGTCCAGGTGCCGTCTGCGTTGAAGGTTTGCTCGAATGTACCGGCAATGCTGCCATCGCATCCGAAGTCCGTGGTGAGTTGCCACTTGCCAACTATGCTTGCCATAGGATTTCCTTTCTTTTGTGAGTCAGTGACTCGTTAGGGTAAGGTTGAGGTCGTGCCGGGGCGGGCGTGTTAGGCTACGCCCAAGCGTGGATTGCGCCCTGTGGAATGGCCCGCATAATACATCCGAAGCTATTTTTGGGCAAGAGACATTTCTTAGGTTAGAGAGTTATGTAGCAAAGCCATAAGGTGGGGCTTTGCCTAAAAAGGGTGTAAATCTTCGGAGTTTTTGGGCAGCTTGCAGAGTTTTTGGGCAGGCTGGTGGTAAACTTGCATCATGGCTCTCAAAGACCGCCTTACCTCTATCAGCGACAACCTTATTGCTGCCCTTCTGTATGCCGGAGGTGCGGCTGTGATTGCATCTCTGTCGGCGGGTTCTGCCTATTCCCAAGGCTTGCCGCTCTATTTGATTTTATTTTGGGCGCTTGTTACAGGCTCGCTTTTTGCTTTTGCAGCGAACTACATAAGCATCATCTTAATAAGGCATGCTAAAGATAGAAGGGAGGCAAAGGATAAGTGGCTACATGATCTTGCGGCAAAGCACAGAGAAGAGATAGGGCGCTATGTACCTATATTAGGCATTGAGGTGAGCTTATACGGGAACTCCCCTACCCCTTACGCAAAGTTTGTAATCTGGTACTACAACGCGTCTGTCTATACGATTTCGATTGACCCTACGCCTAAAGGCTCTATCAGCTACGGTAAAAGGCGACTTACCCAGCCAATAGAGCTAATAACACAGTACAGACTAGATAATCTCAAACACAGCTTTTCTAATTTCCTTGAGTTTTATCAGTGGCTAACTAAAGAGGAGTTGGATTTTATTGTAAATGACCCGAACAAGCATGATAATTACTTTGACCTTAGCCAACTGATTTTCACTATTGTTGGCAGTAAACCTGAGATGGGTGTTGTCCCGCAACCGTTACACTATGACCTTAAACACAAAGTAAAACTGCCAAGATAATGCGGAGGCTGCTTATGCAGCCTCCGCATAGAACTTCGGTTTCAGACCTAACTCATACATCGCCTGTATCAGACAACAGATGTTGTGACAAAGCACCTTGCATAGAGCCTCATTGATTTGAGCGCGTCTCGTCTTACTTCTCAGAGCATCACCGAACTTCGATTTAATCATGTGGAATGTCGTTTCCACGTTCGAGCGCTTGTGATAGCTCTGCATGAACTTCTCTTGATTGTAAGAGAAGTAATGATACATCTGTTTCCAGAGCGCAGACTGCCTCTTTCCGGCCATCCTGTATCTATTGCCGTCTATGCTGGTAGACTTGAAAGGTATGAAGGGCTGCGCGTTGTTATCTACTACAGTCCTCAGATTCTTTTCCGAGAGATAAGCCTTATCAGCAGAGACTTGATTCATCACAAAGTTCTGTGCTGTGCGCTCTACCAATGGCTTGAAGTAAACAGTGTCGCTGTCATACCGTCCAGTAATTTCAACGCTCGTCACTACATTTGTTTTCACGCCGCAGCACAAGTGAACCTTGACCCACTCCTTCTTTTCTCGTATCTCACTATCAAAGTATTTAGCTTGCACCCATTGCACGAAACGACAGGTAGAGAGGCCAGAGCTATCCACCGCAAAGTCTTGCTCAATAGCTGCTAGAGGCAAGCTGGACTCTTCTATAAGCATCTGTAGATAAGGCGTAAGGCTTTCCGATTCAAAGTAATTGAAGATGCTGTTATAGCAGGGCAGTTGTGAGATGTAGCCTTTGCCTTGCGCGTCTTTAAGGTCTGTCATAAAACGTCTACCGCTCACAGTTGAATAGACCTTGAAGGCCATAGCAAAGAGCATATCCTCGAAAGACAAGCGCGGTCTGCCTGTAACTTGTGCGGGAGAGCCTACGCCCTGACAGAGTTGATGAAGCAGATAAAGAAAGAGTCTCTTTTCGTTGGTCTGCGCTTTGTTGTAAGCAGGCCACTCTTGCCTATAGGTTTTACGCTCAACCTTAGTTGTCTCGGTGGTCGTGGTCTTACCGTTCTCTGTGACCGTGGTTTTAGTCGTCTCTGTCTTTTCTACAGTGATTTGAACGGCATAGATATGCTTACAAGGCTGGCGTCTAAAGTCGAAGTCTGCACAAGAGCAATAAGGCAGGTCAGGGCGAACTTTATAGCGGCCTCTACCACTTTGGCTCGGAACTAAGTACAGATTTCCTTCTTTAACTATCCTTGCGCGGTCTGCTATCTCGCGGCCTTTGGCTTCTCTGAGTGACATTGTGAACTCTCCTTTTAGGTGTTGAGTCCACACGGCGCGAAGCGTATAATGTAGTTACCAGTACCGTACAGCTTCGGCTGTGTGGGAAATCGCCTCGTCAGTTGTTAGCGCAACTGGCGGGGCTTTCGCTTGTCTTAGTGTCAAATAAGCTGTCAGCTAATCTGTCAAATAACGTGCCAAGTATATGCTTGACATTCCCATAAGTCAAGTTATATTATCATATAACTAAGCCAAATACGGTGTCAAATAAGCTGTCAGATATAGTGTTACTTTAAGGAGCAAAATGGACTGGGCAAAATTTAGCTTTAACTTCAACCTAGATGTGGAGGGGTTATTGCCGGATGTGGTCTCAATAGAGGCATACAGAGAAGCGGCCTTGAACCTTGTTCTACCTCCAGACTGGCGGGAACAGTTAGATAAACTTAATCGAGTCCGCGCCGTTCACGGCACAACTGCTCTTGAGGGCAATCCTCTTTCTGAAGCAGAGGTTGCCCAGCAGATTGAGACCTTAGAGGAAGCAGAGCAAGAAGTCGTAAACAGAATGAGCAAAGAGCAGTTACAAATTAGAAATTCCGGCTTAGGGCAGGAATGGGTTAGGCAGCGATTTTATCCAGGTAGTGCTCCGCTAACTGTCTCAGATATTCTGGAACTGCACAAAATGACTACACAACACTCTGACGTTACTAATAATGTTCCTGGCAGGTTTAGAACCTTTTCCGTCACAGTCGGCAGTCCAGAGGTCGGGGGCGTACATAGAGGAGCACCACATGACAGACTCTCTCAACTAATGAACGAATACATTGAATTTGTAAGCTCTAGAAGGCTTATGGCTTATCATCCTGTGATAAGAGCGTTGCTATCGCACTTTTTCTTGGTGACGATACATCCGTTCGGTGATGGCAACGGCAGAGTATCTCGACTCGTTGAAGCGGGAATACTTTTTCAGGGCGGATACAATGTGCATGGGTTCTATGGACTATCTAACTACTTTTACCGCAATGAAACCGAGTATAAAACACTACTTCAGAAGTGCAGAGAGAGTGTACCGTTTGATGTTACTTCATTCGTGATTTTTGGATTAAAGGGATTTGCTAGAGAACTCAAGGGAATAAATAATTTCATCAAAACGAAGTTGAATCGAGTCGTCTACAGAACCATGCTGGTTCGCGCTTTCAACACGCGCACTGGCAGTCGGCGCAGACTTATAAATCAAAGAGAGTACAACTTGCTTGATTTCCTTATTGTCGAGACCGAACCAAACGACCCCTTTTCTGACAGCCCCTCAAAGAGAATAAAACTATCCGAACTGAGAGAGGTTCCGTACATTCAAGCTGTATATAGGAACGTTACACCGAGAACGTTCTTTAGAGAGCTAACTAGGCTCAGACAAATGGGGTTTATCTATTTTACCCAAGTGGAAGAATCTAGAGAGTGGATTATTGAATTAGATTTTGGCGCTATAGGTAGATATTAACCCGTTGGCTTTTTGGGCAACCTCAATACTTTTTAGGCAAGAGCCAAAATCAGCCCCTTTTTAGGCAAAGCCATAAGGTGGTTATCAGGTATACAGTGATACTAGGGTATACACCTGCCTCAGACCACTACTTTCCGCGTGAATTCCTTGATTTTCGAGTATTTCAATAGTGAGGGGGGTTGAGGGTGGGGGGTGGGGGTGGTTTTGGATACCTGGTATCCAGTTGGGGGCTGTTTTGTGAGACTTGGGGCGAGGGTGGTTGTGGGGGTGTAAGTGGATAAATAGTTGAGGTTAGGTGGTAAAGCAAATTTCCTTCGGGGTGTGGCATGAGGGTTGAAATAGGAGGGGGCAGATCGTTGACAGGAACGCTAGTCAGTAAGGAAAGAGGATGCGGCCTTCCTCTTCCCAGGCTGATGCAGGTAGTTACTCAGACCCCTGCAAGTCCTGTCGGCGATCTCAGAATTTGAAAATCGATCCCGTGCCAGTTTCCCTCGCGCTATTTTAGCTCCCTCGAGAAGCGGCACACGTAAAGAAGGAAAATCGCCATGTTACGTAAAATCACCGCTTACTTAATCCTAACCACCCTGACGCTGGTCTCCGTAGCTCCCCTGACAGCTTTCGCCAATACCGCAGCCGGTAACGGCCAGGCGCGACAGGCTAAGAAGCTCGCGCCGGAGCTTGAGGCTTCTACAACTTCTAACGGCACCGTCCGCGTCATCATTCAGACCAAAGGACAGCCCTCGGCAGACCAGGACAACGCCATTGCTCAGGCAGGCGGAACCAAGCGCGCAAGCTACAGCGCGCTCAACGTGTTGGTAGCGGACGTTCCGGCCAGCAAGGTTGAAGCCCTCGCGGCTCGCGCCGATGTCGAGTACGTCGCTTCCGACCGTCCCATGAAGGCGCAGGGCGACTTGACGACCACGACGGGCGCAAGCGCCGTGCAGCAGGGTCTCGCGGGCATGCCCGGATTCACAGGCAAGGGCGTCACGATAGCAATTCTGGATAGCGGCATCAGCTCGAAGCACCCGGACTTCAACGGCAAAGGAAAGTCCCGCGTGCTCGCTACTGTAGATTTCACCGGCAGCCAGAAGGCGGGCGACCCCTACGGCCACGGCACGGGCGTAGCGAGTGTTGCAGCCGGTACGGGCGAAGCTTCCAAGGGTTACGGAGCAAATTACGCAGGCATAGCGCCGCAGGCCAACCTGATTGACCTTCGCGTGATTGATGAGACCGGCGCGGGCCGCGCCAGCAGCGTCATCAGCGCGCTGAACTGGGTCATACAGAACAAGACCACCTACAACATCCGCGTCGCCAACCTGAGCGCAGGCGGAGCGATTTACGAATCCTACAAGCAGGATCCGGTTTGCCAGGCGGTCGCACGCGCTTACATGGCAGGCATCGTCGTAGTGACCTCGGCTGGCAACTACGGACACACGAGCAAGGTTCTGGGCTTCGATAACAACGGCAAAGAGATTTACCAGTTGGCTTATGGCTCAATCACCAGCCCGGCCAACAGCCCGTTCGCCATCACGGTCGGCGCAGTCGACACTCACAAGACCGTGCAGCGCTCGGATGACTTCGTGGCCGACTTCTCTTCCAAAGGGCCGACGCAGATTGACCACATGGCAAAGCCGGACGTGGTAGCTCCCGGAACGCGCATCATGGCCGCCATGTCGCAGGAAACCACACAGGGCTTCTACGCTCCTATGCAGAAGAACATTCAGCAGCCCGTAACCGCAGACGCGCTGCCGAACGCTTACTTCAAATACTCCGGCACGAGCTTCGCCGCTCCCGTAGTCTCCGGCACGGTTGCTCTGATGCTCGAAGCCAACTCTTCACTCAGCCCCGCTCTGGTCAAGGCCGCGCTCACACGCTCTGCTCAGACTCTTCCCGGCGTTCGCTTCGCTAACAACGAACTGAGCATCTTCTCGCAGGGCGCGGGCATGGTGAACACAATCGGCGCAACCTCCATAGCACGCGCCATCGTTCCGAACGCAGACAAGCTGAAGGCCGGCGACGTGGTGTTCAAGTCGAACACGACGCTCGCTTCCGCTCTCGGCTACTCCACGCAGATAGCCGGCGAGCAGGTCATCTACAACGCGCGCGTCTCCTACTGCGACGGCATCATCCTAGCCAACAGCCCCATCAAGACCAACGGCATACTGATTCACGACGGCATAGTGTTCACCTACGGCATCATCTACACGAAGGGTGTGGTGATGGGTGACGGCGTTGTGATGGGCGATGGCGTGGTCATGGGCGATGGCGTTGTGATGGGCGACGGTGTCGTCATGGGTGACGGTGTAGTGATGGGCGACGGCATGTTGTTAAGCAACGGCATCATCCTGGGCATTGGCTACCAGCCGAACAAGGGCGTCGTGATGGGCGACGGCGTGGTCATGGGCGATGGCGTTGTGATGGGCGACGGTGTCGTCATGGGTGACGGTGTAGTGATGGGCGACGGCATTCTAATCCACGACGGCGTTGTGATGGGTGACGGCATACTGCTTCACGACGGTGTGGTCATGGGCGACGGAGTCGTCATGGGTGACGGCATCCTGATTCATGACGGTGTCGTGATGGGCGACGGCGTGGTCATGGGTGATGGCGTTGTGATGGGCGACGGTGTCGTGATGGGCGACTAAGACAACCGCGCTTTACTTCCACAAGTGGGAGGGGAAGACGAGAACGCCGGTGAGGCTCATGGCGACTTCACCGGCGTTCTTGTCTTTTAGAGCAGCTTATGAAACTCATGTCTCTTTTTCTTCGAACACACCTCTCCTTGCCTCTCTTTCCACTACCAGGCACAGCCCCATGATGAGGAAGAGAATCATCACGTCTTCGGAATCGCCGAAGTTGTAGTGCACAAGGCCGCTCGTAAAAAAGCCTGCAAGGCCGCCCAGTGCGCCCAGCACCAGCCCGCGCTCTATCCAGCCTTTCAGTTGACGGGAGCGCGCCAGCCGCCAGAGCATGCGCGCATAAACGAAGAGCAGCGCGAGCCAGAACAGCAGCGCAGGCACGCCGCGCTCCAGCGCCAACTGCAAGAGGTTCGAGTGCATGTGCCCCATAGGTATGCGCCCGCCTTCAAACAATCCCCACTCGCGCCAGTAACGCTTAATTGAATCCATGCCTACGCCGACCGCGAGGTGTCGCGGCTTGCTCACCAAAAGTTGAAAGCCTTCGCGCTGAACGGTCTTTCGCCAGTTGATTGAATCGTCCTTCGGGTCAAGAAAGCTGACGTTGCGTTTCTGTTGAAGAAGGAAGAGGCCGAAGAGCGCTAGGGGCAGAGCTAAGGCTAAAACTATCAGTATGGCGCGACGGCTCGCACCGACTAAGACAATCAGGAAAGCGGAGAGCAGAAAGGCCGCTAAGGATGCGCGCGTGACTGTCAAAAGCAGCGCGCCGCACATGCCTGCGATTGCCAGAATGAGCAACAAGCCCTGCCACGAAAGCTTTCGTCTGAGGGCTATGAAGAGGCCGAAGGCGACAGAGGCCACGAGTTGCAGCATCTCCGCGTAAGTAACATAGTGGCCGTAAAAACCGGACGCGCGCCAGTCTCGCCCGCGCGTCCAACTCCCTATCCCCAATCTCTCTTCGGCGGTTTGCCCCGCGAGCAAGCCCCCGCGCGCGACTTCAAACGTTGGCATCCATTCATAGCGATAGATTTGAACGCGCGCCGTCTTAGGCTTTGAATCATCGCTCGGAGCGTCAAGCGCACGCATCAACTCTTCAGGCTCGCGCAAGCTCGCTTCATCGACTTTTAGAATCGTATCTCCGTCACGAACGCCCGCCGCGTAGAGAGGGCTTGCGGTTTGTAGCCCCTCGACCTTCACGCCGCGACCCACCGCGCGCTCGCCGAACGTGTACAGCACGTTAATCATGCACGACGCCACGAGCGTTAAAACCAGCAGCCGCACCACTCGCACGGACGTGACGTTCTCCGCCACCAGGTAGACGATGATGAAGAGGCTCACCGCGCGCATCTTGCTCAAGGAGATGTCCGGCGCGTAAGAGAAGAAGGACGAGATGAGCGTCAGAGCAATGAATCCTAGAAGCGCCAAATCGACCGGCGTGCGATAAAGGCGCGGGCGAGGCTTAAAGAGAAAGCGCGCGGCCCACAATATAAGCCCGCACAGCCAGGCCCCTTGCGTCACGGCAATCGAATGCGGCGCAAACGCCGCCATCACAAACAACCAAAGGATGATTAGACGGTCAATCCATGAAGAGAGCGATGAGTCAGAAGCAGTTTTCAGTTTTGAGTTTTCAGTTTTCAGTTTTCTTATAACTTGTCACTGTTTTAGTACGCGTCGTCGCCGCGCAGCATGACGGGGAGGGTGCGTAGGATGATTTTCAAATCCAGCAGGAGCGACCAGTTCTCTATGTAGAAGAGGTCAAGGCGAACCATCTCTTCAAAGGGCAGGCGGTTGCGCCCAGACACTTGCCACAGGCCCGTCAAGCCCGGCTTCATGTCCAGCCGCTTGCGATGCCACAACTCGTAGTTCTCAACTTCATAGGGAATCGGCGGGCGCGGGCCTACTATGCTCATGTCGCCGCGCAGGACGTTTAGAAGCTGCGGCAGTTCATCGAGACTCAGGCGGCGCAGTATGCGTCCCAAGCGTGTGATGCGCGTGTCCGCTCGAAGCTTGTAGGCGGGGCGCTCCATGTCGCCCACGTTCGCTTCTGGGCGGCCCGCAATCAGCTTCTCCTGATACTCCCTGTGCAGGCGGTCGTCGGCGTCGGCGCGCATGGTGCGAAACTTGTAGAAGAGAAAGATGCGACCGTCCATGCCCACGCGCTCCTGCTGGTAGATGACAGGCCCCTTTGAATCGAGCTTGATGAGCATGGCAATCAGGAGCCAGAGCGGAGAGAAGAGTAGAAGCGCGAGGCTTGCTATGATGATGTCGAAGGCTCTTTTCACCAGCCGCGCACTCGAAGATAGCGGCTCGCGGAAGAGCCTTATCATGGGAAGCGCGCCTATTTGGTCAATCTCCGTCTTGCGCGGCAGGCAGTTGAAGAGGCTCGGCGCAATCCGAAACTCCACGCCGCGACGACGACCGCAGCGCATCATCACGTCAAAGAGCGCGTCGCCGTTGACCTCAGGGTCTGCGATGATGACTTCGTTCGCGCCCGAATCGCGTATAGCTTCCGGCAATCCCTTGAGGTCGCTGACCACGGGCACGCCTTCGTAAACTTCCGGCACGCTCCTGTCAATCTTTCCGTTCTCCACCACACCTATGACGCGATAACCCAGGCTGGGGCGCTCGCGCATCTCTCTTATGCAGAGGGCCGCTTCAGCGCCTCGCCCCACGACGAGCGTCGGTATCAGGTTGATGTCGCGCTGGCGCACGAAGGTCTGAAGCGCGCGAACCAGGAAGCGCAAGGTGCCTGTGGCCGCGAGCGCAAGTATGAAGTCGAAGATGAAGACGCCGCGAGAGTAGGAGAAGGCAGAAAAGCGAAAGCCGCCGCGATATAGGAAAGCGGCTGCGACTATCAGGAGCGAGCCAATGGCCGTGGCCTTGAAGACGCGCACCACGTCGTCCACGAAAGAGAACTCGCCGCGCAGCCTGTAAAGGTCGTAATAGCGTAGGGTGAGCAGGCGTATCAGGACTACGAAGAGCAGCAGCGCTCCGTAAGGCGCAAAGCGTGCGCTCCAGCGAAAACTCCCCGTCATCTCTTCCCTGATAATCGAGACGCCTTCGCGCAGGTAGAAGGCCGTGATAAAGGCTGCGGCGACGACAAAAGCATCCGAGACGACCAGCGCCACCTTGACCGCAGGAATAATCCAGCGCGGAGCACGCGCCGGAACTCGCACGGCGCTAGCCTCCACCAGATGCCTCTTGATTCGCTCGGCTCTCATCAAATCTCGTGAATAGTAAATAGTAAATCCCTTGAAGTAAACCGCAGGACGCTCTCTTCAGTCTCCCAGAATCAAGTCCGCAACTTCCGAGCGCACTTTGAGCGCGTGGCGAAGTCGAAGGCCCGGCTTTTTCTCTATCTTCAGATTGTCTAAATCTTCTCTCGAAGCGATGCGCTTTAATCTTCCTTCGCGGATAAGCTCTTCGTCAATCGCGGCCCATCGTCCGGCGTAGATGGTCGCGGCGGGAACTCCGAGCACCGCAGCCTCTCGGTTCATGGTGCCGCCCGCGCTGATGACCAGGTCGGCTGCGGCCACGAGGTTCGCGCCGTCCAGCGCCCTTCGAGGCAAAATCATGTTCGTCTCTTTCGCTCTTGCGGCAAAGTCACTGTACTCAGCATGGGAGCGCGGAAGCAAAATGGTCTTCACGCCTTCACGCGACGTAAGACGGCTGAGCAACTCAAAGAACAATTCGTTGTCAAAGCGATGATAGAGCGCATCACGCGCGGGCGGGCGGGCTACCACGAGCACATCGCTTTCCTCTATGCCAAGCTCTCTTAAAGTTTCGGCAAAGCGCGGGTCGGGCGCAAAGTCCGCAAGGTAAACGTCCTCTTTCGTACCGTCGTAGCGTCGCACCTTTCCGCTCCTGGCTCCGTAGCGGCGCAACGCATCTTCAGGGAAGGCGCGTGGAACCACGACGCGCGAGGCCAGCCTGAAGGCCAGATGATTCGCTGGCTGGTGCTCGTAGTCCATCAAGGTAACAGACCTGATTGAGAGCGCACGCGCCGCAGCCACCTGCGCGTAAGAGTTGTGGCTCACGGCCAAGTCAAACCTTTGCCCTCGCGCCCAGCGCGCAAGCCGTGCCGCGCGTCCTATCAAGTTCCCGGCCTTACCCGCAATCGCACGTCCGCCGAAGCCGCCTATGACGACCGCGTCAAGCCCGGCGTCTCGCGCAAGCTCGACCGTCTGCGCGAAATCCCTGGCCGTCACACGCACCTCCGCCCCTCGCCCTTCAAACTCACTTTTGAGCGCTCGGAAGAACGGCACATGCGGCGAGTTAGCTAGGTCAATCCAGATGAGCATATTACTGCTTGCTTTCCAACAGTCGGGCCAGCGCGTAGAGCATCCAGCTTTGCGACCAGCGCATGTAGGGCGTGCGAATGGTGTAAAAGCGTCGCCTCTGATAGTAGAAGTAACCGCGCCCGCTCTGTAGATGGCGTATGGCCCAGAGCGCAATCTTTTCGGCTAAATCGAGAGCCGACGGGTCTGTGTCTGATAGCTCGGCGAGCGCGACTACGGCAGCGCCAGCCGAATGCGCGTCTGCAGGGTAAAGACTGTGCGGGTAATATTTCGGCCAGCCGTCCGAGAGAAAGAAGCGCTCTTGCCAGAATCGAAGCCCGCGCACGAGCGCGCCACGAAACTCTTCGCGCGCGAACTCGTTCGCTTTCATGATGCGCGCAAAGCTTGTCAGGATAAAGGCCGTGTGGAAGTTGTCAGACCAGGACTGGAAGGAATCCGCGCCGTAAGCCCACGCGCCGGACTCTTGCTGGCGGTTAGCTACATATCGCGCGCCGCGCAAGCCTCTGTCGATTAACTCTTCTTCATTCGTCAACGCGCCGACCGAGCAAAGAACTTCTGCGGCGAGCAGGCTGGCGTTAAAGACGCGCGTGCGGTCGAGCGGCGAATAGCTCCAGCAGACTTCGCCCTCACGCTCTTCCGTCACGTTCAGGTCGCGCAGGATAAAGTCGCAGACGCTTCGCGCAGGTTTCAGATACCGCTCGTCATCGAACTCTTGCGAAGCTTCCAGAAGCGCGTGTGCGGCGAAAGCAGTCGGCACAACGGTCGGCGTTCCCTTCGGAGCGAAGAAGGCGCGCGACTGCCAGTCGAAGTTGTAGCCCCAACAGGTCGCGCCCGTCTTTGATTGAAGACTCGAAGCCAGAAGTCCGTCGAGTAAATAGCGCGCCTTCTTTTCCGCATCCCGCGTACGCGTGCGGCGAAATTCCGCCAGCGCGGCGAGAGCAAAGAGCGCTGTGCCCTTGGCATTACGTTCGGTTGGCACGCGCGCAAGCTTTCTTATATTGAGAGGCGAGCGTTTGAAGGCTTGCGTCCAGGCGAGGCGAGCGGCGCGAGACGAGCGCATCACGGGAACGGAGCTAAACACACGACTGTTCAGAGCATCGAACGGGTCATGGCCGCTATAATCATGCTCCATGCACCAGGCTTCAAGCTTTGCGTATGCGCGTTCGATTTCGCTTTGCACGACTGATGAAGCCCGTCAAGAAGAGCTTGCCACGGAGGTCTCTATGCGGCGCGCAGTCTCTATGAAGCTTTCATGCCAGAGTTCGAACATCAGAAGCGTCCAGAGAAGCTTTCTATGATTGGCAGCGCCGCGCTCGTGCTCCGATTGCAGGCGCTCGACGTAATCCGCGTTGAAGAGACCTTTGCGGCGCAGGCGCTCAGGCGAGAGAAGGTCGCGCGCCAGTGGCTTTAATTTTCCCTTGAGCCAGTCGGCTACTGGAACGCCGAAGCCCTTCTTGCCGCGTCTTCCTACAAAGTGCGGCAGAAGCGGAGCCGCCGCCTGCTTCAAAATGTATTTGGAGGTTCGCCCGCGCAGCTTGTAGTTGGCGGGCAGGCTCGCAGCGTACTCCGCCACGCGCGGGTCTAGAAACGGCGCGCGTACTTCCAGAGAGACGGCCATGCTCGCGCGGTCAACTTTCGTCAGGATGTCTTCGGCCAGATAGAGACGTGTATCAAGGCTCTGCATGCATTCGACTACGTTGTCGGCGTCGCACTCCGTTTCGGCCAGATGGCGCGCCTGCCTGTAGATGTCTCCGTCGCTCAGCTGGCGCGCTTCAGAAGTCAACAATTGCTCCTGCTCTTCCGGCGTGAACGAGCCGAACCAGACGTGATGACGCGCGACGGCGTCGTAATCCGCTCCCATGATGAAGCGCCGCGCTTTGTAGTCGAAAGTTATGTTGTCGGTTCGGACAGGAAGACGGCGCACGAGGGGTTCTATCAGATAGCGACGAAGGAAGCGCGGCACGCGTTCGTAAACGGGCGCGATGCGATGGCCCAGGTACATTGGATAGCCCGCGAAGAGTTCGTCGCCGCCGTCGCCGCCCAAGGCCACCGTCACATGCTTTCGCGTGAAGCGCGAGAGCAGAAATGTGGGCACTAATGATGGGTCGCTGAAAGGCTCGTCCATCCAGGAGCCTATCTCGCCCACCAGGTTCGCGGCCAAGTCAACGCTCAAGCGCTCTTCGTGATGATCCGTGCCCAGGAATTTCGCCACGGCCCGCGCGTAGCGGGACTCGTCGTACGACGATTCCGCGAAAGAGATGGAGAAGGTCTTGACGGTCTCACTTGACGCGCGCACGGCCAGCGCCGCGACCGTCGAAGAGTCCACGCCGCCAGAGAGCAGCACGCCCAGAGGTACGTCCGAAACGAGACGCATGCGAACGGAATCATGCAACAACTCTCGCAGACGCTCTGCGGCTTCATCTACGGACGGCACAGGCTCTCTCGTCTTGTAACTCAAGCGCCAGTAACTTTGAACATCAACGCGCCCGTTCTCGACCGTGAGTTGATGCGCGGCGGGAAGCTTCTGTATGCCCTGATAAATCGAGAGCGGCGCAGGGATGTAATCGAAAGAGAGATATTGACGGAGCGCGTCCAGGTTAAGCGCGGGCCGCACGCTTGGGTGCGCGAGCAGCACTTTAGGCTCCGAGGCGAAGAGGAAGGTGCCGTCGAAGACGCCCCAGTAAAGTGGCTTTTCTCCGAAGCGGTCGCGTGCGATAAAAAGTCTACGGCGGCGCGCATCCCACAGCGCAAACGCGAACATGCCGTTCAGATGCGACACCATTCCCGTGCCGTACTCTTCGTAAAGATGCGGCAGGACTTCCGTGTCAGAGGCGGAGCGAAAGCGATGGCCGCGCTTTTCCAGCCGCTCGCGCAGTTCGCGGTAGTTGTAAATCTCTCCGTTAAGGATGACCGCGACCTGCCGGTCTTCGCTCCACGCGGGCTGCTCGCCGGTTTGCAGGTCTATGATTGCCAGCCTACGCATGCCAAGGCCGACGCCCGTCTGAACCATCAAGCCTTCCGAATCAGGCCCGCGATGCGTCATGCGCTCGCACATAGCATGCAGAAGTGCGTCCGCCCCAT
Source organism: Pyrinomonadaceae bacterium (assembly GCA_014534425.1). GTDB lineage: Bacteria > Acidobacteriota > Blastocatellia > Pyrinomonadales > Pyrinomonadaceae > JACVRN01. The sequence goes on from JACVRN010000025.1 coordinate 23,584, forward strand.
CAGGCGGCGGCGTCTTCGCATCCAAATCAGCCCATCCGGTAATTCCACACATAAAGCAGTTTTCAGGTTCTTCCGGCCAGAGTGTCTTCCGTCTGCCGGTCGTCGGTCGCTTGCCGGTTGTCAAAGCCGAAGCGCCCTCGCTCGGCGTAGATGCGCTTGGCCTGTGATTCATGATACGTGCGGACGAGCATCTCCGCCAAGAGTCCCATCAGGAGAAACTGCACGCCTACGGCGAACATGACGATTGCCAGGATGGGAAGCGGCGTCTGGACGAAATCCGCGCGGTGAAAGATTTTTAGAAAGACGGCGTAGAGGCCCGCCAGCATTGAGATGATGAAGGCGAAGATGCCGAAGGTGCCGAAGACGTAGATGGGCTTGGTCTGGTACGAGGCCATGAACTTGATGGTCATTAAATCGAGCACGACCTTGAGCGTGCGCGACAGCCCGTACTTGGACTTTCCCATAGTGCGCGGGTGATGCTCGACTGGAATCTCCGTCACGCGCGCCCCTGCCCACGAAGCGTATATGGGAATGAAGCGGTGCATCTCTCCGTAGAGCCGCACGTCTTCCAAGGATTCCCTGCGATAAGCCTTCAGAGAGCAGCCGTAATCATGGAGCGGCACGCCGCCAATCCAGGAGATGATGCGGTTGGCAATCATGGAAGGAATCTTGCGCGTAATCAGAGTGTCCTGGCGATTCTTTCTCCATCCCGAAACCACGTCGTAACCTTCGTCCAGCTTGTTCAGAAGACGCACTATGTCGGCAGGGTCGTTCTGTAAATCCGCATCCATTGGAATCAGCACGCGGCCCGTCGCAGCGTCAATGCCTGCGGCCATGGCTGCCGTCTGCCCGTAGTTTCTGCGAAGCGCCACGACGCGCACGCGCGGGTCTATGCGCGCAAGGCCCTGTAGGATTTCAAGGCTCCCGTCGGTCGAGCCGTCGTCAACGTAGATAATCTCAGCCGTGCGGCCAAGCTTTCTTAGAGCCTCGTCCAGCTTTGCATGAAGCGGGCGCAGGTTAGGCTCTTCGTTGTAGACGGGCAGGAAGACGGAGATGTCCGGCGCTTCGTTTGAAGCGGCATCGCGCGTGACATCTCTTACAACTGTCTCTTCTTCGTCGTATTTTTTCATCTCTTCTAAATCTTGCGAGCGACGCACAAAGCCGAGACGCCGAAGGGCAAGTTCATGTGGCGCAAGATGGAGCTTTCCGCGCCGAAGATTTTCCCAAGCACGCCGTTCAAGGCCGAGATGCCGATTTTATTCTCCGTCTCGGTGCGAATGCCTGTCAGGCGCATGAGCTTGCGAACCATCAGAATGGGGAGAAAGAAAGTTATGTTCGCGTAAGTCGCGCGCTCGATTTCAAAGCCCGCCTCGCGCACGACCTTTAAAAGCTCTGGCAAGGTGTAGCGCCTGCGGTGATGGCTGACTTCGTCCTGCAAGCCCCAGAGAAACATGAAGGCTGGAACGAAGAGCAGTATGCGCCCGCCGGGCCTGAGCACGCGGCGAAACTCTTTCAAGCCAGCGAGGTCGTCGTCCAGATGCTCCACCACATCAAGCGCCGTCACAAGGTCAAAGGTTTCATCTTCAAAGGGAAGCTCTTCCGCAGAGCCGTGGCTGACTCTTTCCAGCCCGCGCTCGCGGCAGAATGAAAGCGCATCGTGCGAAACGTCTATGCCGTGCGCTTCACCGAATTCGCCAAGCATGACCAAGTTCGCGCCCGTGCCGCAGCCCACGTCCAGAATCTTCGGGCGACCGCTTTTGATGGTGCTGCAAATCTCTTTGACAAAGCTTGAGAGGATGCGGCGGCGTCCTATGTACCACCAGTGCGAGCCTTCCACTTCGTAGAGAATCGCGTAGGTGTGCTGCATCATCTCGCGCGGCAGCTCTTTTTCCGCCGGATTTACTGCGCTAGACATTTAAGACGAATTACCCTTCTTAATTAACGATTCCAGTGCCGCGCCAGCTATTCTTGTTGTGCCAGCCAATCTGAACATCCGTGGCCCCTATGTCCTTCCACCACTTCTCGAACTCTTCGCGCGAGATGTAATTGGCCGTCGGCGCGACCAGATGGTCGAAGACGATTGTGTGCTGCTCGCGCCATCCGAAACGGGAGATGGTGTTCATGTAGTCATTGTAGAATAAATGGCGCGCGAGTCGTAAGCCGCCGCCCGTGCGATTGAGCGGCCCGTAGATTAATTTTGACGCGGCGTAAACGGCAGCCGTTGGCAGCTTCGACAGGTGCAAGAGCGCGCGACGGTTCATGCGAGAGGTGAAGCGCTCGCGCAAGGGGCTGACCAGTTTCACAATCCACCTGTTATTCTCAGCGCCGTAGACCCAGACGGAAAACTTGCCGCCGGGCTTTACCTTCGAGGCTAAAGATTTGAAGCCCACGCTGGGGTCAAGCTGGTGATGTATGACGCCAATCGTGTAGGCGTAGTCGAAGACTCTTTTCAGGGGCAGGCGGCAAAGGTCTGCCTGTACGACGTGCATGTTCTCTGTGCCTTTCGAAGCGGCGAAGGCGGATTCGACGGCGTCGCTCAAATCAACGCCTACGACATCGCGTGCGCCCCACTCGGCTGCAAGCTGCATGTGACGACCCTTGCCGCAGCCGCCATCCAGCACAACCTTGTCCTTGAAGAACTCTGCCTTGACGGGATCAATCCAGCCGAGCATCTGCTCGCCGTAACGCTCGTCCTTCTGCGTAAAGTGCTGCCACTCCCAGCCGAAGCTGGAAGCGGTCGCGGCCTTGTCCTCTTCAATCTCGCTCAAGTTAGCGAAGCGCGGCACTCCGCGCACAATCGGATAGTTACGCGCGCAACTCAAGCAATTGAGCGCGCCCTCTAAAATCTCAACGCCATCGCTCTTGCTTGGCGTGAGCTTCAGGTCGCCCGCGCACTCAGGGCAGGCCAGATAATCCATCAACCTCTTCTTCATATAATCCGTTCGCTTACCTTCTCTCTTTTATTCACGCGCCCGAAGATGCGCCCAAGCTCTCCGACCGCAAGCCCCGCGAAGACTGTCAGCGCGGCGTGCATCGGAAGCACGTATCTAATCTCTGTGTGAGCAGCCGTCCCCGGCACAAGATAGTAAAAAACGGTCGCCAGCAGAAGCCAACTCATAACCCAATTTCGCCGCAGCCCCAACCAGACGCCGCAGGCCATCAGCAGAAGCGCCAGGTAACGATAAACGCTCTGAATCATGCCCAGAATGTTGACGGCCAGGGCTATCGCGCCTCCCTGCAAATTCGCGGGTAGACATTTCCTGCCGGTGCAATTGATGCCTGAGCTTCCGTAATAAGCGCCAGGCTCTCCGGCCATCTTTAGCATCCACCACATGCGCGTCAGCATGACGCCCGCGTACCAGACCGGATGCGCGGCGATTACTTTAAGAGACTTTCGCGCACGCTCGCGGTCGCGGCGGATTCCGTCGGGCCAAACGGGCGTGATGGGAAAGTCTGCGGGCAGCCCCATCTCTTTGCGCTCCTGCTCGACCATCAACTGGTCTCCGAACTCGAACCCTTGCGAGCGTCCGTAAGCGGTCTCGCCAAGCCCTTCCCAAAAGTTAGAGCCTACGTTCAGCCCCGTCAGCACGAAGTCGTGAAAGACCAGCGCATTCCGCACGGGGATAGGCGAAACCAGAAGGATTGTCCCAGAGAGCACTGCCAAACCTAAGCGCGCACGCATTCCCTTACCTGCGCGCACGAACAGCATGAGAGCCAGCGCCCAGAAGAAGGCCATGAACAGAGGATTGACTCGAAACCAGCAGGCCGCGCCCAGCATCAGCCCCGCGCCGAGACTCAAGCGCCAACTCATTCTTTTAGCGCCCAGAAGCAAGAGCCACATTGCGGCCATCACCAGCCAAGCGGTCGGCGCATCCGACGAAGGCGTCACGCCGTAAAATGCCAGCAAAGGCGAAAGAGCGGCGAGCGCTCCGGCAGCAACGCCTTCGCGCCAACCGAAAGCAGTGCGGCCAATGCCTACTATCAAAAGCGGCATGATGAGGGCGTCCAGCACCCACTGAACGCGAAGCACCGCATGGGCAGAACGCTCACCCGTCACACCATAGATGAAAGCAACCCACACGGGAAAAGCAGGGGGATATTGAATCAAGTCCGTGCGCGTTGAATCTGGAATAAAGAAGAAGGACTCTTTGCCATCCAGTATCCCTTGCGCCCGCTCGTCAAAGATTTTGTACGAGCCATACTGAAACCAGCTTGCATCATCAAGGCGCGCTCCCAAAAACTGCGCCGTTAGAGCGCGCACAGTAAGCGACAGCCCGACTATCAATAAAAGACAGAGCGCACGCGTGCGCGCTCGCTTATGATTGATGCTGAGCTTGCTTTTCATCTTAAACAGACAGGTCTTTCTCAAACCCCAAACGTTCCTGCACTACGTAGAGCGGGCGGCGCTTGACCTCGGTATAAATTCTTCCCAGGTACTCGCCTATGATGCCGAGCGTGAGCAGTTGAACGCCGCCCATGAAAAGCACGGCTATGAAGAGCGAGGCCCAGCCGCGCCCTATGTTTATGTCGTAGAGCCTGTAGACGCGCTCAAGCACCGCGAGGATTATTCCGAGCACGGCCAGCCCGATTGCTGCGAACCCCGTCCAGATGGCAAGCTTCAACGGAATAATTGAAAAGCTCAGAATGCCGTCCGTGGCAAAGCGCACCATCTTCATCAGAGGGTACTTGCTGGTGCCGCCGAAGCGTGGCTCGCGCCTGTAATGAACGGGCGTTTGGCGGAAACCTATCCAGCTAATCATCCCGCGCAGGAAGCGGTCGCGCTCAGGCATAGAGAGCAGCACGTCCACAACCTTTCTGTCCATCAAGCGAAAGTCGCCCGTGTCCAGAGGTATCTCCGTCTCCGACAGTCGATTGATTAAGCGGTAAAAGGTTTTCGCCGTCCAGAGCTTAAAGCGCGTCTCTCCGGTGCGCTCGGCTCTGACACCGTAGGCAACGTGAAAGCCTTCGCGCCAACGCTCAAGCATCTCATTAATCACTTCCGGCGGGTCTTGCAGGTCTGCATCGATTATCACCACGGCATCGCCTTTAGAGGCTTCAAGCCCTGCGGTGACGGCTATCTGGTGGCCGAAGTTGCGCGAGAGACGAATGACGCGCACAGCCTCATGCTCCAGGTGCAGTTCACCGAGTATCTGCGGCGTCCGGTCGCGGCTCCCGTCATCCACGTAAATCAACTCGTACCTGAGATCGGTCAAGGCACCGAGCGCATCCGTCATGCGTCTGTGCGTTTCCCTTATCACAAGCTCTTCGTTAAAGCAGGGGATGATGACAGAGAGGAGCATAGAAAAAAGATTGATTCATTTGTTCATTTCTTCATTCAATCAATGAACCGATGAGTCAATAAATCAATCTCTTTGCCTTTCTTAATAATTCAGCGCATGGAGGCTTCGGTCATCTTTCCTCTATCGAGCCGGAACCATTCTATGAAGCGGCGTATGCCCTCTTCAATCTGCGTCTGCGGGTCGTAATTCAGAAGACGCCGCGCCTTTGTGATGTCCGCGAAGGTCTGCGGCACGTCGCCCGGCTGCATGGGCTGGCGCTCAACCAGAGCGCGCTTGCCCAACTCTTTTTCCAGAAGCTCTATCAACTCCCTCAACTCAACCGTGCGCGATTCGCCCAGGTTGATGGCTTCGTAATCGCTTGCGGTGTAATCGATGGCCGCGCGCACGCCCTGAATGATGTCGTCTATGTAGGTGTAATCGCGGCGCGTCGTGCCGTCCCCGAAAACAGGAATCGGTTTGCCTTCATCAATCAAGCGCGCGAACTTGTGAATCGCCAAATCGGGTCGCTGCCTTGCGCCGTAGACTGTAAAGAATCGCAGAGCGACCGTCCGTATCCCATAAAGATGCGCGTACGTGTGACAGAGCAACTCGCCCGCAGCCTTCGTGGCGGCATAGGGCGAGATTGGCTGGCGCGTAGGGTCATCTTCGCTGAAAGGAACCTTCGCGTTGATGCCGTAAACCGATGATGAAGAGCCGAAGACGAACTGCTTTATGTTGTGCGCGCGTGCAAGCTCCAAGAGGTTGAGCGTGCCCGTGACATTCGTCTCGTTGTAAAGCTGCGGCTCTGCTAGAGAAGGGCGCACGCCCGCACGCGCCGCCAGGTGAACGATTACATCGAACTTCGTCTCGTCAAACAGCCGCTTCAAAGCTGCGCGGTCGCGTATGTCTGCTTCTACAAGACGATACGCGGGATTCTGAAAGTGCGCGCGCACGTTCTCTCGCTTCAACGAGGGCGAGTAGAAGTTATTGAAGTCGTCCACGACCACCACGCGCCAAGAGTCTTCGCTGAGAAGACGATCAACCAGGTGCGAGCCTATGAAGCCCGCGCCGCCCGTGACAAGAATCTCTCTTCGCTCAGTCAATCTTTTCTCCTTCAGTCCCCTTCACCCTTGCGCGCGTAAATCCAGAGGTGCCAGCCCCAGCGCGAAGCCAGCCTTGCTTCCAGCGAGCGCGGCAAAAGTTTTCCCAAGACAGGCATCCAGCGCTTGTGCAGGAAATAGGTGCGAAGCTCTACTTCCTTGAAATCACGAAACAACTCTCGCGCTTCGCGTCTTGAATACACGCGCGCGAGCGGATTGCCGGCCCCGTCCGTGTTCTGATTCAAAAACTCATCCGCCTTCAAATAGCTCTCGGAATCCGAGCGAAGACGACGCGCGTGCTCTCGCAAATTCTCCAGAGGCTCCTTCGTCAACTTGTGCGCGAGCTTGATGCCCGTTTCGCTTCTAAGCAGTTGCGCGCCCGCGCGTCTGAGCATCCCAATGTTGACACGGTAGTTGTAAGAGTCCCTGTGATAGAGCATCACAACCGCGCGCCCGCCGGGCCTCAGCACTCTATGAATCTCGCGGACGGCGCGCACAGTGTCCGGCGTGTGATGCAGAACTCCGTGCGAGTAAACCAGGTCGAAAGAGGCGTCCGCGAATTGCAGCTTTTCTGCATCTGCGGTCTCGAAATTTCCTTTCAAGCCGAAAAGCTCAAAGCGGCGTCGCGCAAGCTCTACGGCTGCTTCCGTCAAATCAACGCCCGTGTAATCCGCGCCCGCCTTGGCGAACTGCGCCCCGTCTGTGCCCAGGCCGCAGCCTATCTCCAGAACCTTGAGGCCGTTTGCTCCCGCGAAATCCGCCGCTTCGGGGATGTGCCATTCCGTGCGGTAGCGATGCTCTTCGACCCTTTCGTAAAAGAGGCGCGTGCCCGGCTCCGCGTCCGAAAACTTCACCCCGCAGGGATTCGCCTGCCAGAAAGCGCGCACACGCTCCTTCAAATTGTAAGCGGCATCAGACATCTTTTGAGGAATCGAGCCTTTGACGGGCGCACACGGCGCGCGACATCGCCCGCACCGGAAACAGAGAAAGTAACATGGCTCGTGGCGGCTGGACAAGCCGGTAATCGGAGAGGCTACGGGCTTGAATCTTCGCCGCTTAAAGGGCGCGGCCAGCCATTTAGCTGCCTGTTGCCTGCGAGGCGCTTCCGTGTTACTGTTTTAGTGTGGTAGCGGGTTCTACGCTCATACACCCACAACGCTTTTTAGATTAAATATCATCCGGTTTACGCCACAGGCCGATCTTTCGCAAGACGGGCGCTTTTTATAGAGCTTCCCACATCAGGCTTTTTTGTTACTCCTCGTCCTGTATTCCCGACTTTCGCGTCACATATCTGAGAGGGATTTCAATGTCGACTACACCTCATCGCTACTTTAGTGCCTACGGCGCTGCCCAACTTAAACTGAAGAGCCTCCTGGTAAATGGAAAGAAAGCAGGCGGCGGGCGTGCGCGAAGGTTGCGTGTATTGTCCGTCCTTACAGCGCTTGCCGTAGCACTCTGTCTTGCGCCTCTGTTTTCCACGAGCGCGGCCAGCCTTCTGCTGTCGCCGTTTCTGGACTCAGACCTCATCACGACCAAGATGGTAGTAGGCTCGGAGTCTGTGCAGCCGGGCCAGAACGTGACCTACACCATCGAAGTTCGTAACTTTGGGCCTGATGATGCTGCGAACGTTACCCTGACCGATATCATACCAGACGGCATGACCTTTGTTTCGCTGACGCAGAACACAGGGTCTACCTTCACCTGCACGACCCCTACGGTGGGCATGAATGATGCGCCAATCAGTTGCACTCTGGCCCTGATGCCTAACGGCGAGACGGCGACTTTCACCCTGGTCACGAACATCCCCTTGCAGACGGCTGAGGGCACGTTCTTTACCAACACTGCGACGGTTACTACCTCATCAGTTGATACCAATGAGGAGAACAATAGCTCGTCGGCTACAGTCATAATTCCTGTACCTAACGCCGACCTGCGCGTAAGCAAGTTTGCGACCTCTGAAACAGTCCGAGAAGATATGGACGCGACCTTTACCATAGAGGTTCGTAACACGGGGCCTGACAGCGCCAATAATGTTAACTTGAGCGACACGCTGCCCGGAACCATGACCTTCGTCTCGCTGATGCAGACCTCCGGGCCTACCTTTAGCTGCACGACGCCCGCCGCAGGCGCAGGCGGCACCATCTCCTGCGACATCATGAGCCTGCCCGCCAACGGCGTTGCGACCTTCACTCTGGTCGGTCACATTCCATCGGGCACTTCGCCCGGCACGGAATTCCAAAACATCGCAACCGTGAGTTCCAGCACGAAGGACTTCAACCCTGACAATAATCAGTCTCTAGCTGTGGTCACGGTGGTGAATTGCACTACGAATCCGGTTGTGACTACGAACGCGGATAGCGGCGCAGGCTCTCTGCGTCAGGCCATCGCAGACGTGTGCGCGACAGTTGGTAGCAATACGATAACCTTTTCCTCCAACGTGCCAAGCCCGATTACGCTGACCTCCGGGGAACTGTTGATTAATAAGAATCTGACGATTGCAGGGCCTGGGGCTAACCTGATGGGCGTGCGTCGCGGCACGGGCACGCCGAACTTCCGCATCTTCAACGTAACGTCGGGCATTACCGCGACCATCTCTGGCCTGACGCTTTCCAACGGCAACCTTAGTGTCTTGGGCGACACAGGCGGCGGCATACTCAATGACGGCACGCTGAATCTAATAAGCGTAGCCATCCTGGGCAACTCTTCGGCAAGCGTGGGCGGCGGCATCTACAATAACGGCACGCTGACGATTATCAACAGCGCCATCACCAATAACTCTGCTGTTCTCAACGGCGGCGGCATCTACAACAATAGCGGCACGCTGAACATCACGAACAGCACCGTCAGCACCAACTCGGCGCAAGGCTTTGGCGGCGGCATCTATTTCAATAACGGCGGTGGGACATTCACCAACGTAACCATTGCCAATAACCGCTCAGACTCCAACAACGCGGGCGGCGAAACGGGCGGCGGCATCTTCATCAATAGCGGCACCCCGCTTCTCAGAAACACCATAGTTGCCCTGAACTTCCGTGGCTCGGGCACAACGCCCGACGACATCAGTGGCGGCAATGTAAATAACACGAGCGCCTTTAACCTGATTGGCACGGGCGGCTCCGGCGGCTTGACCAACGCAAACAACAATCAGGTTGGCGTAGCCAATCCTGGATTGGGGCCGCTTGCCGATAACGGCGGGCCTACGCAAACGCACGCGCTGTTGCTCGGCTCTCCCGCGATGGACGCGGGCAACAACGCTTTCCTTCCGGCAGACACCTTTAACCTGGACAACGACGGCGACTTCTCTGAGACGTTGCCGGTAGACCAGCGCGGCCCTGGCTTTGTGCGCGTGGCTGACTCCGCAGACCCCGATACGACGCAGACCGTTGACGTAGGAGCTTACGAAGCGCAGGTCTCTATTCAAGACATAGCCAACATAGCGACCAACGAAGACACGCCGCTCGCCTTCTCTTTCAACGTGGGCGACGCATCGCTAATCAACATAGTCACGGCCACCAGCAGCAACACTACGCTTGTGCCCAACAATCCTGCGAACCTGAGCATCATTGGCACAGGCTCTACGCGCACGATTCAGATAAATCCTGCGCCGAATCAGTCAGGCACTACGACCATCACTGTCACCGCCATAGGCAGCAACTCTCAGATGATGTCGGACACCTTCGTGTTGACGGTCAACGCGGTCAACGACGCGCCCGTAGCAACGAATGACAGCTACTCTACAAATGAGAACACGCCGCTCAACGTGGCTGCGCCGGGCGTGCTACAGAACGACACGGATGTAGAGGGCGCGAGTCTGATGGCTATGGTCGTCAGCAATCCCTCGAACGGCACGCTCACTCTGAATGCCGACGGCTCGTTCCTCTACACTCCCACGGCGGGCTTCTCCGGCACGGACAGCTTTACTTACAAGGCCAGGGACGGCGCGCTGGATTCCAACGTTGCGACCGTACAGATTACCGTCAACGAGGGAGGCGCGTTGCAGTTCACCTCTTCGACCTACACGGTCGCGGAGAATGCAGGCAGCGCTCCTATCACCATCGTTCGCATGGGAGGAAGCGCTGGCACCGCTACGGTTCTCTTCTCTACCAGCAACGGCACGGCCACAGCAGGCGACTATACGTCTGCCTCTCAGACCGTGACCTTCAATGACGGCGAGACCAGCAAGACGATTAACGTTCCAATCGCAAACGACACAACCGATGAACCCGACCAGACGATTAATCTCACGCTGAGCCAGGTGGGCGGCACAGGCCAACTCGGCACGCCTTCTACAGCCGTGCTGACAATCATTGATGATGATAATCCGCCGACTATTTCCGTCGACGACATAGGAACATCCGAAGGCAACGGCGGCTTCAAGATATTCACCCTCGGCATTAGCCTCTCGGCCCCAAGCGAATTTGTGGTCAAAGTAGATTTAGCCACAGCAGACGGCACAGCCACAGCAGGCTCTGATTACCACGCCATCTCCAGCACGATAACTATCAATCCCGGAGAGCAAGGGCAGTTAGTCACCCTTATCATTATCGCTGATGAGGTGAATGAGCCGGACGAGGACTTCTTTGTTAACCTGAGTAATCCGCAGAACGCGACCATCTCGGACGCTCAGGCCAAAGTCACTATCTTTAATGACGATACTCCGTTTGTGGAATTCACCCGATCGAGCTACGTCATCAACGAAGGTGAAAACAACACGCCGCAGGGCTTCACATCGCTCTCGGTTCTTGTCAGACGCAACGGAGACACATCCGGCACGGCCTCTGTCAGATACTTTACCCATGACGACAGTGGAAACAACGAATGCAACCAGGTGACAGGCTTTGCCTCTCAGCGTTGCGACTACACGTTTAGCGGCGGCATTATTCGCTTCGCCGCAGGGGAAGCAATAAAGACCATCACCATTCCAATCATCAACGACGGATACCAGGAAGGCAATGAAATCTTTACCATAGAGTTGCAGAACGCTGTGGGAACGACCATAGCCGGAAACAATCAAGCGGTCGTCACCATTCAGGATGATGCGGCTGACGCCACGCCCACGACGCCACAGCAGAACCCGTATCTGTCGAACGCGTTCTTCGTCCGCCAACTCTATCTTGATTTCCTAGACCGCGAGCCGGACAGCGCAGGCTACAACGACTGGCTTAACGTGCTGAACAACTGCGGCTCGCAGAAAGGTTTCCTGGGTGCTCCGCCGACTTGTGACCGCGCGCACGTCGCGCACGGCTTCTTCACAAGCCCTGAGTCCACGAATACAGCATTCCTTATCTACCGCCTGTACGAGGTGGGAATAGGAAGGCTGCCCCTGTACATGGAGTTCATTCCTGATATGGCTCTGCTGAAAACGTTCAACGTGCCGCCAGCCGAGCAGCAACAGAACCTCGATGTTTACTTGCAGGAATTCACCAGCAAGCCCGGGTTCATTACTCGCTTCGGTGATTCACTACAGCCGTCGCAGGCCGCGCAGTTAATCTCGAAGCTGGAGCAGGCGGCAGGCGTCACATTGCCCGCGACCGCAACCACCTTGCCCGGACAGCCGACACAGTATGGCAGGCAAGAGTTAATCAACCTCAGAGCCAACGGGACATTCACTGTCGGTCAGACTCTTAAAGCATTCGTAGAGCAGAAGGTGGTCTATGACAAGTACTTCACAAGAGGCGAAGTGACGCTGCTCTATTTCGCTTTGTTACGCAGAGACCCGAGCCTGAATGATCCGAATCTGGTTGGATGGAACGACTGGGTTGATGTCTTCACTAACGGCAGGCCAAGCGCAGGCATCCCACCCAGAGACATACATCACCTGATATTCGGCTTCATCTATTCCGAGGAGTATCGCAAACGCTTCGGCGCTCCCTGATGTAGTTTGAGCCTCGAAGGAAAAACTCAAGGCGGCTACCTTCGGGTAGCCGCCTTGAGTTTTTTTACCCAGTTTCAGCTTTTCGGCGCGATGTACGTGCGGCGCGTTTTGACTACAAGCTCGCCCTGCGATTTTTTCGTCGTCGGCGTTATTTCCACCTTGAGCTTTCGCGTAGTGCCGTCGCGTTTCTTGTTCGAAGAGACAAAGCCTAACTGGTAGCGCGTTCGCAGGTGGTCTATCAGAGTATTGAAGGCGCGATCCAGGGTTTCCGGCTTATCATCTAAAACCTCCCCGCCCGTTTCTTCCGCCAACTGGTTGATGCTGATGGTCGGAACTTTAAAGATTCTTCCGATGCGCGTGCCCATTCCGACTATGCCGTTCTCCATGCGCTGGCCCGCGCTGGACGGAATCAGACCGCAGACGACGCTGCCCGATTCGTAGATGGCGTGCGCGGCCTCTTTGCTCGAAGGGCCTTCGCAATCGAAGTTGCTGGTCACGCCCGTTATGACTATGATGACGCGGCGGCCCACGGGATTCCCTGCCTCAACCATGTATCGCGCAGCGTCGTAGAAGGCTCTGTTAAGACAGTGATCCGCCTCCTCGTCTGCGCGCGGCACGCGGCCCAGGGCATCTTCGATTTGCTTGCGGTCGCGCACGAAGCCTTGAACAAGCTCAACCCTGTCGCTGTAAGCCATGAGCGCAACCTCGTCCTGCGGCTTTAATCTGGCAAGGGCTGCAAGAGTTGCCGCGCGCACCTGTTCGCCGAATGGGTCTAGACAGCCGCCACGGTCAACCAGAAGAAGCACAGAGAGCGGCTGAGTGTCCTGGCCGAAGTGCGTTATCTGCTGGCGCACTCCGTCTTCCATGACTACGAAATCACCCTGTTTCAGATTTCCAACGACGCGTGCTGTCTTCTTCTGAAGAACCAGCGCGTCCAGCACAACTAAATCAACATCGACCTTGACGGTGTCTACCTTGTCGGTCTTCGATTGCGTGACGGTGCGCTCGCGCGTCTGCGGGACGACCCGCGATGAAGCATAAAGGGAGAGGATTAGAATGACGGAAACGAGCATCGCTGCAAGCCTTTTCATACAAGCCTCCTTCGGCGCGGCCTTGGGGAAAGTCACGGCCTGAAAAACTTCGATGGACTTACGCCTCGCGCGCCCGGATTACTTAACCAAATTGGTAGGTCTCAAAATGTCTGGGAGCGAATACTATGAAGCTGGCGGCTCTGCTTGGGGCAAGCCTTAGCTTTCTTATTCTTCTGGCCGGGGCGTGACGCAATAATTGTTCCCGCCACGCGTCCTGACCGTCGCGTCCTAAGTTTTCAGGGATTTCGAGCGGAGCAACTGCCGCGCACTGCCTCTTTGAGATTCGCGCTTATGCCAAAAGGGGCGCACGCACGTCCCATTTCCGGCATGCGCCCCTTGACGGGTACAATGAGAGGCCAAAGGAAGGAGCCACTTTAAGATGAGCGAATATAAATGGACGCGTGAAGAGTTTCAGGCGCTGGTCGTGAATCTGGAAGAGACGCCCGGCAAAGTGCGCCGTCTGGTGGAAAGCCTCGGCGAAGGCGAAAAGGTCTGGAAGCCTGTGGCAAACGAATTCTCGGCCATAGAGAATGTCTGTCATCTTCGGGACATAGAAGAAGAGGGCTACTGCGTGCGTATACAAAGGCTCATGGAAGAGACGGAGCCGTATCTCAACGACCTGGACGGCGCACGACTGGCGCGCGAGCGCGACTACAACAGCCAGAACATGAATGAAGCCCTTGAGCGCTTCACACAGGCGCGCGGGCGCAACGTGACCACCGTCAGAAGCCTTCAGCTCGAAGGCTTGAATCGTCGCGGGACATTCGAAGGCACGGGCGCAGTCACCCTAGGCCAACTGCTTCTCATGATGCGCGAGCACGACGAAGCGCACATCCGCGAGCTTGAGAATTTGCGCGCTCATCTCAGTGGAGATTGAAGAAGAGAATTAACAGGGATGGACAGGATGAGAAGAAATTTAATCATCGGTTCATTGATTCAATGAAACAATGAACAAATGAATAAATGAAACAATCCCTTTTATCCTGTCCATCCCTGTTTGAATCTTCCTCGCATTATTTGTTATTCGACTCTCTTTGCTATTAAATTAAGGGATTCACTTTAAGGAGGCATTACCCAGTTTGCAGACCGAGCAATTGCCCGCAGGCGTCCAGTTCGTCGTCGCGGAGGATGGAATCGAAGAGTACAGGCTAGGGAACGGCATGAAGGTGCTGCTGGTCGAGAACCGCGTCGCGCCGGTCGTGACCGTGATGGTCGTCTATCGCGTAGGCTCTCGCAACGAGGCCACAGGCTACACGGGCGCAACGCACCTTCTTGAGCACATGATGTTCAAGGGCACGCCGACCTTCAACAAGACTAATAAGACGCAGATTGCCGCCACGCTGCAACGCATCGGCGCTAGCTTCAACGCGACTACATGGTACGACCGCACCAACTATTTCGAGACGGTGCCCTCGGATCAGATGGAGCTTGCCATCAAGCTGGAGGCAGACCGTATGCGTAACTCCTACATCGCGGATGAAGACCGGCAATCCGAAATGACGGTCGTGCGTAACGAGCTTGAGCGCGGGCAGAACGAGCCGTCCGAAGTTCTGGACGAGGCTGTTTATGCTGCCGCCTTCCGCGAGCATCCTTACCATCATCCGACGATTGGCTGGCGCGCGGACGTTGAAGGCGTCCCGACCGCTCGCCTCAAAGAGTTCTACGACACCTTCTATCATCCGAACAACGCGACGACGATTCTAGTGGGCGACTTCGAGCGCACACGAGCGCTTGAGTTAATCACAAAATATTTCGGCGCTTACGAAGGCTCAACCAAACCTATCCCAGAGGTCTACACAGAATAGCCTGAGCAACAGGGCGAGCGTCGTCTGGTCATACGGCGCGCGGGCGAACTGGCAATCGTGCAGGTGGCCTTTCACACGCCCGGCGTGCTTGGACAAAAGACCATCCTCTCGAACGAAGAGCTTGCCAAGCGTGCGGCGAATCCGCCCGAAGAGAACGACATCTATCCGCTCGTGGTGCTTTCGACCGCGCTCTCTTACGGCGTGACGAGCCGACTTTATCAAGCACTGGTCGAAACGCAACTGGCCGTCTACGCAATCACAAACGTTGATCAGCACAGAGACCCTGGACTCTTCAACGTCATCAGCATGGTTAACCCGGACGTTGACCCCAGGCGAGTGGAAGAGACCATCCTGGCCGAGTTGGCGAAGGCGGCGGAAGAGGGATTGACGGAGCAGGAGATAGAGAAGGCCAAGCAACAGATAATCGCGCAGGAAGCCTACAGCCGCGACGGGACATTCAACATTGCTCTTTTGATGTCGGAAGCCGAGGCGGTCGCGGACTGGCGCTTCTACAAGGACTACGCGAAGCGCATAGAGCGCGTGACGGGCGAAGATGTAAGGCGCGTCGCGCGTGAATATCTCACGGAGGACAACCGCACCGTCGGACATTTCATTCCCAAACAGCCTGGTGGAGCAAACGGCAACGGCGCGGGGCAGCCCGCCCAATTGAAGAGAGCTTTCCCGCGCGGGCTTCAGTTTTACAGAGAGCCGGGCGCGAATGATGCAAGCGAAAGCGTAGTGGAAGTTGGAGCAACCGCGTCCAGCGATTCGCAACAGAGAAAGGCTAGGGAGCGAGCGGGATTTTCATCACGCGTCGCTCGCAAACAACTTTCGACGGGCGCAACGCTTCTGGTGCTTGAGAATCACGCGACCCCTACCATCTCTCTGCGCGGAAGCCTGCGCGCTGGCTCTTACTTTGAGCGCAAGGATAAGCCGGGGCTTGCGCGCATGACGGCGGAGATGCTTGAGCGCGGAACTTCCAGGCGCAGCAAGCTTGAGATTGCCAACCAGTTGGAGGCCGTCGGCGCGCAACTCGATTTCAGCGCAGACCCTTTCAGCGTCAACGTCGCCGCGCGCATGCTCTCGAAAGATTTAAAGACCGTTTTAACCACTATGGCCGAGTGTTTGCGCGAGCCTTCGTTTCCCGAAGACGAGCTTGAGAAGCTTAAACAGCAGGCCATCGCGGGGATTCAGGAGCAGCAGGCCAGCACAGGCTTTCGCGCTTACGAAAAGTTGTCTTCGCTTATCTTCGACCCTGACAATCCTTTCTATCTTCATCCGGGCGAGAGGCTGATTGAAAGCCTCAACTCCATCACGGTCGAAGACGTGCGTGCCTTTCACAAGGAGCGTTACGGCGGGCGCTCGCTCATCCTCTCGCTCGTGGGCGATGTCGACACGGAGACGGTCGCAAGACAGTTTGAAGAACTCTTCTCGGATTTCACAGGCCCGGAGAACGTAGACATCAACGTCACAGACCCGGAGCCGCAAAGCGAGAGCCGCCGCGAGATAGTCGTCCTCAAGGACAAGGCCAGCGTGGACATTCTGCTTGGCACGGCTGCGCCTTTGCGTCGTCTCTCGAAAGACTTCTACGCGGCGCTTCTGGCGAACAAGGCTCTTGGCGAATCAACCCTCTCGTCGCGCCTGGGATTGGAAGTGCGCGACCGCGAGGGATTAACCTACGGCATCAACTCTCGCTTTCGCGCGCCGAGTTTGGCCGCAGGCCCCTGGTACATAGGCGTCTCCGTCAACCCCAACAACGTGGAGCGAGCCATCAACTCTGCCCTGAACGTCATGCGCGATTACGTCGAGCACGGCATCCAGCCGGAAGAGCTTGAGAACGAGAAGGCTTCGGCCACCGGCGCTTTCAAGGTCGGGCTGGCGACAAACGGCGGGCTGGCCCAAGCCATCTGGAACTCGGAATTCTACAGCCTCGGCATAGACTACCTTGACCGCTTTCCCCAAATCATACAATCCATCACGATTGACGAAGTCAACGCCGCCATACGCAAATATTTTCGCCCAGACCATCTCACTATAGTGATTGCAGGCGACTACCAGGCGGCAGCGCAAAGCACCGCGCCAACAGCATGAGGAGAAATTAACAGGATGGACAGGATAAAAGGGATTGATTCATTGATTCATCGGTTCATTGTTTCATTGAATCAATGAACCGATGATTAAATTTCTTCTTATCCTGTCCATCCTTGTTAATTTAGCCCCGGCGATTCAAAGCCTGAAAGTAGAGCCTCGCCCAGTCTCCCATTCTTAAAATGTGAAAGCTTTAGAGGGAGGTTTCAAATGCGTTCTAAGATTCTCCTGCTGGTTATTCTTTTAATCGGTCTAGGGCTGGCCGAGTCCGTCTACGCCGGAACAAATGTCGAGGCTCTGGCCCGCAAGGCCGTCTCGGAAAATCAGGCGGAATCGGCTCCCGCCATAGCCGAGCTTCGCCGCATGGGGCCGCAGGGCCTTCGCGCTCTGCTGGATGTTTTCGCGGACGAGATTAAGCGCAATGGGTTGAGCGCCGAATCGCCGTCCAACAGTCCTGAGTGGCTACGCATCACCTCGGCGCTGGACGCCGTGGCACAACAGCGCGACAGCTACACTTCCGGCCTCTACTGGTACACGGACATTGAGGAGGCCCGTGCAGCATCTAAGGCGAGCGGCAAGCCCATACTGTCTTTGCGACTGCTGGGCAAACTGAGCGAAGAATTCAGTTGCGCCAACAGCCGCTTCTTCCGCACAGTGCTTTACAGCAATCCAGAGATTGCTCGTTACCTGAACGAGCGTTTCATTCTTCACTGGAAGAGCGTGCGACCCGCGCCGCGCGTCACGATTGATTACGGCGACGGTCGCCGCGTAGAGCGTACCATCACGGGTAACAGCATCCATTACATTCTTGATTCCGAAGGCAGAATCATAGATGCGCTTCCCGGTCTTTACGGCCCCGCAGCTTTTCTCAGACAGCTTCGCCAGGCTGCAAGCGTGGCTAAACAGATTGTGGGCCAGCCGCCCTTGCAGAGGGCGGAGATTCTCAGGCGCTATCACGACGCGCTCCTGGACGCCACTTCAAAGGCTTGGGCGCGCGACGTTGAACTGGTCGGCGGAAAGATTACTGAGAAGATTGATGCCGTCACCGCCACGCCGGAAAATCCGCCGAGCGCACGCGCAGCCGCTTTCGGCGCAGTGACTAAGGCGGCAGTCGAAATCCGTACGGTTAGCGCCATCTCGTCCGACACCCGAAAGCTTGAGCGCTTCACGGACGAGGAGACATGGAACAAGATAGCCGCGCGCTATCTCGCGGAGGCAAAGCTTGACCCGGCAAGCATCGCGCTCATACGCCGCCAGAATCCTTACATCGGAGAGGTGACAGGGCAGGTGCCGCTCACACCGGAGCGTCTAGCGCTTCTGGTGCAGAACTTCGAGCGTTTGATTGCGCTCGATACCATGCGTAACGAGTACCTGCTCCACTCCAAGATACGCGCATGGCTTTTGAGCGGCAGCAGGGGGATGCTCGACACTGAAAAATTCAATGAAAGGGTCTACGCCGAGCTCTTCCTGACGCCAAGCTACGACCCCTGGCTGGGACTCGTGCAGCCCAACACCTACACGGGCCTGACCAACGACGGTATTGTTAAATAGATAAATTGTAGGGGCAGGGACATGCCCTGCCCCTACTGAGCTTTTCACATCACGGCGATGATGGCTTCGGCAAACTCTGCTGTCTTGGACTCGCCGCCTATGTCGCGTGTTCGGACTCGTCCTTCTTCAAAGACCTTGAGCATTGCTTTCTCTATCTTCTCGGCAGGCTCGCGCTCGCCCAGGTGTCTGAGCATGAGGATGGCGGATTGAAGGAGCGCTGTGGGGTTGGCTATGCCCTGGCCCGCTATGTCGGGCGCGGAGCCGTGCACGGCTTCAAAGACCGCGCCAAGCTCGCCAATGTTTGCACCCGGAACAAGCCCCAGACCGCCTATGAGTCCGGCGCACAAATCCGACACGATGTCGCCATAGAGATTTTCCAGCAGCATGATGTCGAACTGTTCGGGGCGCATGACCAGTTGCATGCAGGCGTTGTCAACTATCTTGTCGTCGGCCTCTATCTCAGGGTAATCACGCGCGACGTTGCGGAAGCATTCGAGGAAGAGGCCGTCCGACAGCTTCATGATGTTGGCCTTGTGCACAGCCGTAACTTTCTTTCGGCCTTCGCGGCGCGCGTAATCAAAGGCGAAGCGCGCGATTCTGGTCGAAGCCTTCTCTGTGATTATCTTCAGGCTTTCGACTACGCCGGGGACGACGACGTGCTCTATGCCACTGTAGAGGTCTTCCGTGTTCTCGCGCACGACCACCAGGTCAAGCTCAGGATAGCGCGAAGGAATATTCGGAAGCGCACGCACGGGCCGCAGGTTTGCGTAAAGGTCTAGCGCTTTGCGAAGGCCGACGTTGACGGAAGTAAAGCCTTTGCCGACGGGCGTGGTGATTGGGCCTTTGAGCGCTACGCGGTTTCGCTTGATTGATTCCAGTAGCTCCTGTGGCAGCGTGTCGCCGAACTTTTCCAGCGCCTGCGCGCCCGCGTAATGCGTCTCCCATTCAACCTGCGCGCCGGATGCTTCGACAATCTGCACGACCGCCGCAGAGACTTCAGGCCCGATGCCGTCCCCTGGGATGAGTGTGATAGTATGTTTTGTCATAAGCAATTAGCCTTCGGCAATCAGCAGACAGCAATCAATTCAAGGCTGAAGGCTGATCGCTGACTGCTAATTGCTCTTGGAATGTGTTGCATCATACCAACAACCGACCAGCAATGCTAAACGTGGAAGAGCAAAAGGGCGTTAAGACGGCGGACGTAGTCATAGTCGGCGGCGGTGTCGTGGGCCTCGCCGTTGCGCGTGCCCTAGCGCACGCACGCGCCGGTCGCATAGCTCTGGTCGAGCGCGGGCAACTCGGCATGGAAGCCTCGCACGCAGCCGGAGGAATGCTCGCGGCGCAGGCCGAATGCGACCGCGCGGACGCTTTTCTGGACTTGGCATGCGCGAGCCGCGACCTCTACCCCGCGCTGGCCGAAGCTCTCCTGGAAGAGACGGGCATCAACATAGAGCTTGAGCGCACGGGCACGCTTTATCTTTCTTTCACGGATGAGGACGAGCGCGAGACCTCGCATCGTTACGAGTGGCAAACTGCCGCCGGGCTTGCGGTCGAGCGATTGACGGCGTATGAAGCGCGCGAGTTGGAGCCTTTCATCTCTCAGACGTTGAGAAGCGCGCTTCGCTTCCCTCTGGACTGGCAGGTAGAGAATCGCAGGCTCGTAGCGGCCCTTGCGACATCAGCAGCTAAGCTCGGCGTGCGTCTTCTGACGGGCACGAACGTCGAATCGCTTTTGATTGAGCGCGGGCGCGTCCGTGGAGTCGAAACATCTCGCGGGCGAATAGATGCCGGAGCGGTCGTCATAGCCGGTGGCGCGTGGGCCTCTTCTCTGATGACGGAAGGCGCGGGCGCGATTCAGATAGAGCCTGTGCGCGGGCAGATGTTATGCTTCGATGCTCGCGCTCTGGCGGCGCGGCACGTTATTTACAGCCCGCGCGGTTATCTTGTGCCGCGCATGGACGGGCGGCTCCTCGCAGGCTCTACTACGGAGCGCGCAGGGTTTGACAAGCGCGTGACCGTAGAGGGCGCGCACACTATTCTGACGCACGCTCTTGAGATTGCGCCCCGTGTCGGAAGACTCTCGCTCGTCGATGCGTGGTCGGGGTTGCGGCCACGCGTGGCGGACGACCTGCCCGTGCTAGGCGCTTCAACACAAACGCGCGGACTCTTCTACGGCGTGGGACACTATCGCAACGGCATCCTGCTCGCGCCCATTACCGGAGAGTTAATCGCGGAAGAGATGATGAGCGGCACAGCTTCGCCTTTGATGAAGCCCTTTACGCTCGAACGCTTTCATCACGCGGGCGTTCACTCTTAAGCGTGTGGGAAATGTTTATGAGACGTAGTTCCTCATACTTAATAGCGCTTCTTTTGTGCGCGTGCGTTTCAGCGCCGCTCCTGGTGCGCGCTCAATCGGGCCGTGTCGCGCCTGAAAAGACGGAAGCGCCCGCTTCGACCGATACGCGCACCGCCTCCGCGCTTTATGAAGAGGTTGAAAAGTACGTGCGCGAGAAGTTCGAGCAGTTCAACCGGGAGCGCGTTCCTTACAGTAAAGAACTGGCGGCTGAAACTTTCGCGGAGCAACGCGCTATGGCCGCGCGTTACGCAAAGCTTCTGGCCGAGCGCAAGACTCTGGCGGGCGACGACCTCTTTTATCTTGCGATGCTCTATCGTCTTGCCGCTAACACGGACGAAGCGCGCGAGGCTTTTAAGCGTTACCTGGACACGAAGCCTGCAAGCCCAAGCGAGCACGCGCAGACGGCCCGCATAGAACTCATAGCGCTCGCAGCCGAAATGGAGATGCTCGATGAAGCAGAACAGGCGCGTGCTGACTACTTAAAGAACCAGCCGCAGCAACCGGAAGGTCGACTGCTGGCGGCATCGGTCATGGCCTCCGCTTATCGTCAGGCCAAAAAGTATGACCTTGCCCTGGAGCGCGGGCGCGAAGCCCTTGAGCTTCTAAAAACGCTCCCAGCGCCGAAGCAGGAGGACAAAAGCGAGCGCGTTGAGTCTATAAAAACGGTCGCTGCCCTGCTGGTTCAGCTTTACACCTTAAAGAACAAGCCGGATGAAGCGAAAGCGGTTGTCGAAGATTTACGCGCGCTGAGCTTTGAGTTGCCGTCGCCCGCGCTCTTCAGACAATCCGAGCGCATGGCCGCCTCGCTCGGAATCGAAGAGCGCGACTTGAAGACGGACAGAGCTTCGAGCGCAAAGTCACTGCCTCTGCCGCCGGAGATTGTCGCCTCGGAATGGATAGACCAGAAGCCAGTCAAGCTCGCAGACCTGCGAGGTCGTGTAGTGCTACTGGATTTCTGGGCGCACTGGTGCGGCCCGTGCATCAGCACTTTTCCGACCTTGAGAGAATGGCATGATAAGTATAAAGAGAAGGGCCTTGTGATTCTCGGCATGACGAACTATTTCGGAGAGGCCGAAGGCCGTGAGTTGACGCCCGCCGAAGAGCTTGATTACCTGCGCCGTTTCAAGAAGAGATTCCGCCTGCCCTACGGCTTCGCCATTTCGGAAACGGACGACAACGACATTAACTACGGCATAGCATCCATCCCCACGACCTTTCTCATAGACCGTCGCGGCCACGTCCGGCTTATCTCGCTCGGCGCGAGTCGCTCGGAAGAGAAAGAAATAGAAGCCATGATAAAACGGCTGCTCGATGAAAAGTGAAAACTGTTCTTAAGGAGAGAATCGTTTCTGTGAAACTCGTTGTGATTTTTGTGTTCGCTCTTCTGTTTCCCGCTCAGCTTCTGGCGCAGGGCGAGCGCACGCAGCTTGCCGGGCCGCAGGTGAAGACTGTGACGGCGGCTATGCTTTATGAAGAAGCGGCTAACTATTCGTCAAAGAAGTTTCAGGAGTTCGCGCAGAAGAAGATTGAGTTCAATAAGAATCTGCTGGAGCAGACTTTGAAGGAGCAGCGCGAGTTGTCTGCGCGAAACGCCGCGACGTTGGCCGCGCGCACTTTGTCGGGCGACGACCTCTTTTATCTTGGGATGCTCTATAACCTTGCGGAAAACGGCGCGGCCTCGATTGACGCGCTGAAGCGTTATCTCGTCACGAAGCCTTCGGACGCCAAGCGCGCACAGGGCGCGCGTTACATACTGGCGCAGCTTGCAGCGAAGATGAAGCAATTCGATGAAGCGGAGCGCGCCCTCTCGGAATACGTCAAGAACGAGCCGCAGCTTGCGAGCGAGCGTTTCCGTATGGAGGACGCGCTGGCCCGCGCCCTTCTCAAAGAGAAGCAGGCCGAGCGCGCACTCGCGCACGCGGACGAGGCTTTCAAAGCCGCACGACTGGTCAAGCCTGCGGCTGCGAACTCTTCGAACGTTGACTACAGCCTCTACACTTCGGGCACGAATCTGGCGGACATTCTGCTTCAGTTGAAGAACACGGAGCGCGCAATGGCTGTGCTGGAAGAGTTGCGACAGATTGCGCTCAGCATTCCCAGCACTCGTCTTTACTTGGACGCGACCGAAAGGCTCGCCACGGTTCTCATCGACGCCGACCGCAAACCGGAAGCCATACGCATGCTCGAAGAGTCCATCAAGTACGTGACCACGAACGTCAAGGAACAGAAAGAGCAGAGCGGGCTTCTCTCCGCCTTGCAGTACAAGATGAAGCAGATGCAGCTTCGCGGCGAATTAGCGCCGGAGATTCTGGTCACGCGCTGGATAGACCAGAAGCCAGTCAAGCTGGCAGACCTTCGCGGGCAGGTTGTGCTGCTGGATTTCTGGGCGACGTGGTGCGGCCCGTGCATCGCAGCCTTTCCCTACTTAAAAGAGTGGCAGGAGAAGTACAAAGAGCGCGGGCTGGTCATCATAGGTCTGACTCGCTACTACGGCTCTGGCGAAGGCCGCGACATGCTGCCTGACGAAGAGTTCGCCTTCCTTGAGAAGTTCAAGAAAGAACACCAGCTTCCCTACGGCATAGCCGTCGCAGAAGGCGGCGAGAATCACAACACCTACGCCGTGACGGGCATCCCTACAGCCGTCCTGATAGACCGCCAGGGCAAAGTCCGCCTCGTCACCACCGGCACAGGCTCCGGCAACGAAGCCCAGATAGCCGCCACGATTGAAAAGCTGCTTCAAGAGCAGTGAAAGAACAGTTTTCAGTTTTCAGCAAAGACAATTTGCTTTTACTGAAAACTTGCCTTTATGCGTTTCTTCATTTATCGCATTCATACCTGGTTGGGGTTGATTATGGCGCTGCCGGTTCTGGCGTGGGCGTCTAGCGGGCTGCTGTATGCGTGGCCGGAGGCGGTGGAAGGCGGCAAGGTTGAGCGGATTGATTCGTCGCGCGTGCGTGTTGGCGCTGAGGATGCTTTGAAGAGGGCGAACGAGTTTGCCGGAAGAGAGTTGCCAGCGACTGCTTTGACGCTCCTGATGCGAGAGGGTCGGCCCGTTTATCAGGTCGTGGGCGGAATGGGCGCGGACTCGCTTCTGGTCGATGCTGAAACGGGCGCTGTCATCAAGACTCCGCCGCCGGGCGCGGCGACAAGATATTTTCGCCAGGCACATTTCTACTTCTTCGCGGGCCGGTGGCAGGTTCCGCTACTCGTTCTCTTTTCCGCCCTCGCCTGCCTGTCCGCCCTCTCCGGCCTCTACCTAAACCTTTCATGGTGGAGACGAAAGAGGCGGAATTAACCGGATGGACAGGATAGATTTGAATCTCGCCTTTGTCAGAAGGCATTCGCGGGAATCCTCTGCTATACTTGGCATCCTCGGTTTTTCCTTGAAGGAAAAACAGAACGCTGACGCGCCGTTTAGGCATCAGAGAAAATCATCTGGAAGGCTTATGGAAGGCTCTAACCTTACTATCACAATAGCATTTCTGGCGGGGCTGGCATCATTTCTTTCGCCCTGCGTGCTGCCGCTTGTCCCAGGCTACGTCTCCTTGATTTCAGGCGTCAGCATAGACCGTTTGAAGGGCGAAGACGGCTCGCGCTCTTCGGCCTTGAGCGCGGTCATCATCAATTCGCTGGCCTTCAACGTCGGCCTTTCGATGATCTTCATTAGCTTGGGCGCGGCGGCGGGCTTTCTTGGCGCATCCATTCTCAACAACATCTGGCTCCGCATAATAGGCGGCGTTGTCATCATAGCCTTCGGCCTTCAGTTGATGGGCGTGCTGAAAATCACCGCGCTCTACAAAGACACGCGCTTCTTCTCGCAGCAGAAGCCGCGCGGCGTCTTCGGCTCTTTCACACTGGGCTTAGCGTTTGCAGCCGGATGGACGCCCTGCATAGGCCCAATCCTCGGCGGCATCATAGGGCTTGCCGCAACGAGCGGCGGCTGGCGAAGCGGTCTCGTGCTCTCTTCGTTTTATGCCATGGGCCTTGCGGTTCCCTTTCTGCTGACGGGCCTGGGCATCAACCAGTTTCTAGGCTTCTATTCAAAATTCCGCAGGCACCTGCACAAAGTTGAGGTCGCTTCCGGCACTATACTTATCATCATAGGGCTGGTGGTGGCCTTCGGTCTGACAACCCGGCTCAATAGCTCTACGCTCGCGGGCCTTGTCCCCAACTTGGAGAAATGGGTCGCGGAAAAAGCAAAGGGCAATGGCGGCCCGGAGGTTAAGCCTCCGCCTACGGTCGATGCGAACGCGACCTTTGCTCCAGACTTTGAGTTGAAGACGGTTGACGGCAAGCCGTTTCGCTTGAGCGAGCTTAAAGGCAAGGTGGTTGTGCTGAACTTCTGGGCGACGTGGTGTATTCCGTGCCGCGAAGAGATTCCCGAATTGAACGCCATGCAGCGCGAGCTTGGCCCCAAAGGCTTGACCATCATAGGCCCATCCTGGGACGACAGCGCCGAAGGGATACGCGAGTTTCAGGGCGACATCAAGCAGGAGTACACTGTGCTCATAGGCGGCGAGACGGTGCAGGAAAAGTTCGGCGGCATCCCCAGCCTTCCGACCACTTTCATCATCGACCGCGAGGGCCGCATTCGCCAAAAGATTATAGGCGCACGCGACCGCGAAGGCTTCGAAAAAGAGATTAAGCCTCTGCTCGAAGAAGCGGGCGCGACGGCACAAAAATAGTTATTAGAGGTTAGAAAGAAAAACAATCACTGGCCTCTCTGCTTTCTAGGAGTACCGGTTATGACAAAACTTTTCACACTACTTCTGGCGCTCGTCTTCACGCTCGCGCTCGTACCGAAGGCTGCGGTTCACGCGCAGGAGAACCACGAGTACGCGCCTATTCAGGAGAAGAGCATCGGCTACAAGGACTGGACTTATAAGAGCCTGAAGGACGACAAGTCTATCAACCTGCGCGAGTGGGCAAAGGACAAGAAGCTTGTGCTGGTCGTCTACTTCGCGCCCTGGTGTCCCAACTGGCGATACGAAGCGCCGGTCGTCGCCCGCCTTTATGAGAAGTACAAAGCGCAGGGCTTCGAGGTCGTAGGCATCAGCGAGTACGGCTCGCGCGACGACGTGAAGAATTTCTTTGGTGAAAAGGGCGCGCCCTACTTGGTCGTCTCCGAATCGGAAGCGCGCGATGCGCGCGACAAGACTTCGCACTACACCTATCGACAGGCATCCGGCGATACGCGCAAGTGGGGTTCGCCCTACAACATCTTTCTTGAGCCAATGAAGCTCTCAAAATCCGGCGACGTGCTCACGGAAAAAGCCTGGACTGTCAACGGCGAACTCGTAGAAGCCGAGGCCGACAAGTTCATCAGCACGCACCTCCTGGGCGCTATCACCCTCAAAGCCGTCTCGCCCTGCCAATAAAAGATTCAAGTCCCAGGTTCCAGGTTTCAAGTCCCAAGTCAAAAAACTTTCTTTGACTTGGGACTTTGGACTTCTACCCCTGATAATAAACGCGATGCTTAATCCCGCAACAGAGTCTTTGCTGATTGAAGGCGCTAGCGTTGTTACGCCTTCAGGGACAAAGCAAGGCTTGAGTCTTTTCATAGAAGGCGGTCGCATCAAGCGCATCTTCTCTTCTAAAGAGAGCGCGCCGCCGAACGCTGGTAAAGTGTTCGCGCTCGATGGTCTCACTCTCTTTCCCGGTTTCATAGACATACACATGCACGGCGCTGTGGGCATTGACGTGATGGAGGCGAGCGCCGAATACCTGCACAGGATTGGGAGATACCTTTCGGCCAACGGCGTCACGGCCTGGCTTCCGACGATTGTGCCTGCGCCGGATAAAGATTACAGAAGCGTTGCTCAGTCCGTAGAACAGCTTATCTCTAAGCATAATGAGCGAGCGCCCGTTGCACGCGCGCTCGGCTTACACTACGAAGGCCCGTTCGTCAACGATGAGCAATGCGGCGCGCTAAGGAGCGTCTTCTTTCGCACCTTCAATAACGCGTCCGACCTGCGTAAGCTGGCCGTTCTGAAAGCGGAGGGCGCGCGTCACATGATGACGCTTGCGCCCGAGATAGACGGCGGGCTGGAGCTTGTGCAGGAGTTGAAGCGGCGCGGGTGGATTGCTTCCATAGGTCACACTCGCGCGCCCGTTGAGATTCTTGAGCGCGCATTCAAAGCGGGTGCTCGTCACATGACACATTTCTTCAATGGCATGCCCGCTCTTCATCATCGCGCGCCCGGCCCCGTAGGATGGGGACTCGCTCACGAAGAGGTGACGTGCGACGTGATAGCGGACGCCGTGCACGTAGATCCTTTGGCCCTGCGGCTTCTGCTTCGCGCTAAAGGCGCAGAGCGCGTCTCTTTAATCAGCGATTCGGTCGCGCCCACCGGCCAAGGCGACGGCCAGTTTCAATTCTGGAATGAAACCATCACCGTCAAAGACGGGCGCACGCAGAACAAGAGCGGCCACATAGCAGGCTCCGTCATCAATCTGAGCGACGCCGTACGAACCATGCGCGGCCTTGGAGTCTCTGCGAACGACATAGCGCTCATGGCCTCGCGTAATCCTGCGAGACTGCTCGTCCTGGAAGATGACTGCGGGACGATTGAAGAAGGAAAGCGCGCAGACCTGGTAGCGCTCTCCAAAGATTACAGCGTGAGAATGACCATCATCGGCGGTCGCATAGCATTTGAACAAATGAGTCAATAAGGTTGTAGCTCCCGCGAGCGGTGGGTTATTCTTTCTCACTATCAGAAAAGAAAAGAGAGGGCGTGCGCCGCTTTCATAATCAAAGGCGCAGGCGGCAGTTGCGGTACGATGAAACTTCGCATTCTTTATCACGGACATTGCTTTGACGGCGTAGCCAGCGCAGCCGTCTTCACGCGCTTTTATCTCACGCGCATCAACCCACAGGCAGAGGTGGGCTACACTGCCCTTCTGCATCGTCCGGGCCAACTCTTCGACGACACCATGTTCGACGGCGACGAAAACGCCATAGTCGATTTCAAGTATTCCCGCTCGAAGCGCTTGACCTGGTGGTTCGATCATCACCAGTCGGCTTTTCTCACGCCGGAAGACGAAGCGCATTTCAAACAGGACGAGTCGGGCAAAAAATTCCTGGACGCCACGCGCAAATCCTGCACGGAATTCATAGCCGACATTACACGCACTCGCTTCCAGTTCGAAACCGAAGGGCTTGAGCCGCTCATACACTGGGCGCATACGATTGACGGCGCGCTCTACGAATCTGCCTCGCAATGCGTGGAGCTTCGCGCGCCCGCTCTTCAATTGATGCAGGTCATAGAGAGCGACCCCAGCGACGAGTTTATAGAAGAGATTATCAGAGATTTGACGGCGCGCCCGCTCGATGAAGTCGCTTTGAGCGAAGAGGTGCAGCGCCGCTTCAAGCCCATACTGGAACAGCACCTTCAAACGCTTGCGCTGATTCGCAGCAAGGCGAGCTACTCGCGCGGCGTCGTCCAGTTTGATTTGACCGAAGACAACATAGAAGGCTTCAACAAGTTCATTCCCTATTACCTGTACCCGCAGACGACCTACTCGGTCGCCCTTACGCGCGGGGCCTATCGCACGAAAATCTCCGTCGGCTCGAATCCCTGGAGTCCGCGCCCGCGCCTTCACAACATAGCATCCATCTGCGAACGCTACGGCGGCGGCGGCCACCCCGTAGTCGGCGCGGTCTCCTTCGGCCCCGACGAAATAGAAAAGGGCCGCGCGGCCATGCGCGAGATTGTTGAAGAACTGTCATTTAAGGACGTAGAATAATGGGCCGGGGACGACCATTATGCGTTTAGCAATCTGCTTTTTCCTGCTGACAAGCTTTACACAAATCTTCGGGTTTGTGGCTTCGCCTCAATCTCTCAGAGAAGACTGCCCCGTGATTACGGTTTCGTGCCCTGAGGAGGTTGCCCAACCCGGAAATACTTTGACATTCACCGCAGACGTTAAGGGCATAAGCTCGAACGCAAAGCTAAGCTATAGCTGGACGGTTTCGGCGGGAACAATAATCAAAGGACAGAATACCTCGTCGATAACGGTCGATGCAGACGGTCTTAAAGCAGGCCCTGTAACCGCCACGGTTGAAGTTGAAGGGCTGCCTATGAGTTGCGCTAAGAAGGCGTCATGTACGACGGCGGTCGCGGAGTTGATACGATGCTGGAGGCCCTTTGACCAGTACGGCGCGATCAATTTTGAAGATGAAACTGCGCGTCTTGATAACTTCGCAATCCAGTTATTAGAGGAGCCGGTCGCAGAAGGCTACATCATCGTCTATGACGGGCGGAACGGTCGCGCAGGGCAAGCATTATCGCGTGCTAACAGGGCAAAGAACTATCTGATAAAAAAGCGCGAAGTAGCCGGGGATAGAATCGTCATAGTAGAGGGCGGTTTTCGAGAAGAGATGACGGTCGAGTTGTGGATTGTTCCGGCAGGCGCTGAGCCGCCGACGCCTGCGCCCACGCTTGAATCTACAGACGTACGGGGAGCAAGGCTACAACAAAAAAGGTGAGGCCAGAGACGAGCCTGACAAAGCTCAAAGGGCGGATTGCAAGCAATCCGCCCTTTGAGCTTTGTCCATGCGCCTCTGAAAACTTTTACGCCACAGCTTCAGCTTTAGACTTTTCCATTAACTCTTCAATCTCTTCCACCTGCTTCGGCGCTTTATCGGTCAGCACGCGGCGGCCCGCATCTGTGACGAGCACGTCGTCTTCTATGCGGACGCCTATGCCTGCGTATTGTTCGGGGATGTCTTTGGTGTCGGCTGCTATGTAGATGCCAGGCTCAATGGTAATCA
>JACVRN010000226.1 GCA_014534425.1 Pyrinomonadaceae bacterium
CGCTTCGACGGCGAGCTGAACATAGCCAATCGCGGCCTGATGGAGTTCGTCGAGATGCTGAAGGTGGACGAGAAGTTTCTCTACTCGCTTCTCACGCTTTCGCAGGAGCAGAACATCAAGACGGGCCGCTTCGCCATGATTTACGCCGACGAGGTCATCGTCTCGCACACGAACGAGAACGAGTACATCTCTTTCGCGGGCAATCGCAAGTCCGAAGCGCTGCAAGACCGCATCATACTGGTGCGCGTCCCCTACAACCTGAAGGTCTCGCAGGAAGAGCGCATCTACGACAAGCTGCTGAAACAATCGCAGGCGCTCAGAAACGTTCACATCGCGCCCAACACCCTGAGGGTCGCGGCCATGTTCGCCGTCATGACCCGACTGGAAGAGCCAAAGCGCCAGAACGTGGACATCGTCAAGAAGATGAAGCTCTACGACGGCGAGGACGTTGAAGGCTACAAGTCAAAGGACGTGCGCGAGCTAAAGGACGAGGCCGTACGCGAGGGTATGGACGGCATCAGCCCGCGCTACATCATCAATCGTCTCTCTTCCGCGCTTGTACGTGACGGCATCACCTGCATCAATCCTATTGACGCGCTCCGTGCCATCAAGGACGGCTTCGAGCAGCACACAGGGATAAGCGCAGACCAGCGCGAGCGCTACCTGAACCTGATTTCCTTGGCGCGTAAAGAGTACGACGAGATTGCCAAGATAGAAGTCCAGCGCGCCTTCGTCTACTCCTTCGAAGAGATGGCGCGAACGATGTGCAACAACTATCTGGACAACGTCGAAGCCTACTGCAACAAGGAACGCATCAAAGACCCCATCACGGAAGAGGAGATGGAGCCGGACGAGCAACTGATGCGCTCCATCGAAGAGCAGATAGGAATTACCGAGAACGCCAAGAACACCTTCCGCCAGGAGATTCTGATTCGCATCAGTTCTTATGCGCGAAAGGGCCGCAACTTCGACTACAACTCGCACGAGCGTCTGAAAGAGGCCATAGAGAAGAAAATCTTCTCCGACTTGAAAGACGTGGTGAAGATTACTACTTCGGCGAAGACGCCCGACCCGGATCAGTTGCGCCGCATCAACGAGGTGATTGACCGTCTGGTCAAAGACCACGGCTACTGCCCCGTCTGCGCCAACGAGCTTCTGACCTATGTCGGCACGCTGCTCTCGCGCTAAGGCGGGCCGAAGGACGAGAGCCGTACAGGTAACTTTAGATAAATCCGCGCCCGCGCTTTTCACTTTGAAAGGTGCGGGCGTTTTTATCAGCATTCAGCATTCAGCCGTCAGCTAAGAGCCTGACGCGGATTGTACGATTCAAGATGAGATGAGAGCAAAAGCTGATTGCTGATAGCTGATAGCTAATTTATGAAAAAACGTTACTTGATTGCAGGAGCAGGGGGCTTGGCGGGGGCGGCGCTGACCGTGAAGCTTTTGACGCGACCCGTTGACGTGGAGTGGGAGCATCACGCGCACGAACTTCATCATGCGGAGCGCTCGCGCTTCGCCAATATTGAAGGCGTGCGTCTTCACTATCAGGAAGCGGGCGCGCCTGCTGCTCCCGCAGTGATTCTCATACACGGCTTCACGGCCTCCACTCTCGTCTGGAGCGAGGTGCTGCTGCCCATTGCGGAGAGCGGCTTTCGCGTCATAGCGCCCGACCTGGCGGGCTTCGGCTTTTCCGGTAAGCCTAAGAACGGAGAGTACACGCTCGAATGGCATGCGAGGCTCGTCGTGGGACTGATGGACAGCCTTGGAATCGAGAGCGCAACATTGGTCGGCAATTCTTACGGCGGCGCGGTCGCTGCTATCTGCGCGCTCGATTATCCGCAGAGGGTCAGGCGGCTTGTGATGGTCGGCGCGGTCTCGAACGACAACGTGAAGAAGCGCCTTCTGCTGCGCCTTGGGCGCTCGCCCGTGGTGGGAGATTTAATCTCGCCCCTGCTTTTAGACCTTCGCTGGCTGGTGCGACGCCGTGTGCTTCGCAACCGCGTCCGCTTGAAAGAGATTAACGAGCAAAGGTTCGAGACGCATCACCGCCACCTCAGAACGTCCAGCACGCAGCGCGCGGCCCTGAGCATGCTGAGGCGCTGGCGTGCCGAGCGCATACGCCGTGACGCGCATCTAATCACTCAGCCGACGCTGCTCATCTGGGGCGAGCAGGACTTGGAGATTCCGCTCGAAGACGGCAAGTACCTGCACCGCCAGATTCCAGACGCACGGCTCATAGTCTTTCGCAACTGCGGCCACCTTCCACAGGAAGAGTACCCGCAGGAGTTCGTAGAGTTGGTGACGGAATTTATGAGTGAGCAGTCAGCAATTAGCTGACGGCTGACGGCTGATAGCTTATTCATTGAGGTTTTAAGATGTCCATACAACGTAACGATTGGTCATTGCAGCGCAAAGGCATCATTGACCAGGAGCGCCACAAGGAACGCGTGCGCGAGGCTATCAAGAAAAACTTAGGCTCGATTGTCTCTAACGAAGCCATCATCATGAGTGACGGCAAGCGCACCGTGAAGGTTCCCATACGCGCGCTCGACGAGTACAAGTTTCGTTATGACTATCGAAAGAAGAAGCATGTCGGCCAGGGAGACGGGCGCACGCGCGTTGGCGATGTCATTGCGCGCGAAGGCCAGCCGGGCAACGGCCCGGGGCGCGGGGCTGGGCCAGCCGGACAGGACGGCGGCGGCGAATACTACGAGGCGGAAGTCCAGATAGACGAAATCGCCGCGCTCATCTTCGAAGATTTGCAACTCCCTTTCCTCGAAGAGAAGGCCAAAAAGGCCGTGCCTTCGAAGACCACCCGCTTTAACGAGATTCGCCGCACGGGCGTCATGGCTAACCTGGACAAGCGCCGCATGATAATGGAGAACATCAAGCGCAACGCGCGCGAGAAGGGCAGCCCGCAGTTCGGCGACGTTAAGAAAGAGGATTTGAGATTCAAGACCTGGGAAGAGCAGCACCGCTTTGAATCCAACGCCGTAGTCATCTCCATGATGGACGTGTCCGGCTCTATGGGCGAGTTCAAAAAATATATCGCGCGCTCCTTCTTCTTCTGGATGGTCAGATTCCTGCGCACCAAGTATGACAACGTGGAGATAGTCTTCATCTCGCACCACACGGAGGCGCGCGAGGTCACCGAAGAGCAGTTCTTCACGCAGGGCGAGTCGGGCGGCACCGTCGTCTCAAGCGCCTACCAGCTTGCGCTTGATGTCATCAGTCAGCGCTATAACCCGACAGATTGGAACGTCTACCCGTTTCATTTCTCGGACGGCGACAACTATTACTCGGACAACGAAGAGGCCGTCAGGCTGGCGGATCAGTTGATAC
>JACVRN010000322.1 GCA_014534425.1 Pyrinomonadaceae bacterium
ACAGTCTCCTTCTCGGGCCATTGGGTGGCGGCTATCCGGCGACGTAGGTCGTCGAGCGCCTCTTGCGGCACCTTGATACGAAAGGCGCGAATTGCGTTTGTGTCGGTGGGCCGCGCGGTTCCGGGTTGAGTCATGGCGATCTCCGTTTGGGTCTTAATGATTGCCGCCCCACCCTGATTTTGCATGGCGGTCTGAGCGGGTTGTTGAGCGAGCACGGAAGCTATCGGTGTCAGAGGCGTTGCTGCCGCAAAGAGCACGACGAGGAATCGCGAGAGCAGGCTGGGACCACCGGCTGCGCGTCCTTTAGCTGTGTACTGCACTATTTCGAGCTGCATGGTCTATTCTCCTATATGAAAAACTGTCCGTCGCGCGTCTTCCGATTCATTCGGATGCGAAAACGTGCCGGAGTAGACCACGAGCATGAAGGCGCGTCTATTAGACGAAGGTATCGGTCAATACCTTGGTATAAGTCGGGGCGATGAGTGGCGTCAAAATTTTCGTTTTCTCAACACCTCGGACAGGCACACGAATCCTCTGAAGTGATCACAATTTCATGCCCCATGCTCTCGAGTTTTTCAGTTGATTGCTGTTTGAAATGCTGCTTAAGGATTTGCGAGGTCAGCCGCTTGAAGCGTGGTTAAATCAGCTCAAGTCTCTTCATCCCGTTCGGGGGATGCCAGCAAGTGCGATGTGGTTTTCTTCTTCAAGATGTGTTCGGTTGTGGCTTAGAAGCGCGTGTTGCGCTCCAATGCTGAACGCTTCCACCGATTGCAGACACTTGCGTAACCAGATTGCGAAGGAAAGCATTCACGTCCTCGCAATGAGAGAGGCAAGCGCTCTGTCCAGCCCACAGCGGTATAAGATCGAGACGTCCGGCATTCTCAGCAGGAATCGAAAGATGACGGACGAGCGCACGTTGAAGCGGATAAGGAAGGATCTCCGTCTCCTTCCTGTTCAGCTCTTCGAGCAATTGATTCTTGATGCCACGGGCGAGCCTTCCGGTAAAACCTCTGGTCAGAGCGGTCGTGCCGGCTTCGCGTGTCAGAAGGGCCTTGCGATGGCTGGGGCTCGCGCCCGACTCCTCGCACGAAAGGAAGACGGTTCCCATCTGCACGCCGGACGCGCCGAGGGCGAAAGCCGCGACGACGCCCCGTGCGTCGGCGATGCCTCCGGCGGCCACCACCGGCAGATTCACGGCGTCTACGGCCTGAGGCACGAGGGCGATGGTGCCGACGAGAGACTCTTCCGAAGGTCGCAGGAATGAGCCGCGGTGGCCTCCGGCTTCAAAGCCCGAGGCGATGACGACATCCACACCCGTCTCTTCGAGCGCAATCGCCTCATCCACCGTCGTCGCCGTCCCGATGATTGCGATGCCGCGCCCGCGGCACTCATCGAGGATTTCTTTGGGAGGGATTCCGTAGATGAAGCTGAAGGCCGGCACTCTCTCTTCGAGCAGAACACGGACCTGATCTTCAAAGCGGATCGGCACGTAAGGCGCGTAGCTCGGG
>JACVRN010000159.1 GCA_014534425.1 Pyrinomonadaceae bacterium
CTACGCTTGAGCGGCGCGAAGGTTGTGGTGCGCGGGCGCGAGCATCTTGACCCGAACGAGTCGTACGTCTTCGTCATCAATCATCGCTCTTATCTGGACACGGCCACGGCCTTCTGTTACCTGGGGCGCAGAATCGGACTGCTAGCCAAGAAAGAGTTGCTGAAGGTTCCGATTTTGGGCTACGGGATGGGCTACGTGAACGTGATGGCGATTGACCGCAGCAACCGCCAGCGCGCAATAGAGACGGTGCAGGCCGCCACGGAGCGACTGAACTCCGGCATCTCCTTCGCGGTCTTCGCAGAAGGCACGCGCGCACGTCCGGGCGAGTTTCTGCCCTTCAAGAAGGGAGCGTTCTACATGGCTAAGGACGCGGGCGTGGCCGTCGTGCCCGTAGCCATGAAGAATACAGACGTGCTGATGGGCAAGGGAACCGGCGTGGCCCGCCCCGGCACCATCGAGATGGTGATACTTGAGCCGATTCCCACGCTCGGACTCAACACGGATGAAGACGTAGAGCAGTTGATAGAAAAAGCACACTCGCGCATAGCCGAAGAGCTTGCTGCCTAGGTAGGGGCAGAGAACTTGTCCTTGTCCCTACGATTTCAGGGTTTCTTTGCGGGCGGCGGAGAGTTGATTGTGGTCTGGTCTGGAATCATCTCTGGCGTGGGAGGATTTTCGAACTCCGAGAAGCGTACGCGCATGCGAAGGCGAACTATGTTTCCGCCAGGTAGGGTCAGCTTGTCGTCCGCGTAGGTCAGCGTGGGGAACCAGTAGCGCTCATCAATCTGCTCGCGGTAGGTCTCGAAGGTAGGAAAGCGCTGCTTGCCTTCGGGCGCTCCCTTGCCCCTGGCTTTAACGACTTGCATGTCGCGGTCGTCTATCCAGATGCGCCCCTGAAAAAATCGCTCCGTAGATTTCTTGGGGTCGGGCATCACCTTCGGCGCGACATCGAAGACGTAGGTGTCCAACTCGTCCACATGCTCTTTGCCCACGTAGTTGAAGTTGTAGCGGTCGAACTTGCTGGTCTCGACCGTGAAAATCTCTATCGTGTTGAGGTCTTCGAGGTCTGCGGGGGAAAGCGGGAGCGTGGGGATGGGAAAGGTTAAGACCTTCTCGCGCTGTCTGCCCTGCGAGTCGAAGGTCAGATAAGAGACGCGGTGATATTCGCCCGTCACCTGTCCGCCCATGCCTATGCTCTGAACCACTGCGTCGCGCTTGAAGCCGTAGCCGTTGAGCACGCGGCGAAACTCCGTCTCTTTAGCGCGGAAGGCCGACAGGACGCGTTCAACGTCCACGGCCTGCGAGCCTTGTATTTGAGCGGAAAGCTTCGCAGAAAAGCTGCCACCGGCCAGAAGACAAAGGGCAGAGAGGGCGAGCGTTACGAGGAGTATGCGTTTCATAATGAGTTTGAAGAATCTCTTGATTTGTAGTTGCTGTCGAGCCGGGGTGAGCTGGGAATCCGCCGTAAGCTTTAGAGCGCGGGCCTTGGGCAGCGACAGATGTTGATTCCGGCTCTATCTTGCCAGAACAGGGGCGCACGCGTCCACTCTTCTGGAAGCTTTTCCGATGTTGCGTAAGGAAGGTTGTGCTATACTCAAAAGCAGCTTTTGAGATCACCCGAAACCTTTCGAACGTAAACTTAGTTCCCAGTCCTCGCTAACTCTATGAGCCGGACTTATACGAATCAGGCGTCCTCGACAGATACACTCGTCCTTGCGGCGCGCTCGGTCGAACGCGGCGACCTGCTGGGCGCGCAGAAGCTTCTGCTGGATTTAATCAAGGAGAGCGTCGAAGGGGTCGCCAGCGAGCGGCAGGTTCTGGCGCGCTCCCTTCTAACGGAAGTTTACGAAGGGCTTGGACAGTACGCCGAAGCGGGCGAGATTCTTTCCGTCTACAACGTACACTCGCTTGAGTTGTACCCGTCGCACCTGCGCGGCGTAATCCTGCTGGCCTTCGGTTCTCAAGCTTATTGGCAGAACGATTTCTCACGCTCGGTCACGCTCCTGAATCGCGCACGCGAATGCCTTGAGCCTACGGGCGACGTAGCAAACCTTGCGCGCACGCATCACTGTTTGGGCCGCACCTACTGGGCGCTGGACGAGATTCACCTGGCGCGCGAGCACTACGAACTCAGCATAGAGTGGGGCCGCCGCGCACGCGTGGATCGCGCTCTTGCCATCACCTACATGAATCTGGGGATTGTGGCGCGGCACGAGGGCGATCTGGACGAAGCGGGCATGTGTTACCGCCGCGCGTTGCGGCTGCTGAGAAATACCACGGACGATGTGACGCGCGCCCGCCTTCAGAACAACCTCTGCGTCATGCATCATTACCAGGGCAACTTCTACGAGGCGGCCAACGCCGCGCACCGCGCCCTGGAGCATCTCTCAGGCCATCACAACGACCTGCTGCTGGGGATGATTCACAACAACATGGCTTTGTCCGCGCTTCACACGGGCGAGTGGGCAAAGGCCGAGAGCTTCGTGCAGCGAGCGCTGGGGATTGCACGCGCCTCCGAAGACCTCTTGAGCGAAGGGCGCTACACGGAGACCCTGGGAACCTTGCGCGGCCATCAGGGTCGAGTGCATGAGGCGAATGAGTTGCTGCGCCGCGCGCTTGAGCTTTCAACCGAGGTTGC
Organism: Pyrinomonadaceae bacterium; assembly: GCA_014534425.1. Classification (GTDB taxonomy): domain Bacteria; phylum Acidobacteriota; class Blastocatellia; order Pyrinomonadales; family Pyrinomonadaceae; genus JACVRN01. The sequence continues at coordinate 2,639 of JACVRN010000159.1, forward strand.
CAGCAAGAAGGACGAGACGGCGGCTCTGCTTTCTCTGGCGAGGCTGTGGCTTATGGCCCGCAACACACACCTGGCGCTGACCTACGCGCGCAAGGCACGCGACCTTGCAAGAGAGATTAACGACGAAAGGTTCTCGTCCGAGGCTGCGCTCCTGATGGTCGAAGGCTATCGCCGTAGCGACAAGTGGATGCCCGCAGAAGACTGGATGAAAATAGCACAAGCGGAGCTTGAGAACCTGCCCTATCCTTATCTGGACGCCATATTGCAACGCAACACCGCCAACTTCATCTCCCGTCGTCGAGACCCTTCACGCGGCGAGCGCCTGTTCCGGCAGACGGAAGAGGCTTTCCGCTCCATGAACGCTGCCTACCAGGCGGCGCTGACCATCTTTGAGCACGGCGAAAGCCTTGCGCGGCGCGGCGAGTACCCTTCGGCGCACGAGCGATTCACGGAGGCCGCGCGCCAGTTTCAGCAGCTTGGCGCAAGCCTGGACGCCACTAGGGCGGAGGAAGAAGCGCGCCGCGCGGCGGAGCGAATGGATGCATGGCAGATTGCTCCCGCGCCATCTATAAACCTGATTCCGCCGGACGTTGCGCCGCTCATAATGCAAATCTTAGAGGCCGCTTCGGGCCGCGAGCGACTGCTGCGCGAGTTGATGTTTGCAGCCAAAAACGCTCTGGCCGCACGCGGCGCAGCCGTCTTTGTGGCAGACGACGACGGCCATCTTTACGCTCAGGCGACGATTGACCTGGACGAGAAGGCGCGTGCCCAGGCGGTCGCGGCGGTCGCAAAGCACCTGGAAGCGAAAGAGAACGTTGCGGCCTCCGGCGCGCACGCGGGAGGCGACACGCCCTCGCGCGAGGGCATTTCATCTGCCGCTATCGCGGACGACCTCTCGCGCACGCTTGCGCCGCGACGCAACGGAGGCGCGTTTGTGCTCTACCTCAAACAGCCCGCGCCGCTCTCCGAACGCCGCGCAGAAACCCTGGACGCGCTGGTCGGCGTAGCTCGCCTTGCGCTTCAGATGCTTGATTTGAGGACGGACATACGGCGCGTGCGGCCCCTGAATGCGGCGACGGCGCTGCCCCTGGCTTCCGGCCTCTTCCCGAACATCATCGCCACAAGCTTCGCCATGCGAGACGTGCTGGCGCGCATGGAGCGCCTGAAGGATTCGGATGCGACCGTCCTTGTGCTAGGCGAATCAGGCACAGGCAAAGAGTTGATTGCGCGCTCCCTTCATGAAGAAAGCCCCAGGCGGGACAAAATCTTTCTGCCCTTTAACTGCTCGGCTGCGCCCAGAGAGTTGGTTGAAAGCCAGCTCTTCGGCCACAAGCGCGGGACTTTCACCGGAGCCGTCAACGACCAGCGCGGCATTATTCGAGCAGCAGAAGGCGGCACGCTCTTTCTGGACGAGATTGGCGACCTTGCGCTCGACGCCCAGCCAAAGCTTTTGAGGTTGTTGCAGGGCGGCGAGATTATGCCTCTGGGCGAAGGTCCCAGGAAAGTTAACGTGCGCGTGATTGCGGCTACCAACAGGGATTTGGAAGAGGACGTGCGCGAAGGACGCTTCCGCGAAGACCTCTTCTATCGCCTCAACACCTTCGTCATAAAGGTTCCGCCGCTCAGAGAGCGCCCGGAGGACATTCCGCTTCTGGCCTCGTACTATTTCGAGGAAGCCTGCGGTCGCCATCACCGCCAGCTTGCGGGCATCACGCCCGAAGCCATGATTTATCTGGCCCGCTACCAGTGGCCTGGCAACGTGCGCCAGTTGCGTAGCGAGATAGAGCGCATAGTCGTCTTCGCAGAGGACGGTCAATCGGTCGGCGCGGAACTGCTCTCGCCGGAGATTTTGCGTGCCGCTTCGACGACTTCGCCCGTACGCTTTCAACTCGATTTCTCAAAGCCCATCAACTTCAAAGAGATTATGGCCGACGTGGAGCGCCAATTGCTGACGGAAGCCCTGGCGCGCCAGTCTGGAAACTCCACGCGCGCGGCTGAGATGTTGGGCCTGCGCCGTCAGACCTTCACTTACAAGCTGCGCCGCTTTGATATAGAACATCCTGATCAGGAGATGGATGACGACGGATGATGAAAGCGCCGCTTGCTCTCGCGGGGAAAGCGCGCAAAATTTTTTGCACCCTCAGGTAAAATCTCTTTCACTTCCTCTAACACACCATAAGCAGATAGGTTAGTTCTCTCGGTGCGGTGCGCCCGCGTGAGCCTCTGCCGCAAAAAAATTGTCGCCAGCTAGATTTTCGTCAAGCGCCGGGGATTTCCATAAAGCCCTGTTTTATTGGCTTTCAGGTGCCGTTGACTATGAAAAGAGTCTCTGGCACAAGCCTTGTTAAGTAAGGGAGCGAGCGCGGACGGTTCCTTACGACGCCCGCTCGACTGACACCGATTATCAAGATAGAAAATGAGAGGGGAATAAAGAATCATGAAGAAGTTTTTCGCAGCTACGTTACTTGCCCTGATGGTGGGCCTGGGCACGCCCGCCGCTTTCGCCACAGAGGGAACAGCAGAATCGCCGGGTGTTACGAGCACGCAGCCTGGCACAGCCGAGTCACCGGGTTACACGGGCACTGCTGAGTCCCCGGGCTTTATGGACGCAGTCATTATTTACATGGACGCCATTATCTAGCTGAAGTTCAGTTAAGAGAAGCCGAAAGTCAGTTCCCTCGCTTCTGACGGTCGTTTTTATAACAGGGGAGTACCGATGAGAGAGAGAGTGGAAACACTGGCTGATTGGAGAACCGATACGACACGGTTACGTTCCTCATATCGGCGGCTGGCGGCCTCCCGCCTTCCCGTGAATCTCTACAGCGCGCGAGCGCAAACGCAACGTAGAGCGGCTATGTTGCTGCACGGGATAGCAGGCGGGGCAGGCCCGTGGGAGGAGCTTGACGGCCAAGAGCTTGCCGATGACACGCGCGGCGACCGCACGTCAGTCCTACTGGGCGGGACGGCGGGCGGCGTCGCGCTCCCTTTTAAGACAGGGCTGATTGCAGCCGCAGGCGCGGGCACGCTTTTTCTAACCAATATAGAAAAGCTGACCTCTGCGGCCCGTCACGTCCTCTGTCGCATCATAGAGACGGGACGCTACACGCCTTTAGGCGACCCCTTCCCGCGTCCCGTCAACTGTCGGCTGCTGATAGCCACCTGCCAGCCGCTTTCGATGATGGCGCGCGGCTTCCAGATAGAATGGGAACTGGCCGACGCCCTTGGCAGCATAAGCCTGCGGGCAGAGACCGTCGTACGCGCTCTGGCCTCGGAAGAAGCCGTCATCAAACACCCCAGCACCTTTGCCGCAGCAAGCTAGGTGTGCAGCAAAGAAAAGAGGTGACGCCCCGGCTATCTCCCACCGGGGCGTCACCTCAGCATCTTTTAAGCTTTAACTCTGCTCTTAATCCACGAACTCGACTTCTACATAGCGCGGGATGATGCCGCGCTCGTAGCCTTCCGCGAGCAGTCGCCGGACGGCTTCGCGCCCGCGCTCCGTGTAATCGAGCGTCAACTCGTTGACCCACATCCCTACGAAGCGGTCTGCTAATTCCGTGTCCATGTCGCGCGCAAACTGCATGGCGTAAGCTAGAGCATCCTGCCTGTGGTCGAGCGAGTAACGAATGCTGTCGCGCAGATAGCCTGAGACCTTGTGCATCAAATCAGGGCCGAGGTCTCTTCTTATGGCGTTGCCGCCCATCGGCAACGGCAACCCGTTCGTGCGCTCGTGCCACCACTCGCCCAGGTCAATCACCTTATGAAGCCCTAACCTCTGATAGAAAAGCTGGCCTTCGTGTATCAGTAGGCCCGCGTCTGCGCGGCCCTCTTGCACAGCCGCTATGATTTCGTCGAAGGGAACCACTTCGTATTCAAAAGAAGGATTGAAAATCCTGAGAGCCAGAAATGCGCTCGTCAGGGTGCCTGGGACTGCGACCTTAATCTTCGACAAATCTTCTGCTCGGATAGGCTCTCGCGCGACGACTAGGGGGCCGTAGTTGTCGCCTATGGATGCGCCGTGCGGCAGGAGCGCGTATTTGTCCGAGATGTAGGCGTAGGCGTGAAAGCTTATGGCCGTGACATCGAAGGTGCCGCGCATGGCCTCTTCGTTCAAGGTCTGTATGTCTTTGAGGACGTGCGTGAACTGCAGGTCGCCTGTGTCTAGCAGTTCGTTCGCCAGCCCGTAGAACATAAACGCGTCGTCCGAATCCGGCGAGTGCGCGACCGTTATGGTTCGTTTTTCAGTTGCGATGCTCATGATTAGTTTTCTGAATGACGGAAAAGCTTTTTACCTTCTCTGAAAATCGCTGGAGGAATTATCCAGGAGCCTCTTTCATATTTTAGGTGTAAGAAAATCATCAGGATGGTGGAGACGAGCAGCGCCGTAAGGCTTCCGTCGAACGCGGCCAGGGTGAATGTTGAGGAAGGAAGTAATCCCGTCAGAAGCTCCACGTTGACGGCCTCGCCCGGATGAGGAAGGCCACCGCCTGTAAAGGCCGCGCCGAGCGTCATGGCGGAAGAGCCTAGCATCCACACGCCCAAGAGCATGTAGAAGGCTATGGACGGACTCTTGAACTCTTTGCCGCGCAGACTCAGGAGCACTCTGTAAATGCTGAAGAGCACCCAGGGCAGAAGCACCGTGAGCAGCAGCATGTCTCGACTGGCGAATTCATATCCTCTCCTGACATGCAGCAGAATGTCCGGCGTCCAGAAAGCAACTGCTCCGGCGAGCATGTAAGCTATGATGCGAGCGAAATTTCTCATCTTCTATTAACCAAAGCTTTGGACTAAACCGAAGCGGTCTCTTTCTCTATACGGTTATAAACAGTGTCGCGCTCAACCGCTTCAAATCCAGCTTCTTCTATGAGCGCTATTATCTCCTGCTTGGTCATCTTCACTTCCCGGTTGGCTTCGACCGAGTAGCTTTCCGAAAGCTCGCCGCCTTCCGTGATGGTGCCGTCGAGGTCGTTTGCGCCGAAGTGCAGCGCGACCTGCGAAAGCCGCTTGCCCAACATCACCCAATAGGCTTTGATGTGCGGGAAGTTGTCCAGCATGAGACGCGAGACGGCTATGGTCTTCAGGCTGTCAACGCCCGAAGGCCCCGGCAGGTGCGCTAGCTGCGTGTTCTCAGGATAAAAGGCTAGCGGGATAAAGCACTGAAAGCCGCCCGACTTGTCCTGTTGCTCACGTAATCTGATGAAGTGGTCTACGCGGTCTTCCGTCGTCTCTATGTGGCCGTAGAGCATGGTCGCATTTGTTTTGAGTCCGGCGGCGTGGACTTTGCCGGATAGCTCAAGCCAGCGCTCGGCATCGCACTTGTGCGCGCAGAGCATGGAGCGCGTCGGCTCACGAAAGATTTCCGCGCCGCCGCCCGGACATGAATCCATCCCTGCTTCCTTCAACTGACCTATCACGTCCTCGTCCGTCATTTTGTAGAAGCGTGCGAAGTGGTCAAGCTCTACCATCGTGAAGGCTTTAAGATGAAGCTGCGGGAACTTCTGCTTCAAAGCCGAAAGCAGGTCTGTGTAATAGCTCCAGGGAAGCTTTGTGTTCAACCCGCCTACGATGTGAAGCTCCGTCGCGCCTTCCTTGACGGCTTCGCCCGCTATACGTAAAGACTCGTCTATGTTGTGCGTGTAGGCATCTACGGCGGTCGGCTTGCGATAGAACCCGCAGAACTTGCAATCAACGTAGCAGACATTCGTAGGATTGAAATGGCGATTGACATTAAAGTAGGTCGTGCGCCCGTGAA
>JACVRN010000154.1 GCA_014534425.1 Pyrinomonadaceae bacterium
ATCATCAAAACTTAATACGGAGTTGATACAAGAAAGATGACCGAATCCTACGAGACTCTTTTAGTCGAGCGGCGCGAGCGCGTCGCCATCATCACTATTAATCGCCCGGAAAAGCGAAATGCACTGAACATCAAGACGCGCGAAGAGGGCGCTGCCGTTTTGGAAGAGCTGAGCATGGACGAATCAGTCCGCGTAGTAATCTTCACGGGAGCGGGCGACAAGGCTTTCATAGCGGGCGCAGACATTGCGGAGTTTCAGGGACGCACCGCCATCACCCAGCGCGAAGTGATGCTCGGGCGCTCGCTCTTTACCGCGATTGATAATTTCCCGAAGCCGGTCATAGCCATGGTCAACGGCTACTGTTTGGGCGGCGGCTGCGAGTTGGCCCTGGCGTGCGACCTGCGCATAGCGAGCGACACGGCCTCCTTCGGCCAGCCCGAAATCAACCTCGGCATCATTCCCGGAGGCGGCGGAACTCAACGCCTGACGCGCCTCATCGGCGAGGGCAAGGCGATGGAGTTGATTCTGACGGGCGACATCATCAACGCGCAGACGGCTTACAACGTCGGCCTCGTCAACACGGTCGTGCCCGCCGCAGACCTCGAAGCGAAGACTATGGAGTTGGCGAACCGGATTGCCGAGAAGAGTCCAATCGCGCTCAGGATGGCGAAGGAAGCCGTCAAACTCGCCTCGCGCTCGAATCTGGACGAGGGCCTGCGCCGCGAAGTAGACCTCTTCGCCCTCTGCTTCTCAAGTCAGGACAAGGACGAAGGCGTCTCCGCGTTCCTGGAAAAACGCAAACCCGATTTCAAGGGAAGATGAAGGTTGTCACGTTCATAGCAGGTCTCGTCATCGCAGCCGCAGGCGGCGTCATAGCCTATCGCGCGCTCTTCGTACACACGGGCGCAGACTTCGTCATCAGCAACACCGGAGCCATACACGAAGTACAAAACTGGTGGAAGGCTACCGCAGGCATCCTTATGCTTCTGGTCGGAGCCATCATAGCCTTCCTCTCAGCCCGCCGCCGCCAAAGGCCCCGCGCTTGACGCCCTTTCCCGCGTTAAGCTACTCTACTGATTCGCTGCCACACCGAGCAGCCTGCACCCAACAACCGGGGCCGTAGCTCAGCTGGGAGAGCGCTTGAATGGCATTCAAGAGGTCAGGAGTTCGATCCTCCTCGGCTCCATAAATAATTTCAGGATTAAAGCCGCCGAAATTGGCGGCTCTTCTTTTTTTACTTGAGGTCGGAGATTGGGAGTCGTTCAATGGTGACGGGGATTTTCAGTTCCTCGTTTTTTCTCTGGACTTTTAGAGTATGAGTGGTGCCGTCTTCGGTAAAGATTTTGCGAAGTTGGCCGATGGTCAGGTTAATTGCGGGGACGGAATCGAGCGCGGTGATGATGTCGCCTGTCTGTAGACCTGCGCGCTTGGCGGGGGAGTTTGCACCGACGCCTGTGACGCGAAAGATTTTGAAGTCCGGGCCATCGGAGGTAAAGGTTGCGCCGAAGGAACGGCGCTCCTCGAAGGGAGCGTAGGCTTCGGGGCCGGGTTCAAGAATCATTCGGGTGTGCTCGTAATCTAGAATCATCTTGAAGCGCTGTAGAATTGTTTCGCCTATGTTGCCTGAAAAACTTGAGCTGGCGTAAGCGCCGCTTGTGCCTAACGAGAAGTTTACGACTACGTGCGGCAATGTGACCTGACCGATTGTCACTTTGTCTAAAAGCCCGCGCATGGTCGTGGGCGCGAAGAACTCCTTTTCCGAACCGGCTATTCTATTAACACGCATCCTTGGGTCGCCTGCCAACTCGGCCAGATTGTTCTCCTTCACGAACGGAGTGGTCAGCGTCATGGTATCCGCCGCTCCCGTGTCCAGCACAAAAAGGGCAGGGATGTTGCGGTTCTGCACGGTCACGCTGCCTTCTATGTACGGGTGGTTGTTGCTTTTCAGAATGAAAGGCACGACGATGCCTTTGCCTTTGTATTCGAAGCGCGCGGGGTCGAAGAGCGTTAAGGTGCTGGAAGGATAATCGGCCTGTATGACAAAGCGACTGACAAAGTCGTAGCCCAGGATTCCGCCTAGAGGCATCCCGTACACTTTCTCAAGCCCTTGCAATGAGAGGACGGCTGCGTGCTGGTTTCTCACCTCCACGTCGCTCAGGCGATACGTCACTCCATCCACGTACGCGCCCGTGACATCGTTTCCGCCGCCCTGCGTTTTCAATCCGCCGTAAGATTTCAGGTTGAATTGATTGAGGCGTTCCTGGCTAATGACGGTGAATCTGGCTCCGGTATCAATCATGAACCAGATAGGACTGGAGCCGTTAACTTCTGTCATCACCATCAGGTGATTATTTTCGAAGTTGAAGGGAACGCTGGCCGAAGGTTTGTTCGACAGAATAAAGGAGTCGCGTGCGTCTTTGGGTTTCGTAAAACTTACTTTCTCGGAACCGTTCACGCGAATCTCTTCATAAACGGTCACGGTCTTTCTGCTCAAGATAGTCTCTGTTTCCTTAAAAGGAATCTTCAGGCCGCCCGTGTCTCTCCAATCTGAAAATTCAACGCTGATGGGGACTCTGGAAATTTGAAACTCAGCTTTCGCTGGAAGGTAAGTCGCAGGGTCAAGATAATAGGTGGCGGGCAAGCCGCCTTGAGGCTGAAATTTCAGGATTAATCTTCCGTACGCATCCTGGCCCGTGTATTCAACCGCTCCGGCCTTTCCGTTGACGGCGGCGAAGCTGTGCAGGATTGCCGTGACCGTCTCCTGCTTAGCATCCTCGCCCTGAAGCAAACGAGTTTTTCCGTTCCAGTCATTAAGCCAGCCCTGCGCCCCGTCGAAAACGGTCGTCGATTGAAAGTGACTGTGACGCTCAACCTCCTTGCGCTGTAGCCTTGACGTGACCCATTCCTCGCGCACCCCCTCCATCCCGCCTTCGGATGTTTTCGAGTGGCGATAAATCATGCGCGCCTGCGCCGCCCGCTCTGCGCCTCCGATGGCCGCAGTCCATTTCGCCAGAATCGTTTTTGCAGTCAACGCCTGTGAAGAAGCGGACACCGCCTGCCCATAAGTAAGCTGAGATAAGAGCAGGAGCGCCAGAGCATACGCGACGCAGAATTTAGCAGATTTCATGGATGATTTTATTCGAGCACACGCAATTTTAGATTCGCTTCATTATACTAAATCAGCCATAAAAGTCAGACACCGTGTGCAGATGGCAACAGCAGTAACTCGCTCTTTCATTATTCTCCCTGCGGGTGTAGAATTCGACTCCTCGCTCCTGTTGAGAGTCCGGCGTCGCAAGCTTTTACGATGATTCAGGAGACCTCCCATGCGGCATGAAAGACACGCCTGTTCAGTTCTGGTAAAGAGCCAGAAATATCTTTTGCTAGTGTGTGCGTCATTAATCCTCTGCTGCTCTCAGTCCATCGTGGCGCAGTCGGGCAGGCGCGCGGCTCAGCCTAAGCCAGCGCCCACGCCGGTTGCTGTGACCAGCACAGAAACGGCTAAACCCGAGCGGCCAGTCGTCTCCTCAATCATCGTAGGCGGAGACCTGATACACGATATTAAGAAATACGGCGACGCCGACGACAATATTAAGGACACTATAAAGATTTGCATGGAGAGGTTGAATTACGACCCGCCTATGGAGGTTATTAATGGCGGCAAGATGAACCTCAACCAGGCGAAGGAGCGGGCCAAGAAGGAGACGAAATCCTACGTCTTATGGTTCGAGCTAAGCGTAAAGTTTACGGACGACTACTTAATGGAGCCTTACCTCGTCTTTATTGATTATGCCGTGCTCATGCCCCAGACGGCTAAGTTTCTGACTTCGGGCAGGGTTTATCCGAGCGATCATAAAAACATCTTAAGCGAGTCGGTGCTGCGTGTTCCTACTATCCAGAGGGGGCCGGATCTGGACATACAGTTGATGATGGTGGTGCCGATTCTGGCCGCTCGCGCAAAAGCTAAATTCTAATTTAAGCTAAAGCTCTCTGACGCGTCTCTCCAACTCTCTTGCGATTTGTGCCGGGTCATCTGTCCGGGCAAAGCGCAGGGCTTCGCCGAAGGTGACTGCGACCTGTCCGGGCCAGGCGAAGTGTTTGCGCTGAAGCTTAAGCTCCGCCAGGCCGTCAATCTTTATGGGCACTACGGGCGCGCAGAGATTCTGTGCTAGAAGGCCGCTTCCCGTCATGAAGGGATGGAGCGCGCCGTCTTCGCTTCGGGTGCCTTCTGGAAAGACCAGCACGCTCTGGCCTCTATCCATCATCTCGCCCGCATACGCGAAGCTGCGACGAAAGCCGCTCTTTTTCGGGAGCGGGAAGACGTTGAAGAAGGTCACGACCAGCGCATACTGCGCTAGCCACCTGAGGCGCGTGAACCAGTTCGCGGGAGCAGGTGGATGAACCCAGTCGCGCAGTATTTCTCCCTCCATAGCAATCGACAGATGCCTGCGGAATCTTCCGGGCAGCGCCTCTATTATCAGCGCGTGGTCGACCATAGAGATGTGGTTAGAGACGAAAAGCACAGGCCCGCGCAAAGCTTCAAGATGCTCTCTGCCGCGTACGCGCACGCGGCACATGATGAAAGCCAGGGGCAGTATGAAGAGATAAAGCATGAGACGACGAATCCAAGTCACAGGAAAGCTGCGCGCCCATTCAGGGTAAGGATATTGCCTAGTTGCAGCTTCATCTACAGCGCCCTCTTTAACCATCCTCTCCACATCGCCTACGGTTATGGCGCTCGTGAATGCCGCTTCGTCCAGTTCCACCTGATAGCGTTCTTCCAAGGCGCTCAGCAACTCCACGCGTCCCAGAGAATCCAGATTCAAGTCCGTCTCAAGCGCGCTCGTGGCGGCCACCTGCGCGCGAGTGTTGTTTGCTATGCGATTGATTATCTCTGCGACCGCGCCTGCCCCTTCAGGCTGTGACTCTCTCTTCGCAATGCCAGCCCGTACCTTTTCCGCCACCTCTCGCTTGATTATCTTTTGGGTGGCGGTGCGCGGGAAATCCCGCTCGGGCCAGATGAAGTGGCGGCGAATCTGTTGATGACGGGCAAGCTGTAGGTTGGCGCGCGTGATGACCTTTGAAACTTCCGTCACTTCGTCTTTCAGGATAAGGACGGCGAGCGGCTCAGGCCCGTGCTCGGAGTCAAAATTGATGACGACGCTCTCTCTAACTTCGGGCTGAGCATTGAGCGCCGCTTCCAAATCTTCCGGGTAGATGTTCAGTCCTGCGGCTGTGACGATTGTCTCCTTCCTGCGCCCTTTGAAATAGAGGTTGCCTTCTTCGTCCATCTCGCCGACATCGCCCGTACGCAGCCAGCCCTCTTCCAGATTGAGATAACTCTCCGCGCCGTTCCAGTAGCCGGGCGAAACGTTCGCGCCGCGCACCATTATCTCGCCCGCAGCGTCAAGCCGTACTTCGTGGCCGGGAAGCGTGCGGCCAATCGAGCCGCGACTCTTTTTGAAAGGATGATTGACGCTGATGAGAGAGGCCGTCTCGGTCATGCCGTAGCCCTGTATGACTGCGAAGCCCGCGCGCTGCCAGAACTCTTCGGTCTCTTCCCGTAGAGTTGCGCCGCCAGCTATGAAGGCCCAGAACCTCCAGCCGAATCTGCTGTGCAGCCTGCGGAAAGCCCACAGGCGACGGGCCACGCTCCAACCTTTCGCGCCTTCGAGAGCCTCTTCAAACTCGCGTCTCTTCCCTTCTCTTTCATGCTCGTCCAGAACGCGTCCGCGCAGAAGCTCAAGCATGCGCGGGATTGTGACCATCACGTTGATGCGCTCGCGCCTGCCGGTCTCAATCACCTCCGAAGGGTTCAGCGAACTCTGGAAGAAGACGCGTCCGCCCAGAAGCTGCGGCACGAAGAGCGACATGAGTTGCCCGAAGACGTGACTGAGAGGAAGAGAATTAAGAAAGCGGAGCGGGTGAACGATGCGCTCCCACTTGAGATATTTTTGAATCTCGCTTTCAAGCGGCGCGATGCTCGCCAGCAGGTTTCCGTGCGTCAGCAGCACTCCCTTAGGCTCTGTAGTAGTGCCTGAGGTGTATATGATTTCAAGAAGGTCGTCCGGCCCAATCTCTTCCGCCTGATAATCGCGCCTGTCATGACGCGCGATTGCTTCTTCCAACTTCAAGAGGTTAAGAGCGGGAAGGTCTGCGGCGAAGCGCTGCTCCGGCCCGTCATGAAGAAAGAGCATGGGCCGCGTCTGCTCGCGCACGCGCGCAAGAAAGGGGGGCGTGCTTTCCTTGTCCAAGGGAACGACGACTGCGCCCTGCGCCGCGCAGCCGAAAAAGGCTGCGGCCCATTCTGGACTGTTCTCCGCGCACAGCAGCACGCGGTCGCCCTTCTTCACCCCGCGCTCTTTCAACTCACACGCGAGCCTCAGCGCCGCATCCGTCAGGCGCGCGTAAGACCAGCGCGTCACGCGCAGACCGCGACGGTGCGCGAAGACCACATCTTCGCCGCGCCTTGAGTAATCATCCAGAAAGCTCAGAATATTCTTACGCGTCTGCATAATCCTGCCGGAAAATTTTATCCTAATAAGCTATTAAAGGCGCAGCCACGCGGCCTGTGACACTTTCATTTTGTGAACGAAAGCGTTAGAACAGGGACGCATGGCAGCATCTATCAAACGGGTAATCATCGTTGGCGGCGGGATAGGCGGCTTGTGCGCTGCCATCAGCCTGCGCGGTATCGGTCTGGACGTGGCTGTGTATGAACAGGCGGATGAGTTGCGCGAGGTCGGAGCGGGGCTGACTATCTGGGCGAATGCGATTAAGGCGCTCAGGAAGCTTGGGCTGGCCGACGAAGTTATCAAGACGGGCGCGAAGATAGATCGCGGCGAGCTTCGCACCTCCAAGGGGCGAGTGCTCTCGCGCACCGCTACGGGCCAGCTTGAAGAGCGCTTCGGTGAGCCGACTATTGCTATTCATCGGGCAGACCTTCATGAAATCCTGCTCGCCGCTCTTCCGCGCGAAGTAGTTCGCTTGGGCGCAAAGTGCGAACGCTTTGAAGAGGACGAAGAGGGCGTGACTGTACGCTTCGCTGATAATGAGAATGCTCGCGCTGATGTGTTGATAGGAGCCGACGGGATTCATTCCGTCATTCGCAGACAGTTGTTCCCGGAGGTGAAGCTTCGCTATTCGGGCTACACTACCTGGCGCGGGGTAGTGGAGACGCGCGACGAAGCGGCGCTGGGGAAAACTTCCGAGTCATGGGGCTGCGGCGCACGCTTCGGTATCGTGCGCGTTGACAGAGAGCGCGTCTACTGGTTCTCCACGGCCAACATAGATGCGGGCCGCAAATTCTCACCAGCCGAGAGCAAGCGTTTTCTTCTGGATTACTTCAAAGGCTGGCATCATCCCGTGGAGCATCTCATCGAATCGACTCCAGCCGAGCACATACTGCACAACGACATCTACGACATAGAGCCTATGAAGAAGTGGCATCGTGGCCGCGTAGCGCTCCTTGGAGACTCCGCGCATCCGACCACGCCAAACATAGGACAGGGCGCGTGCATGGCTATTGAATCCAGCCTGGCACTCGCGCGCTGTCTGCGCGATGGCGATGAACTGACGGAGAGCCTCAACCGCTACGAGCGCGAGCGTATGCCGCGCACAGCATGGATAACCAACCAGTCCTGGAGAGTCGGGCGCATAGGCCAGTTCCAGAACCCCATCGTCTGCGCCATGCGCGACATCTTCGTACGCCTCGCCCCGGATTCCCTCACCCTCAAACAGATAGAGCGAGCCGTAGCGCACGAAGAACCGTTATGAAGAGATTGATTCATCGGTTCATTGTTTCATTGAATCAATGAACCGATGAATAAATGAAGAAATTCTTCAGGTAGTGGAGAAGAGAATTCCAGCCAGTCGCCGCCCGATGGATGATGAAAGCTGAGGCGGGAGGCGTGCAGGCAGAGTCGCGGGATTTCATCTTCGGCGTACCAGTCGTCGCCCAGGATGGCGTGGCCTACGTGGGCGCAGTGTATTCGCAGTTGATTGGTGCGTCCCGTCACAGGCTCAAGCTCTACGAGCGTGGTGCGCGCCCCTCTTTCAATTACTCGGAGCCTTGTTTCGGCTGGCTTGCCCGCTATTGAGACGTTCCACTTCGGATGCGCTTCCGGGTTCCGGCCAATGGGCGCGTCGATGGTCATTGAGTCTTCTTCGATTCGCCCGTGAACCAGCGCAAGGTATCTTTTATCAACGAGCCTGCGATGAAAGTGGCGCGTGAGGATGGACAGTGCACGTTCGATTTTAGCTACGACCATCAGACCCGATGTAGCGCGGTCTAAGCGATGCACAAGGCCGGGGCGAATCGGAGGCCGCGCGGTGTGCGCTGCTACTGCTATCGCATCACGATTCAGATGATAGGCGAGCGCGTTGGCGAGCGTGCCGCTCTTTTCCGTGCGCGTAGGATGAACGAGCATCCCTGCGGGCTTATTGATGACGATGATGTAGGCGTCTTCGTACGCTATGTCCAGAGGTATGGCTTCGGGCGTCATGGCCGTCGGCCCGCCTTCGTCAATAGTGATTTCCACCACATCGCCCAGCCGCAAATGATAGCCGGGCGCAGCCACCTCTTTGTTCACCACGCACGCGCCTTGAAGAACGAGGCTGCCTATTCGCATGCGGCTGAGCCAGCCGAGCCTTGAGGCCAGAAAGCGGTCAAGGCGCTGGTCAATCACATCCGTCGAGCTTATCTGAAACTGTAGGCGTTGCTCCATCCTGGTACTTAAGTAACAAAAAAGGAGGGCCTGTATCAAACCCTCCTTCTTCATCTTTATCTCTTCGGCTTACATGAATCAAGGAGCGCCGAAGCGTTTGCGGTACTCTTCGGAGTAGATGAAGCCGAAAATCAGGTGGTGATAATCCCTCGGCAGGATGTCAGGTCTGCCGCGTGTTGCGCCGCCGTTTATGAAGACGTACACCCACTCGTTCCAGCCGGAAAGATTAGGGTCGTTCAAGTCTGGGTCTCGCCTGAGATAAGCGAAGTACTCCATCGTGACGAATCCGCGCGGGAAGTACTTGTCATAAACCTGCTGCTGCTCCACGAATGCTTTAAGAGTTTGCCCGACGGTAAACGTGCCCGAAGCTCTGAGGTCTATTAGCTGCTGCCTGCCGTACTGCGTGGCCTGGCCCGGATTAGTAGTGGCGGTTGCGGGCAGCGTCACGCCTGCGGCCTGCTCCAACTTCTGTATCAACTGCGCGGCCTCAGACGGCTGCAGCGCGCCCGTGAAGCGATCCAGAAACTCTGCCCTGGACGTGAATTGCTGCAAGTAATCACTAAGGTTCTGCTGCCTGATATTGTCGGGGATGTTGTAGCCGCTCAAAGAAGCCATGTCGGGGACGAACTCCGCGTAGCGCGGCAGTCTTCCCATGCCGACTTCGTACAACCTGTAAATCATGAAGCCTGTGTCTGTGAATTCGGGCGAGCCGAAGAAGCCGTGCGAGACGTGCGC
>JACVRN010000182.1 GCA_014534425.1 Pyrinomonadaceae bacterium
CTTGACACGGACGGCCAGCCCATTCCGACCTATGACCAGGAAGCCGTAGAAGGCTTCGCTTACACCTTCACGGGTTGGACTTATCCGGTTGCGCCCGGAGGCACCTCGCGCAACAACAACCCTGCGTACTACCTCGGGCAGATGTACGTAGTGCCTACGAATCATGCTGCGACGGCGAAGGAATTGCTTGACGGCTACATCATCCCCGCGACGCAAACGGCCACGAGCGAATCCGCCAACCGCGAGTTGAATCAGGCGATAGACAATATCTTCAATCACCCGAACGTAGGCCCCTTCATCGCGCGCCAACTGATACAGCATCTTGTGACCAGCAATCCCAGCCCGGCTTACGTGGGCCGCGTTGCCGCAGCCTTCAACAATAACGGCCAGGGCGTTCGCGGCGACATGAAGGCAGTGATAAGAGCCATACTGCTTGACCCTGAAGCTCGCGGCGACGTGAAGACAGACCCGAATTACGGACACCTGCGAGAGCCTGTGCTGTACGTGACGAGCGTGCTTCGCGCTCTTAATGCAGCGAGCGACGGCGACCTGAACCCGCAGACAAACCCTATGGGACAGAACCTCTTCTATTCGCCGTCGGTCTTCAACTACTACAGCCCAAACTACAAGCTGCCCGGCAAGGAAGAAGTTTACGCGCCGGAGTTTGGCATTCAGACGACTGCGGCTGCGATTACACGCGCGAATTTCATCAACACAATCACCTACTCGCGCATCAACGCGGCGACCGGCGGCACCACAGTTGACCTGTCCGCGTTGCAGGCACTCGCAAGCGATCCGTCGAAGCTCGTAGCGGCGCTCGACGGCCTACTGATGCACAACTCCATGTCGCCCGCCATGCGTGGCGTCATCACGGCAGCCATCACGAATATTCCTGCGTCGAATACGCTGCAACGCGCGCAGGCTGCCGTTTATCTGGTCGCCACGTCTTCGCAGTATCAAGTCGAGAGATAAAACCTTATGAGTGAGAATCGTCTTTCACGCCGCCACTTTCTGAAGCACACCTGCGCGGGGTTAAGCGCGGCTGCCATGATGAGCGGCTTCAGCCGCTTTCGGACAATCAGCGCGCTCGCAGCCGAGCCGAGAGCAGCCGCAGCCGATGACTATAAAGCGCTGGTCTGCATCTTTCTCTTCGGCGGGATAGACATGAATAACGTGGTCATCCCCTACGACAACTATGCTGACTACGTGAAGGTGCGCCCGACCAACGGCATAGGCATTCCGCAGGCGAACCTGTTGCAGATACAGCCGCCGAGCGCCAATGGTCTCAAGTATGGCTTTAATCCCAACCTTTCGCCAGAGGTCGCCAATCCGGCTCTGGCAACGGGCCTGCTTCCCCTCTGGCAGCAGGGAAAGCTCGCGGTGCTTTGCAACGTAGGCACGCTCGTTCAGCCAATCACGCGCAGCCAATTCTTGTCTAACAACGTAGCGGGCGCGCGGCCCGACAATCTCTTTTCGCATTCAGACCAGCAGGAGCAGTGGCAATCAACCGTCAGCGCCAACACGAAGGCCGCACAATTGACGGGATGGGGCGGGCGCATAGCAGACCGCACGGCGAGCCTCAACGGCACGAACTCTTTCCCCATGATTGTTTCGACCGGCGGCATCACGCTCTTTACCACGGGGCAGACCTCCATGCCGCTTGTGCCGAGCACAGGCTTGAGGGGATTTTCGTCGAACTTAAATAACGATGCGCGTTACCAGGCCATGCGACAGTTGATGACGGCAGACAGGAACATGACGCTCGTCAAAAGCGCAAGCGAGACGATGACGAGCGCGATTGACAACACGGCCCTCTTAAATAGCGCTACCGCGAGCGGCTCCGTCACAACTGTCTTCCCGAACACTTCGCTCGGCAACCAGTTGAAGACGGTCGCAAACGCTATCAAGGCTCGCTCCGTGCTTGGCGTCTCTAGACAGATATTCTTCGTCTCCTACGGCGGGTGGGACACTCACAACAACGAGATTGGCGTGCATAACAATCAACTGCCGCAGGTGGCGCAGGCCATGTATGCCTTCTATAAGGCCACGGAAGAGATAGGAGTGGCGAACGATGTCACAGCCTTTACGCTCTCGGACTTTTCGCGCACGTTCCAGCCCGCTTCGGGCGGCGGCACAGACCACGCGTGGGGCAGCCATCATCTCATATTAGGCGGCTCTGTTCGCGGCGGAGACTTTTACGGCAGGTTCCCGAACCTGGCTCTCTCCGGCCCGGACGATTCGAGCGACGAAGGGCGCTGGATTCCCACGACTTCCGTAGACCAGTACGCGGCCACGCTCGCCGCGTGGTACGGGCTGTCCACTTCCGACATGCCGCTCGTGTTCCCCAACCTCGGGCGATTCTCAACGCCGAACCTGGGATTCCTGACGTAAACAAAAGCTGGCGTGTGTTTTCAGTTAAATTGTATTAAGGTAGTTAAAGTCCAACTCTTGCTCCGTGTTTCTCACTCAGGAAATTTAATCTCGAAGTCGAGTCCATATGATGAGCAGGAGTCTCTATTCTTACCTTAACTGTGTCCTACTGTTTCTTGTTGTCTGCGCTTCAAATCTGAGCGCGCAGGCCGCGCCGGAATTGATTAGCGAGGCAACATCTACGCGCGCCATAGCGCTTGACGCCGTCTCCTGGAGGCGCGAGCCGTTTCCGCTCACTCAGGCCATTCCGTTTGGCACAACAGACAACCGCACGCGCGTCATGCTCTATGCCAGGAACCTAGACCTTCTTCCGGGCGAGGACGCTTCGGCTGTGACGGCTGAAGCCGAGGATGCGTCTCATACGATTTATCCTCTGACGGTGGAGTACGTGGGCAAGATGCCCGGCTACGATTGGCTGAGCACGGTCAGCGTCCGGCTGAACGATAATCTTGGCGACGTGGGCGACGTGCTTGTAGGCATACGCCTGCGCGGGACGGCCAGCAACCGCGTGAGAATCGGCATAGGCCACATAGGCGGCGGCCCGCCGGATGACGGCACGTCGACGCCTACAATCCTGCCCGACCTGGGCGTGAACTCTAGCCTCAAGGGCAAGCGCGTCTTTCCCTTGGACAATCCCTGGAATCAGGACATCTCTGCTCTGCCAGTAGACCCCAACTCCGCAAACCTGATTGCCAGCATAGGGCTTAACGTAGGGCTTCATCCTGATTTCGGAACGACATGGAACGGCGCTCCGAACGGCATCCCTTACGTAGTGGTTTCAGGCTCGCAGCAAAAGGTTCCCATAACCTTTACTGCATACGGCGACGAGAGCGACCCCGGCCCGTATCCCGTCCCTGCGAACGCGCCCATTGAAGGCGGCGCAAACTCTACGGGCGACCGTCACGTGATTGTGATTGATAGAGACAACTGGAAGCTGTACGAGTTGTACAGAGCTTTTGCGGTTAATGGCGGCGCAAGCTGGAACGCTGACTGCGGCGCTGTCTTCGACTTGAACTCTAACAGTCTAAGACCTGCTGGCTGGACTTCGGCGGACGCAGCAGGGCTTCCTATCTTTCCAGGGCTGGTGCGCTACGACGAGGTCTTCGAGTTGAAAGAGATTACGCACGCGCTCAGGTTCACGGTGCAGCGCACGCGACGCGCTTACGTTTCGCCCGCGCGCCATTTCGCCAGCAACAACACAGACCCCAACCTGCCGCCGATGGGAATGCGCGTGCGGCTGAAAGCCTCTTTCGACATCTCGCGCTTTTCGCCCAACATGCAGGTCATACTGCGTGCGCTGAAGAAGTACGGAATGATAGTGGCCGACAACGGCTCTAACTGGTACATAAGCGGCGCGGCCGACCCGCGCTGGAGCGATAATGAATTAAGCACTCTCGGCGCGATTAAGGGTTCGGACTTTGAAGTCGTGCAGATGGGGACGATTCAGACGAGATAAATAATCCAATCTGCCTTCGTTCTATCTTATCTTGTCAATCGCTGTTTTGGCGTCGGCAATCAGCTTGCGGAAGTCCGCCATCTTGCCGAGCGAGACGGTGACGGCGGCTCGTCTGAAGATGCCTATGCCTATCGCCGCCTGAAGCGAGCCGTTGGGCCTGATGAAGGTTGCGACCGATAGCTCTCCCCTGGTTCTGAACAGCGCCTCGAAGTTCTCCATCGTAGCGCTTTTCTCAATCCTCAGGATGTAATCCAATCCTCTGAGCAGAGCGTCTATCTCATCATAATCGACGTAGGTATTGTCCTCTCTCCCGTCTCGCTCGGAGCGTCCCGTCTCTCTAAGCTCTATGCCTATGCCGTAATCCTTGCGCCCCGTTTGAGCGTCCACAAATTCGTAAGCAGTCACCATCACGATTCCGCTAAAGCCGGAGACAGAGCCTATGTAGGTGTAGTTCTTGACTACGACCGCTCCTATCTGAGTGTCCAGCGCCTCCAGCTTTGTGAGCGGCTCAAGCGGTAAAGGCGTGGCGGCTGATATGGGTCGCTGTTGCTGTGCGGCTGCGCTCGCGGCGAAGAAGATAAAGAGAATGAAAAGAAGAGCGAATTGAGTTATGCGGCTCATGACAGATTCCATTCCGGCTCGGAAGCAGAGATGAATTGTTAATGGAAACCGACGAGAGAAGGGAGAGACTCGTCGAACCTGTTTAGCGTTCCCCTGACGTAAGAACGCCTGCGACTTTATGGCCCAGGCACAATCCAAGTCAAGATAGAAATTAACAGGATGGACAGGATAAGAAGAAATTGAATCATCGGTTCATTGATTCATTGATTCAATGAACAAATGAATAAATGATTAAATCTCTTTCATCCTGTTCGAATCTTCCTTAAACTGAACCACAGCCTTTTCGGGTGTCTACTTCTGTAGACTTATTAGCCTTGGAGTGTCTGCGGCAAACGACACATTGATTGATGGCTCTTAAAAATGGCCCGATTACGAAGCGGCACGGTCATTGCAGACTCACAACTGACTATGCGTATGAGATTCAAAACAACAACAAACTTACTCACGCCATCTGCGGCCATCTGTATACACGGCATCCTGTGGGGCAGGTTTCATTATTTCGTACAGCTCTAAGGGAACTCAAAAAAAAATCTATCGGCCTCCCTGCTCAAAAGCGCTCCTGCACCCTGGGAAACAGGAGAGATGAGGTCGAGGGAAGCGGCGCTGAAGCACCTAGGCGAGGACGACTTCGCGCCGCTTCTTTACTTATCTTTCTTTACCTACGAAACTCTTCCGTTGCATACTTCCCTTCCGGTAAAAGCCCATGATGCAGAACGGCGTAATCTTTCAGTGCTTCCAGTGGTACACGCCTGCCGACGGCTCTCTCTGGCGAGAGTTGGCCGAGCGTGCGCCTGAGCTTGCGCGCGCAGGCTTCACAGCCGTCTGGATTCCTCCTTGCAGTAAAGCTTCTGCTGGCCCATGCGACGTGGGCTACGGCCAGTACGACCTCTTCGATCTGGGCGAGTTCGACCAGAAAGGCTCCGTCAGAACCAAGTATGGAACGCGCGAAGAACTGCTCGCGGCCATACGCGCCGTGCAGGAAAGCGGGATGCAGGTCTACGCGGACGTGGTCTTCAATCACAAGGACGGTGCGGACGAGACCGAAGAGGTCTGGGCGCAGGCCGTCGATAAAGAAGACCGCAATCGTGCTATACGCGATTGGGAAAAGATTCTGGCCTGGACAAAGTTCACCTTCAAGGGGCGCGGCACAACCTACTCCGACATGCAGTGGCATTGGTGGTGCTTCGATGCCGTCAGCTACAACGAAGCGACCAAAGATTCATCCAACATCTACAGGCTGAAAGAGAAGGGCTTTGAGACAGAGGTCAGCCACGAGCACGGCAACTACGATTACCTGCTGGCGAACGACCTTGATATGGGTGTCGAGCGAGTGCGCGGTGAATTGATGTACTGGGGCCGTTGGTTTTTAGAGACTACGGGCGTCGACGGTTTTCGCTGCGACGCCGTCAAGCACATTCGCTCGTCATGGTTTCCCGACTGGCTCTCTCACCTGCGGGGCCATTTCAACCAGGAGCTTTTCAGCGTAGGAGAATACTGGTC
>JACVRN010000049.1 GCA_014534425.1 Pyrinomonadaceae bacterium
ATGCCATACGACCCGCCGCGCCAGAGAAAACCTAACCCGCCGAAAGACCCTCTGGAAATTGATCTGGTTTACAACGTGCGCCCCTGCGGGACGTGTCGCTTCTTCTGGCCCACGAATTCTGCGGAGCAGCCCTACGGGCCTTATCCCGTCTACGACTTCGATTCAAACACTCCGAAGGAGAATGAGCCGGACGGAGCGAAATCATTCCTCTGGCTCAAAGGCACCACGCGCTCTCCGACTTTCCCAGACGCCGAAGTGATGGACGGCTGCCGCAAAGCTCCGATTATGACCATAGGGATTAATCCGAACCTGACGGCTTTCGCGCCCGGCACGACCGGCGCTTCATGGGGCTATCCAAGTTTCTCCAGCGACAATGGCACGGACTCATGGACGAAGTACGCCTACTATTATCGCTATAGGACTGTGTATCAGGAGCACTTCGATTTGAAGTTCGTGGAGAAGTACCTGCTGCCCGAAGGACAGATTAAAGCCTTGAAGCCAGGCATGCTGGTCGATGCGACGCGAAAGACGGACGCGCCTTCTTTCGACATCAAGGTGCAGTATGACGGCGAGACACAGCCAACCACGATTCCCCTGGCGGGCAAACTGGGCGAGCCGCGCTACGTGGTGCTGGTGAACCTGAAACAACCGTTTAAGAAGGGCGACGTGCTGGCCGCGCGTCTCAACGTCCCTGCGGGAAAGAAGGCGAACATTTACGGCCAGCAGATAGGTTATTACATGCAGATTGTCCCCGTGCTCGAAAGCTTCCAGAAGTTTCTGGTCTCGAAGGGGCACAAGGACGCGCGCCTTCTGGTCGGTGAAGACGTGGGCCAACTGGACATGGTGGCGTGCGCTTCGCCGCACTGGGGGCCTGAGTGGCTCGGCGGAACTTCGCAGAGCGTCAACACGGTCGTCAACAACTGCGTGATGACGAACGCCTGGGCCATGAAGCAGCTTGTGCAGACGCGCCCCGCCATTCTCTATCTGGTGGGACAGTCTTCATGGAACATGTTTCGCAAAGCTTACGGGCATCTGATTCAGGCGCACCCGTCGTTGCCGAATTATCCAGAGGACGGCCCGTACACACTCTTGCGTCTGACGACCGAGAATGATTGCCGCCTGGAGTTCAAGACGAAGATTGACGGGATAAAGTACAGCCTCTCCACGCGGCTCATAATCACGCCGCACTTCTCTTACGACGTAAACTTTGTCCCGCAGTTTCGTATGAGCGCAGACGCCCTGAAGGCTTTCACGGCGAAGTACGCGGCGGCCTCCAAGTTTCTGCACACAGACCCGCGCATACAGGTGGAAAAGCCTGCGGGCGGCTTCGCGGCGTTCGGCATCATGAAGGCTGCTGACGCCCCTCCGGTGCTGGTGGAGATTAAGAAGAAGTTCGCCTCGGCGGCCCCAACGTTGATGGCCGATTACTATGACCCGCATCAGATGATGGCTGACGTGTTGGAGGCAATGTTCGACAAGGGCCAGTTGAGCTATACGCCGCCCAAGAGCGGGCATCACGGATTCCTCTCAAGAACCGACGGCCCCTGCACCTTCTGCGTCAACGACCACTGGAAATTCCCGCAAGGCTGTCCCTACGGCAAGCCGGAAGAGAAACAACTCCCCGTGGGCTTCCTGGAAAAGGTAGCCGCAGCGATGATGGCGGGCGCATAAGCAACTGATGCTTTGATTCTCATTCGCCTCTGACCAGGCTTACGCGAAAGGCGCGGGGCGTGAGGCCGGTCGCTTGACGGAAGGCTTTGGAGAAATGGCTGGGGCTGCTGTAGCCCACGCGTGCGCTGAGTTCAGAGATTGAGAGGTCTGTTTCGGCCAGAAGCTGTTGCGCTCGCTGCACGCGCAAGGTAGCCAGATAAGCGTGAGGCGAAGCGCCCGTCAGCTTCTTAAAGAGCCGCGCGAAATGAAACGGAGACAGGTAAGCCGCTCCGGCCAGTTCTTCGAGCGGCAATTCTTTGTCCATGTGCGCGTGCATCATCTCCACGGCGCGGCGTATGCGGCGGTCTACGAGGCCGACGCGCGACAACTCAAGCTCGTCCGAGCGCCGCACGTTCGCGTAATGACGCAGCATGTGAACAAGCATCTGCTCCACCTGCGCCGTGATGACAACTTCCTGGCCCGCCTCTTCCTCCTTCAACTCGTTCATCAAATCCTGCGCCAGCCGCCCAAGTCGCTCGTCTCTTTCAATTCTCCCTGAACGAAAACTCACGTTTGCGCCGGAGAGTGTGAGGCGCAGCCGTACAGCCAAATCAAGCACGAAGGCGGGCGCGAGTGTGAGCATCAGAAATTCAGTCTCCACGCGACTCGCTGCGCGCACGGCGCTTCCAGGATTTATGAGCAGCGCGCCTTCATCCTCTATCTCAAACTCTTCGTCCGAGACGCTCGCCAGCAATCTTCCCTTGAGAGGAAAAAGCGCTGTGTAATCCGTGTGCGCCTCAATCGTCAGCCGCACGCGGCGGGCGCGCCTGTAATAAACCGCAAACTGCGAGCGTAAGAAGACCCTATCCATTAAACTTTCATCGCCGCAGGGTTGTTGGTGATGACAGCGTGTATACCGTAGCGGCGTGCGCGCTCAAGCCACGCAGGGTTATCGACCGTCCAGACGACCACGTTCATGCCGCGCGCTGCGGCTTCTCGCGTCACGCGGCGCGTAGCCAGCAGGCGATGAAGGGCAAGCTCATCCGCTCTGCATTCTTCTGCGAGCCGCATCATGCGGCCCATAGACGGCGGCGGCATGAGCTTAGGCTCAAAGAGCGCAGCCGTGCGAATCGCTGGCGCTATGCGCTTCATCCAAGCGATTGCGCTGAGCGTGAAGCTTTCCACGACCACTCTATCTATTATCTCATGCTCCTCTATAAGCTCTGCCACGCGGGCGGCAATCGCGCTGCTCTCGGCCTCCGTACACTTCATCTCAACGTAAAGCAGCGCGTTGCTTTCATGGAAAAGCTCAAAGACTTCCGCGAGCGTGGGGATAGTAGCGTGCGCGTAATCTTCACGCGCAAGGGCGGGGAAGCGAAGGTTGAACCACGTTCCGGCATCCGTCTCGCGCAACTCCGTTGATGAAAGAGCGGCTATCGCGCCTTCTCTCAGAGCAGTGCGGCGCAGGGTCGGGTCGTGTATGACGACTGGCACCTGGTCGCGTGCGAGGCGAACGTCGAACTCTATGCCGTCGGCTCCGTCCGCGACGGCTCGCTTGAAGGAGATGATGGTGTTTTCGGGAGCGACCGCAGCCGCGCCTCTGTGGCCTATGATGAGCGGGAAGTTGGAAGCGTGCTCGGTGTCTGCGAAGGGCTTCATGACCTGTACACGCGATAATCAATCTCAGCGAAGATGTTGTCGCGCCGCTCGATTTCCGCCAGGCGCTCTTCGTCAATCGCACCCTCTTCAATCTCGGTCGCTATGGCGTCGAAGCGGCGTATGTGAGAGCGGAAGCGCTTGGTGGCGTACTCTACTGTCGTGCCCTGATAGATTTGAAAGGCCCAGTCGCTGGATTGCGCCAGCAACAGTTCGCGCGCGGCCTGATTGAGCGCGCGGCGCAGGATGCCTTCAGCCGAAGTGTAGCGATTAGCGAGAGCAGTCATGCGCGCTTCAGCCGCGTGCTGGTGCGGGTACATCCACGCGTTCAACTCGTTGAGCCAAACTTTATAGTAACCCTCTTCGCCCCAACTCGACGCGGCGGGCTGTTGAGTCTGAATACTCATGCCGGAATCCAGCACGTCGCCGGGCGAGACGGCCTCGATAGCGTCCGTGTCCCAGTGCAGCTTGCGAAAGAGAAAGTCTATGAACTGCGGCCCCTCGAACCACCAGTGGCCGTAGAGTTCCGCGTCGTAGGGCGAGCAGACGACGGGCGGCCTCCCGTCGAAGGTTTCAATCAGGTGCTCGGCCTGCTTGATGCGTTCATTTATGAAGTGGCCTGCGTGCTCGGCTGCGCGTTTACGCGCGGCCTGCGGGTCATAGGGTTGCTTGTCCTGCTGCGACACGTCGCGCCCCGTGATGCGGTGATACTTTAACCCCAGGTGCCTGCGCTCGCCGCCCGCGTGAAGGTGCGGCAGAAGATAATCTAGCGGCGCGTCCCAGCCTAAGTCTCTATAAAATTCTCTGTAATCAGGATGGCCCGGATAGCCTACGATTGAACTCCACACCTGCTGGCTGGTTTCAAGGTCGCGCGCAAAGACGGCTACGCCGTTGGGGCAGCGCACGGGCGCGTAGACTCCGTAGCGAGGTCGCGGGTCGCCGTAGAGAATGCCGTGAGTGTCGGAGATGAAATATTCTATGCCCGCGTCTTTCAGCAGCGCCTCTACGCCAGGCTCGTAGGCGCACTCGGCCAGCCATATGCCGCGCGGGCTGCGACCGAAATGCTTGCGGTAGTTTTGAACCGCGACATCAATCTGCGCTCGCCTCGCTTCCTGAGTAGAGATGAGCGGCATGAAGCCGTGAGTGGCGCAGCAGGTGATAATTTCGACAACGCCCTCTTCCTGTAGCTCGCGGAAGGCGCGCACGAGGTTTCGCTCATAACGTGTCGTCCAGAGATTATGCGCCGCGCTCAGGTTCTCCTGGTACATGCGCGCGACCGCCTGAAACTCCGGCGCGTCGCGGCGCGTGCGCTCAATCTCTTTTTCCGAGAGCGCGACCAAGTTTTCCAGGTGGCGCGTGTAGCGATCCTGTAGGAGCGGGTCGGAGAGCATCTCGCAGAGCGGCGGCGAGACGTTCATAGCAAGCCGGGGCGAGGCTCCCATCTCGTGCAGGTTCTGAAAGACGAAGATGAGCGGCAGGTAAACTTCCGTGATGGCCTCGTACAGCCAGTCTTCCTCCAGAAACTCTGGATGCTCAGGATGACGCACGAACGGCAGGTGCGCGTGCAGTACAAGACTGAAATAACCTAGGAGCACGAGAAAAAAGTCAGAAGGCAAAACGGAAGAGATTGATTCATCGGTTCATTGATTCATTTCTTCATTGAAACAATGAACCGATGAATCAATGAATCAATCTTTATCGTTCTGCCTTCTGAATTGCCTTTCCGTCATGCTCGGCATCCAGAGATGGAAGGGGCGCGATGGAAGATTGACTTCGCTTGCGCCTACTATGACACGCGCCGCGCGCCTGCGAGCTGCTTCGGGCGGAGCCTCAAAGGGCGAGCGGGTCATCTCTATGCCGAGCGTTGAATGTAGAACCTCTGTTATCTGGGCCGGGTCGAAACTTGAATCCTCTATCTTGAAACGGTCGAACCAGCCGGCCAGATTAGTTGAAAGCATGGGCCGCAAGCTTTGCCAGGGCATCCCGAATGCCAGAGCCGTCAGCACGCCGCGCAACTCCGCCAACTCTTCTTCGCTCATGGGCGGCAAACTCGCCGGAGCAAGCTTTCTTGTTATGGCGCGTGTGGCCGCATAGTTGGTCGCCTCGTCCGCAGCTTCCAGCGCGACTTCGAGCGCATCGCTCACGTAACCGGCATCATCAAGTATGCGCGCGAACTGTTCCGCAGAGACGTACTCTTCCGGCTCCGGCGATATATGGCGAGAGGCGCTGGCGGGCGGCGTGCGCTTTGTGTTTGATGTAAGCAGTCGAATGAAGGCCCGGCCCGGCGCGTAAAGTCCTACCTCAGCCCTGTAGGCGTGAGCGGGCAGCACGTCGAACCACTGCGAGCGCGTAGCGGAAGCCTCGTGCAGATTCGTTTCTTCCGTATCAAGGTCTGTGAGCCTCACGGCCAGCCTGTAACCGTCCGTCTCTCCGAAGACGCGGCGCAGAGGCTCGAACGGGTCGCGCGCGAGTTCCCAGTAGAGATAGATTCTGCGCGGCGATTGAGGCAGCAGGCGTATGCGATCCACTTGGTAGCTCGCGGGCAACGGCTCGTCTGCGGAAAGCTCCGCCAGTTTGTCTGCGACAGCAGGCGAGGGCGTTTCGTGTGTGATGACTAATTCAGAGCTACCGGGAAAGAAAAATGGCATCGCGCGTTTGTTCGCTGCCATACGGAAGACAAACCAAGACCTCTGACAGCTATTCAGACTTTCTCTTTGATTAAATTAAAGAAAGTAGTTTTACGGATTAAGGCAGTTGATGTCAAATAGGAAGATAAGAAATTAACAGGATGGATAGGATAAAGAAAAATTAATTCTTTCTTCTTTATCCTGTCTATCCTGTTTGATTCTCACTTACCTTGCGTGATGCGCTTGAGGCTAATGTCTACGGTTCCCATCTCGTGTTTAATCTGGGCGCGGACGGGGATGTGGCGGGCGTCCGTTGTGAACCAGATGGTGATTTGACCTTTGCCTCGCACCAGGCGGTCGTCGCCGAAAAGCTCAGGCTCGACCCGTATGGCTTCGACTTCGCCTAGGATGGTCTTCATCTTCTTCTTCTCGCCGACACGAATCGGCATGCGAAAGACGCGGCCTGAATCCGAAACAAGCACCTCGAAGTTTTTACCCGAAACGAGCGGTTGAGTGCGTACGAAGTAGAAGACAGAGGCTATGTCCTGAACCGTGCCCGTGAATTCAGAGGTCACGGTGCGCGGCTGGCTAGTAGGGTCATTGGGGTTGCGCTCTGTCCAGACGACGCGCCTCTGCTTGAGGTCGAAGACGGCTTCGCTGGTGCGCTTGCGGCTGCCCTGCTCGTCCAGCTTGATTGTGCGTAGAACGTTGAAGGATTGAGACTCGACCGTCGATTCCACGCGCTGTCGAAAGCGCAGCCCCGAAAAGAGCTTCGGGAACAGCCCCTTCGTTTGCACATCCGCCGTAAAGAACAGGTTTGAAGCGCTCTCTTTCCCGCGCGAAGGGGAAGCGATGTTGTCGTGTCCGGCTGTGAAGCGCAGCGTGGCTATGTTGACGCCTCTTAAGAGCGACCTTGAAAACTCTGCCTCGTAAACGGACTCCTCCGAAGGCTCGAAGGGCAGAGGCGTGCCGTCGCTCTTGGCGCGCTCGTCCAGACGCGCGAAGGCCGGTGCGAGCGCCAGCAGCATGACAAGCGCTAAACAGAAGATTGAAAATCGAGTGAGCTTCATTCCGGGAACAACTTCATTTCACAAAGAGCGCCTTCAGGGCCAGCAGCCCCCAGGCTATCAACAATCCGATTGCCGCCTGATACTCGCGGTATCTCAAATAGAGCGCGGCGTCGAACTTTGCTCCGCCCGTCTTCGCGTCCCTGTACGGCATAAGACGCGGGAAGAAGAGGGGAACTGCATCTGCATAGCGCGTGTAATCTTCGCCGAAAAGCCGGGAGAGCGTCGCTGCTTCGACGCGCATGACGGGTAAATAGATGCCTAAGAAGAGGGCTATGAAGAGGAGTCCGAGAAGCGGCTGCCCTGCGGCTATGGTAAAGCCAAGGCCCAGTAGAAAGCTGCCAAGGTAAAGAGGGTTGCGCGTGTATGCGTAGGGGCCTGAGGTGGCTAGGGCGGAGTTTTTCCTGATGTGCCCTGCGGCCCAGGCGCGAAGTCCAAGCCCCAAAAGCGCCACGGCTCCGCCTGTCGCAAGCGTCGAGACGCGCGGCCTAGCCAGCACTACGAAAGCCACGCCGACCAGAAAGCCGAGCGTCACGCGCCAGCGCTGCACCCATGAGCCTTCCTTAAGCAACTGTCCCGCTCTCCAATTGAATGAGTTGACGGGGCCTACCCAATCGAAGCTCTACTGCCTCTACGACCCGCTCGACTTCTATGTCCATGCATATCCAGTGGGAGCAGGCGCGGCGGTGACAATCCGTGCGGCAGCCTATGTCGTTGCGCTCTACGCAGACATCCTGTGGGCGCGGGCTTCCGTTTCTCCACCACTCGGTCGGCCCGAAAAGCCCCACTATGGGAGCGCCTGCGGCCACGGCCAGATGAGTAGGCCCTGTGTCGCCACCTACGTAGAGGCTCGATGAGCGAGCAAGAGCATAAAAGCCTTTCAGCGAAAGGTCGGAGGCACGCGCACGGCCCGAACGGCTGGCCTGCAAAACTTTTTCGGCCAGGGATTGCTCGCCAGGCCCGTACGTGACTATGGAGTTGAGGCCGAATTCAGTCCAGAGTCTATCTGCAAGCGCTCCGAACCGCTCCGCGCTCCAGAGCTTCGTAGGCCAGCCCCCGCCAGGATTCAGTATAGCGTAGCGCCCGTCAGTCCAATCGGCGGCCACCTCCGCTTCTATCTCATGCTCGCGCGCAAGGTGAATGGGAAACTCAAACTCTTCTGGGTCGGACGGAACAGGGATGCCCAAGGCTCCGGCTGCGAGGGTAAGATTTTTTACTATGACGTGGGTGCGGGGCGGCACGCGTATGGCTTTAGAGAGCAGCAGGCGGCTCGCAGGCTCGCGCAGGGCCGCTCGTTCGAAGCCATAGATACGCTTTGCGCCCGAGAGCCTGGCGATGGTTGCTGATTTAAGAAGTCCCTGGAAGTCTATTGCGGAATCGAAGGATGAGGCGCGTAACCGACGTAACTGCTGGCGCGGTGCCTGCAGCGTCTCCCCAGACGACGGCCAGCGCCTCAAAGCCTTCGTGTCGACTTCGATGAGGGTTTTCAAAAACGGGTTGTCCCTCAAAATCTCAGCCGCGCGTTTTTCTACCACCCAGCCAAGCTGCGCCCTCGGCAGGGCGCGATGGGTGGCCGCCAGCGAGGGCAGCGTATGCACGATGTCCCCTATGCTCCCCAGTTTGACAATCAGAATCCGCATAAAAAGCAGTGACAAGTGACAAGTGATGAGTGACGAGCAAGACAAGGCTTTTAACTTATCACTCGTCACTCATCGCTTGTCCACTGTCTTTTAGGTTCCCCCAAAGTAGCTGAAGCGCATCCGGGATTCGGCAATCTTTTTGCCGTTTTTGAATTTGCTTAGGGTTCCTTCCAGCAGGGGTTGATCCCAGACGGAGGAATCCATCTCGGCGTAGACTCCGCCTTTCAGAAAGCGGCCCGTGAACCTATAGCTGGTGCCGGCCCTGGCCCGCGTGGTAAAGGTCAGGCTGTTCTGGCTGGCAGAGATTGACTGGAAGCGATAGACCGCGCCGCGCGTCGTCACCACGCCGGAATGCGTGTGGCTGGTGAAGGGGCGACCGCGCCCAGAGCGGAAAAGGTCAATGCTTGCGACCTCCTCCAATCCCTTCGGAGCGTTCCCTATGGGATTGAACTGTCCTTCAGGGTCAAATCTCTTCTGCGATGAAGAAAAAGCCCCAAGCGTGGAAAGGGGCGCGGCGGCTACCGCCAGCAGTAGAGCCAGGAAAAGGTGCGCCCAGTGCCTTCTTTTATTCATACTGCACACTCCTCTCTTTAACCTTCATTATGCTGCTCGTGCGCGCCCGTCAGAGCCTTCAGCATCTCTGAGGTCGAATGATGTTTCGGGTCGCCCACGATTGCCACTCGCCCGCCTAAGGATCGTACCACGTCGCGCTCCGGCACGGTCTCTTCCGTGTAGTCCGTTCCCTTGGCATGAATGTCCGGCCTGACGGAGCGCAGCAGCGCTTCCACCGTCGGCTCTGGAAAGATGGTCACGAAATCCACTGCCCTGAGCGCCGCCACTAACTCCGCGCGCTCGCGCTCCGGCACAAGCGGACGGCCCTCGCCCTTGAGCGCCCTGACTTGCTCGTCGGAATTTATTCCAACCACCAGCAGGTCGCCCAACGCACGCGCGCCTTCAAGGTAACGAATGTGCCCTACGTGCAGTATGTCAAAGCAGCCATTGGCGAGCACGACGCGCGCTCCACCTTTGCGCGCAATCGCCACACGCGCAATCAAACGGTTACGGTCAAGGATACGGTTCGTAGGGTCGTTCATACCATCCTGTTAATTGTTCCCCTTGATGCTTGCTAGAAGCTCCGCTCTATTTACTGAAGCCGTGCCGCGCTTCATGACTACAAGGCCACCGGCATGATTGGCGAGCCGCGCCGCGTCCTCAAACGTGGCTCCCGAAGCGATTGCCAGCGCGTAGGCAGCTATCACAGTGTCGCCCGCGCCCGTGCCGTCCACTGGCTCGCTCGCGCCCACCGCGTCCAGTTGAAGAGGCTCCGCTCTTTCTTCGAAGAGCATAAGCCCGCGCCCGCCACGCGTGATGAGCAGCGCCTCGTAGCCCAACTGCTCCCTAAGCGCCGCGCCCGCCTCCTTGAGACTCGCAGCGTCCGCAAGCTTCCTGCCAATCAGTTGCTCCACCTCGTCCTCGTTGGGCGTAGCGGAAGTGAAATTCGGAAAGAGCGAAAGATGAAAGCGCGAGTCGACCAGCACAGGTATGCCGCGCTTCTGTGTCGCATCGCGCACGCCCTTCGCCACAAGCTCGCACGCCACGCCGTAATTGTAATCGGAGATGATGGCGGCATCGCTGTCCTCCGCCTCTTCGTGGAATCTAGCTCGCAGCCTCTCCAATACTTCCTTATCCTCTAAAGTCTCAGGCTCGTAGTCCACGCGTATCACCTGCTGGCGCGTGGAGTGGGCCTGGCCCGCAAGGACGCGCACCTTCGTAGTCGTGCGGCTGCCCGGAACGATTATCACGCCGTCGCTGTCTACGCGGGCATCGCTCAGCTTTTTGAGCAGCACGCGCCCGGCTTCGTCATCGCCTACGACGCCCAGAAGCGAGACGCGAGCGCCGAGCGACGCGAGGTTGACGGCGCAGTTAGCGGCCCCGCCCGGAACTGTCTCCGTGCGCTCGTGGCGCAAGATAAAGACGGGAGCCTCGCGCGACACGCGGCTTATCTCGCCGTAGAGAAACTGGTCTGCGACCAAATCGCCCACGACCACAACCTTTCGCCCCGCGAACCGCGCGACGATTGAAGCGAGCCGCTCCTGCTCAGATGTCAACTCAATGCCCAATCAACATCTCCGTCCCCTACAGTATTTTCTTCACTGCTTCAAGTAGATTATCTGCGATCAGTTCGGGTTCATGTTTCCAGGCCGCGCGCTGGTACTCAAATTCACCGCGACCGTAGCCGGTCAATACGAAAGCGGAGCGTACGCCCGCGTTGTGCGCCAGCACTATGTCGCTGTAGCGGTCGCCTATCATCCAACTCTTCGCAAGGTCAATGTCGAACTCCGCAGCCGCGCGTCTTATCAGGCCGGGCCTGGGCTTGCGGCAGTCGCAATCCAGTCGAAAGGGCGGCTCACCGACCGAAGGATGATGCGCGCAGTAGTAGATTGCATCAAGCCTTGCGCCGTCGCGCTCAAGCTCTCCAAGAAGTACGCCGTGGACTTCCTTGATTAAATCTTCCGTGAAGTAGCCGCGCGCAACACCCGCCTGATTCGTCACCAGAATGGCAAGCCAGCCGCGCTCGTTCAGCAGCCGCACGGCCTCAGCAGAGAAAGGAAAGACCTTGTAGCGCGAAGGATGATTGACGTAGCCGACCTCCTCGGAAATCGTCCCGTCACGATCCATGAAGACTGCCGGACGCTTCATGCTCTGAACCCCGCGAACTCTGGTTTAATCATCCGGGCAGCGCGTCGGAAAACCTCTTCGGGCGTAATCCCAGTCATGCAGCGATGGTCAATGGGACAGTCGCGCAGCATGCAGGGCGCGCAATCCGGCGGGTTGCGTATGACTTCGGCGGACTTTGAAAAGGGTCTGGTCGTTCGCGGATCAGTCGGGCCGAAGATGACAATAGTCGGGCGCTCAAGCGCGGCGCTGATGTGCGCGGGGCCTGTGTCGTTGGTGATGAGCAGGTCAACTTGGCTTAAGACGGCGGTCAGTTGCGCCAGGTCTGTTTCGCCCGTCAGGACAACGGGCCTGTGTCGCATCTGCCGCGAGACTGCGCGCGAGACTTCCAGTTCTTCGTGCGCGCCTAT
Organism: Pyrinomonadaceae bacterium; assembly: GCA_014534425.1. Lineage (GTDB taxonomy): Bacteria > Acidobacteriota > Blastocatellia > Pyrinomonadales > Pyrinomonadaceae > JACVRN01. The sequence continues at coordinate 11,727 of JACVRN010000049.1, forward strand.
GAGCAGAATCTTCGCGCACATCTCATCTGCCAGGCGGTCTGCGAGCGCCGCGTACCATTCTGCGGGCCAGCGCTTGGCGCGGCTGTTGGTCGAGCCTGGACAGAGAGCAATGATGCAGCCCAACTCGCTCTCCGTCGCGCGTAGCTTCAATATCGCAATCGCCTCGCGCTTTCTCTCTGCGGAAACATTAAGACGGAATTGCGGCTCGCGCTCTTCGACACTCGACGCGCCGTAGAGCAAGCGCTCAAGCTCCGAGATGATGTTGAGAGAGTAGAAGACCTCGTGCCGCTCGCTTCGCCACGAGGGCAGCGGACGCGGGTGCGTCAGAAGCGGCCTTCGCCCGTCCGTTCCGTAGCCCACGCGAAAGGGAACGCGCGCCAGCCTGGCTATGACCGCCGCCTCGAGCGCGTTCTGAAAAAGCAGCGCGAGGTCAAAGGAGCGCTTGCGCCATTCTCTGACCTGTTTGAGGGCCGCGCCGGGCGAGCGCTTGGGGCGTTCGTAAATCAATATGTCGTCCAGAAAATCTGCGTCCCTGAAAATCCCTTCGGCCCAGGGGCGCGTGGCTAGAGTGATGTGAGCAGAGGGGAGCACGCGGCGCAACTCGCGCAGCGCAGGAATGGTCATCACCGCGTCGCCTACCCAGTTGGTGCCGCGCACCACTACACGATTGATGCTTTCAGGTTTGATGAAGCTCCCTCTCACAAAAGGCTTCTGAGTCCTTCTTCGACGTTTATTTCGGGTCGCCAGCCAAGCTCCGCGCCTATGCGCGCAAGGTCTGTGACGTAATTGAGCGGCACGGGCGCGGGCAATTGAGCCGTCTCGTCTATGTTCGGAACAAGCTCTATCATGCGCCCGACCCTTTCTACAATCTCGCGCAAAGAGAGAGCGTTGCTGCGGCCCCCGCCGATATTATACAGTCCCCGCGCGAGCGATGAATCTATGAAGAGCTTGCAAGCGCGCGAAAAATCGTCTACGTGAAGGATGTCGCGCACGGGCTGGCCCGTCGCGGGAAAGCGTATAGTCCAGCCGCGCTTGACCGATTCGACATAATGCGTGACGAAGTTCGGCTCGTTGCCTTCGCTCGGCCTGGCATAGACGGTTGACATGCGGAAGATGCCGACGCGCAAGCCCATCTCGCTCGCGTAAAACTCCACGTAGCGCTCGCCCATGAGCTTTGACCATTCGAGCGCGCTCTGCCCGCAGTAATCCGTGCGGCAGGTTTCAGGAACCTCCGCGTACTCGCCCGCGAACGCGCCGTACACGTCCTTCGTCGAAGCGTAGATGAAGACCGCGCCAGGGCGCATGTGGCGCAGGACGTTGGCAGTCCCCTCCGTGTTGGTGCGGAAACATTCCTGCGCCGCCGCAGGGTCTTTGTCCAGGTGCGCGGCCAGATGTATGACCACATCGTAATCGGAAACGATGCTCAGGTCATACGAGTTGAGGATGTCACGACCCGCGCGGCGCGAGAAATCGTCTGCGTTGAAGAAGCGGCGAACGTGCGTCCCCAGATAGCCGCTCCCGCCTGTGACTAAAACTTTCATCAAAAATGAGTCTAGAGAGTCTTGGGAGTCCTGAGAGTCTAGAGAGTAAAAGAATCTAGTTGACTCTCTAGACTCTCCAGACTCCCTAGACTCTCTAGACTTTTTCTCTTACCTTCCCCGCCTGGCGGTCTAGCTCTAGAAGCGATTCGGCGCGGCCTATGGCGATGAGCAGGTCGCCTGCCTCAAGTATGGTGTCGCCCGTAGGGTTAAATATCATCTCGCCGCGCCGCCGCCGTATGGCTACGATGACCACGTCCAGGTCAGAGCGTATGTTCGTATACTTTAATTTGCGCCCGATGTAGATTGAGTTCGCTTGAAGCTCTACTTCGTCGAAGCCCAAATCAAGATTCTCAGCCGTGATTGAGTCCATGAAGTCCGCGAGCGCCGGTTTTATCAAGGCTTCGGCCATCCGGCGGCTGCCTATAATCGTGGGCGAGACGACGCGGTTGGCTCCGGCGCGCACCAGCTTAGGCTCTGCCTGCTCTTCCACTGCGCGAGCAACTATGTGTAGGTCTTCGTTGAGGTCTCGCGCCAGCAGAACCACGTAAACGTTGTCCGCATCGTTGGGCAGGCACGCGGCCAGCGCACGCGCTCTCTCCACGCCAGCCTCTTTGAGCGTCTCTTCCAGGGTGGCGTCGCTGACGATGACGTGCGCGCCCTCGGCAATCAGTCCGGCGACCTTCGGCTGCTCGCGCTCTATGACCACGAAGCGGCATTTGGCGCGCTGCATCTCGCGTATGATGCGAGAGCCTACGCGGCCTGCGCCGCAGATGATGAAATGATTGTGCACTCTTCTTATCTCGCGCGAGCGGCGGCGCTGCCCGAAGGCGGCCACCATTTCGGATTGCACGACCGTCTGTACGATGCTCGTCAACGCGTACAGCACGGTGCCCACGCCCGCCATCATGAAGACGGTGGCGAACAACCTGCCCGCAAAAGTCTGCGGAGCTATGTCGCCGTAGCCGACGGTCGTCACCGTCTGCGTGGCCGTGTAGAGGCTGTCAACCCACGGCCAACCCTCAATCAGATGAAAGCCTACGGTGCCGAGCGCCAGCATGACCGCGATAGCTATGAGGCCGAAACGTATGCTAAAGCGAGAAGCTACCGAGCGCAAACGTGTGGTTGTCCGACTCATCCTTCAAAAGCCGCATCTAACTTCTGTGACCTCTGGGCGAAACCGTGCGTCACGGTAGCTAAAAGCGAAGCTCAGTGTCAAATCAAGCCAGGGAAGGAAATTAACAGGGATGGACAGGATAAGCAGGATGAAAGCCGAACCAAAGTGGCTCTGAGTCACAACCGAACTACCTTTTTTTTAAATTTTTCTTGCTCTATATCTAGCGACTGATTTATTATCACGGCTCCTTCCTAGCTTTTTCGACCTCCTCTATCTTTCGTGACCCGAAATTAGGAAGTTATCGGGTCTGATGTCCCAGACGTAAGCTGAGCGGAGTCTTAGGCCATAGACGAAGCGTGCGCGTTCTTCATTAATTTGACTGTGCCCGACTTGTCTTGAGTTTTCCAGTATTAGGACGCGTACTTCCGGGCGACGACCGTGGGAGAGTCGTTCCCTCAACTCAACCGTTAAGACAAGATAGGAGGAAGTATGAAGAAAATCTTTACGCTGCTGACGGTAGCGGCTTTAAGCGCCATGGTCTTTTTGCCTTTAGGGACGCATAGCCAGAACCAAGACCACCCCCAGGGGCCGCCACAATTTCTGACGCGCCCGATTCTCCTTCACGTCTCCGAAAAAGCGCTCGACAATGGGCACTCCGTTTTTCAGGAAGGCCCGGCTGAATCGGCTGTGCCCGGCCCTCTCGCACCGCAGCTCGCGCCCGCGAGTTTCGCGCCCGCCACAACCAGCGCACTTTCTCTCGTCGGCGGCTTAGACCGTAACATCTCGAATAGTACAGGCTCTTACGAAGGAGAAACGGGAGCCAGCGCCGGAGCGACGAACGGACTGGTGCTCGTCGCAGGCTCCAATCACATCTATCCTGGGGCGTGCAGTGTGAGCGCGCCTACGGGCGGCGTGGGTGACTGCGCGCCGCTTGCTTATAGCACCACTGACGGCGCCAACTGGACGAAGACTGCATTGACGCGCACTTGGAACAACACGACCTTCGGCATAGGCTTCGACCCCGGCGTGGATGTGGATAAGACGGGCACGTTCTATTACACCTATGGCGTCGCACCCTTGAGCGGCGACTACCCGAATGCCATCGTCATGATGAAATCTACGGATGGCGTCAACTGGACTAAGGCCACGCCCGTCACCTTCAATACCAACAAGAACTTTGACGATAAGTATTACTTGGCGATTGATCGCAGCAACGGCACCTTCGCCAATCGCATTTACGTTTCGTGGACTCGTAATTCGGGCAACAATCAGATTCTGGAGATGTCCACTTCCTCTAACGGCGGAACGACCTGGAGCGCGCCCGTTAAAGTCAATGACGGGACGAGCAAGTTCGAGCGCGTGATAGGCGCTTACCCGGCGGTAGACCAGAACACGGGCGTAGTCTACGACTCCTGGCACGACTACGCGCGTAACATCATCTACGTAGACAAGAGCACTAACGGCGGCGTCACCTGGGGCACAGACCGCGCTGCGGCCACTACGCACGCAGGCTTCGGCCAGGACATAGGCTGCGTCGGCGGTCGCTCGCAGGGGCCCGCGCACGCGCTGAAAGTAGGGCCGAGCGGGACGCTCTACCTGGTCTATGCAGACCCCGTGTCGGGACGCGGCTTTGACGTGCTGTTTACCAAGTCAACTAACGGCGGCGTCACGTGGTCTACGCCAATCTCACTCAACGACGACACGACTTCTTCCGACCAGTTCCAACCAACCTTGAGCGTCGAATCGAACGGCACGGGAGGTGATAAAGTGACGGTCACGTTCTATGACAGGCGCGACGACCCTGCCGATTGTCTTGCTCACGTCTACGCGACACAGAGCACGGACAACGGTGCTACTTGGTCTGCGAACGTGCGGCAGACATCCGCCTCGTCCAACTTCAACGGCAACCCGAATGGCCCCGGCGATTATTCTTCGTCGGCCCCCTGGACAGGCGCAGTTTGGCCTTTCTTCTGCGATCACCGCGTAAGCGATTACGAAATCTACACGGTTAACGTGCAGTAGGACGCAATCGTCGCTTGCGGCTCAAGCAAAGCCACGCTCCGGCAAATTATCATCAGATGAATTTACCGGCGCGTGGCTTCTACTTTGAGGGTAGACAGTTTGAGCTTATCGGTTTAGAGTCTTAGGGGAAAAGTACTGAGTAAAAACCTTCTTTCTTTTACTCAGTACTCATCACTGTTTTTATGGGCGTTCGTTATCCACCGGAGAATCGCGTGCCGCCAGTGGCGAAGAAGGGGAAGCGTCCCAATAGGGGCGGCTCTCGTATTGTTCGCTATAGCGAGCCTGAGCCGGGGTTCTTTCGTCGCTGGTCGCGCAGAATCTTTCGCCCGCCCGTCATCATAGCGCTCGTCTTTCTCTCCACGGTCACAATAGGCATCCTGGGTTATTACTGGTGGGTCTTCTCAGGCCGCATTGATAATCTCTTAAACGGCGATGTCTTCACGCGCTCGGCGGGGATTTACGCCGCGCCCAGAGAGCTTCGCACGGGCGAGAACCTGTCGGTTGACGACCTCGTGGCTTATCTGAAGCGCGCGGGGTATGTGGAGAAGAGCTTGCAGGCGGACGCTTTGCGCGGGCGTTACAGGGTCGCGGGCGTGAATGTTGAAATCGAGCCGAGCGGTGATGCTGTAGTTGACCGCCAGCGCATCTTCGCATCTTTGCGCGTGCAGTTTGCGCGCGGGGGCCGGGGCATTGTGGCTATCACGGACATGGCTACGAACGCGCGCTACGAGAAGGCGCAGCTTGAGCCTGAGTTGATAAGCTCGGTCACGGGACGCGACCGCTCAAAGCGAAAGGTCGTGGGCTTTAACGACCTCCCGAAGCCACTGGTCAACGCCATAGTGGTGACGGAGGACAGAAGCTTCTTTGAGCATTACGGCGTCAACATTCGCGGCATCCTTCGCGCACTGATACGCCGCTACGACGCAGACCCAAACTCTCCGATTGCGCGGCAGGGCGGCTCAAGCATCACGCAGCAGCTAGTCAAAAATCTTCTGCTCTCGCCGGAAAGGAGCTTGAGAAGGAAGCTGGCGGAAGCCTACATGTCCATCATCCTTGAGACGCGGCTTTCAAAGGAGAAGATTTTCGAGCTTTACTGCAATCAGGTTTACCTCGGCCAGCAATCCGGCTTTTCCATCAACGGATTCGGCGAAGCATCCGACGCCTACTTCAACAAGGACGTGACGACGCTCAGTTTGCCGGAGGCCGCTTTCCTCGCGGGACTGATTCGCAGCCCCAATCGTTATAACCCTTATCACGATATTGAGACGGCGACCGCCAGGCGCAATCAGGTGCTCGCATCAATGGCCGAGACGGGCGTCATCTCGCAGGCCGACGCAGATGCGGCGACGAAGACGCCGCTTAAAGTAGCGCCGGTCAAGGGGCGCGTTGATGTTTCCGATGCTCCGTACTTCCTGGACTACGCACAGGATCAACTCGCGGACACCATCTCGGATCAGGGCGTGGCACGGCACCTACGCATCTACACTTCGATTGACATGGAGTTGCAGCGCGCGGCCTACGCGGCTGTTAACAAGCAACTGACGGCGCTGGACAAGATTTACGCCAAGCGAAACATAGAGCCAGGGACTTTGCAGGCTGCGCTCGTGGCGATGAACCCGCGCACGGGCGAAATCATCTCTATGGTCGGAGGGCGCGATTATTCAAAGAGCCAGTTGAACCGCGCCGCGAACGCACTACGCCAGCCCGGCTCCGTCTTCAAGCCCTTCGTTTACGCAACGGCCCTGAATTCCGCTTACGACGCCATGGCGCGTGTGATTACGCCCGCCAGCGTCTACATGGACGAGCCTAAGACCTTCAACTACGACAACCAGGAATACTCGCCCGGCAACTTCGGAGACCAGTACTCGAACGCGCCCGTCACTCTGCGCGACGCGCTCGTCAGGAGCTTGAACGTGGTGACGGTTGAAGTGGCTATGGACGTGACCATAGGGCGCGTGATGAACCTTGCGGCCAAAGCGGGACTGCCAAAGCCTGCGAAGGCTTATCCGGCGATGGCGCTAGGCGCAAGCGAGGCCACGCCGCTTCAGATGGCTTCCGCCTACACTGCTTTCGCAACCAACGGAACGCGCACCACACCCGTAGGCGTCACGCGCGTAGCCACAGGCGACGGCACCACCATTGCGAAACCCACGGGCCAGAAGAATCAAGTCGTCAGGCCCGACGTGGCTTATGTTTTGACGGACATGCTGAAGGACGTGGTCAATCGCGGCACGGCTGCGAAGCTTGGCGCGCGAGGCTTCAAGAACGTGCCGGGCAAGACGGGCTTTGCGGGCAAGACCGGAACGTCGCGCGACGGCTGGTTCGCGGGCTACACGCCGAATCTGGTCTGCATCGTCTGGGTAGGCTTTGACGACGGCTCGCAGCTAGGGTTGACGGGCGCGGATTCGGCCCTGCCCATCTGGGCCGACTTCATGACTGCAGCCTTGAACGCGCACCCGGATTGGGCAGGCGACTGGCAGATGCCCGAAGGCATTCAGCAGGCGGAGATAGACACGCGCACTGGAAAGCTGGCAGGCCCCGATACTCCTGCGGAGAATCGCCGGACAGAGATTTTCATCAACGGCACGGCCCCGACTTCCGAGAGCACCGCTTTACCCGAAGACGGCGCGACGACAAACGACAATTCGCAGCAGGGCGACGACGGCTACACCTACGAGCCTCTACCTCTGCCGGGCGCAACGCCTTCGCCCACGCCTCGCACCAAGTCCGCAAAGCCGGACGGCACCAGTGATTCTTCCACACGGCTGGAAGGAACCATCACGCTCGACATTGACCCCAGCACAGGACTCATAGCTGACCCCAACGTCTGCCCCGTGATACGCTCAAAGACCTTCGTCATAGGACAGGAGCCGCGACAATACTGCGGCCCGCAATACCACGGCGGCACAACGCGCAAGCGACAGGTCACACAATAAAAAGAGATTGATTCATTTCTTCATTTGTTCATTGATTCGATGAAACAATGAACCGATGAATCAATCTTCTACGCTGGCTGCAAGTCAATCGTGCATTGTGAGCAGCGCGTGGCCTTCAAAGGAATCGTTGACAGGCAATAGGGGCAGTCCTTTGTCTTGACTTCGCCCGTGTCCTGTTTGCTCTTGATGCGGTTGACCGTTCGCACGAGCATGAAGACCACGAAGGCTATGATGAGAAAGTTAATCGCGTCGTTAATAAGCTGGCCGTAGGCTATGACGGGGATGCCTTTGGCTTTGGCGTCGGCGAGCGAGGCGGGCGTCCCCTTTGATGTATCCAACACGTAGAGAAGGCTGGCGAAGTCAACTTTGCCGAGCAGCAATCCTACGGGCGGCATGACTATGCCCTCTACCAGCGTGGTGACTATCTTGCCGAAGGCTGCGCCGATGATGACGGCCACCGCCAGGTCTATGACGTTGCCGCGAGCGATAAATTCTCTGAACTCTTTCCACATTGAAAGCAGTCCTCACATTCATAGAAGTTGAAAGATCATGCCTGGAAAGCAAGCTATAAATGGGCCGCTTCGAGCGCTGCGCGCAGTGTCTCTATAGCGAGCGCCGCCGCGTGCTGTTTGCGATTGGGAAGCCCGCCTAAGGCTCGCATCAAATCTTCTCTCTTAATCCGTGCGGCGTCTTCAACCGTCATGCCTTCAATCATCTCTACGAGCGCGGAGCCGCAGGCCAGGGTGGGCGCGCATCCGTAGGCCAAAAAAGATGCGGCCTCTATGCGATTGCCCGCGACGCGCATGAAGAGAGAAAGGCGGTCGCCGCAGACAGGATTCGTCTGCTCTGCACGCACATTCGCATCCTTCATCTCACCCGCATGACGCGGGCGTGCCAGATGGTCTTTGAGAATCTCCGAGTACATCAAATAAGAGCAGGCGGCACCGGCCTGCTTTCAAGATAGAGAGGCGAAAGGCGGCGCAGGTTTTCCACGGCGCGGGTTAGGGCTTCGAGCGTGTAGTCAACATCCTCATCCGTGTTGTCTTTGCCGAAGCTGAAGCGGATGGAGCCTCGCGCCATCTCGTCCGTACGGCCTAGCGCGCGAATGACGGGCGAAGGCTCCAGCGACCCGGATGAGCAGGCGGAGCCTGTGGAGACCGCCACGCCCTGCATGTCCAGATTAATAAGAAGCCCTTCGCCTTCAATGTAGCGGAAGGAGATGTTTGAAAGATGCGGCAATCTCTGCTGGCGGTTTCCGTTGAAGACTATCTCTTCTATGCGCGCCTCGACTCCTGCTTCAAAACGGTCGCGCAAGCGCCGCGTGCGCTCTGTTCGCTCAGCCATCTCTTCCACAGCAAGACGCGCAGCCTCTCCGAAGGCCACGACATTTGCGACCGATTCCGTGCCCGCGCGTCTTTCTCTCTCTTGGTGGCCGCCGACGATTTGCTGTATGAAGCGCACGCCGCGCCGTACGAAGAGCGCGCCGACTCCCTTTGGCGCGTACAGCTTGTGAGCCGAAAGCGAGAGAAGGTCGCAGCCTAGAAGCTCAACGTCAACAGTCATGCGCCCTGCGGCCTGCACAGCGTCCGTGTGAAGCCACAGGTGGCGGCGGCCTTCTGCGCGCAATTCACGCACGAGCGCGCCGACTTCTGCTACGGGCTGAATCGTCCCAATCTCGTTGTTAGCGAGCATCAGTGAGATGAGAACCGTGTCCCGCCTGATGGCACGTCTAACATCTTCCGTGCGGACTATGCCGTCATCGTAGACGGGAAGCCGCGTCACCTGCCAGCCGCTTTTCTCAAGCGCGTCCATGACGCCGCGCGTGCTGGGGTGCTCTATCTGAGAGGTGATGATGTGGCGACCGTAAGCGGCAGAAGCCTCAGCTATGCCGCGCACGGCCAGATTGTTGGCCTCTGTCCCGCCCGAAAGAAAAACTATCTCCTGCGGGCGTGCGCCTATGAGCGCGGCGACTTCTCTGCGCGCCCTGTCCACGCCTGCGCGGGCCTGCTGCCCGAAGAAGTGCACGCTCGAAGCGTTGCCGAACTTTTCCGAAAGATAGGGCAGCATCGCTTCGACTACGCGCGCATCCACGGGCGTCGTCGCGCTGTGATCCAGGTAAACTCTACGCATCCTCGGCCTTTAAGCAGAATTCAAACAGGGATGGACAGAGATTGTCAGGATAAAAGAGAAAGAGTTTATTCTTTATCCTGATAATCCTGTTCATCCTGTTAATTTCCTTCCTTAACAACCTTGCTGGGCTGCAACTGCATCTGAAGTCTGGAAAAGCATCTCTCCCTGCCGTTTTCCGGTGCCGCTAGCTGAAATATCCCAATCCAGAAAGCCTTTTGCGCGGCACCAAGTTTATAGCAGAATATGATAGCATCCTTTGGTCGAAAGGTGCCCCGCAGCTTTTCGGTCATGGAAAGCTTTCCCATGTTCGCTTTTGATGGAAGGAACACAGCATGAAGAGAGTAAAAACAGTCGCAGCCCTGGTGGTCGCCGCACTTATCATTCTGACGGCGCTGCCGTGCGCCAGCTTCTCGTCGTCATACAAAGCTCTGGCGGCGCAAGATTCTACGAGCGCGCTTGAGAGAGGCTGGCGCACCGGCTATTCGGACGGCTACCAGGCGGGCTACGGCGATTCCAGCGAGAACGCCCCGCGCGACTTCAAAGGCAAGGAAGATTACCGGCGCGCCGACAGGGCGTATGCCGCGACCTACGGCCCAAGGGAAGATTACAGGGACGGCTACCAGCAAGGGTTCGAGATAGGCTACAACGCTGGCTACGAGCGCAAGGGTTTTGACTCGACCGTTCCGGCTGGACTCAAACGACGCGGGGCTGTTCAGAACTCCGCGCAGACCTCCAGCCCGCCCGTCTTAAACGACGACAGCGACGACAGTAGCTCAAGCAGCAGCAGTAGCAGCAACCCTGTCAACGTGCCCGCGACTTCCGGCACACGCACCGGCACCATCTTTATCCCCAGAGACACTATCATGCGCGTGGAGCTTTTGACCAACCTCTCTACGGAAGCGAGCCAGGAGGGCGACCGCTTTCAGGCGCGAGTCGTGGAGCCTGCGGAATTCCAGGGCGCTATGATTGACGGGCGCGTGACGAAAGTTAAGCGACCGGGCAGAGTCAAGGGAAACTCCGAGCTTCAACTCTCTTTCGAGCAGATTCGCATGGATAACCGCTTCGCCAACCTCAACGCGCAGGTCGTTGAGGTCATAGACACTCCGGGCGCGGGCGGCAATGGCACCGGCGACGTAGATTCGGAAGGCGGCGTCAAAGGTAAAGACGACTCCAAGCGGGACGCCGTCAAGATAGGCACCAGCGCGGCCATAGGCGCAATCATTGGAGCCATAGCTGGCGGCGGCAAAGGCGCAGCCATAGGCGCAGCCATCGGCGGAGCAATCGGCACTGGCGGCGTCCTCACGCAACGCGGCAGAGATATTTACCTCCCGCAAGGCCAGCAGCTAAGAATCCGCACCAACTCCGACACGCGAATACCCTGAAAGGAATTGATTCATTGATTCATCGGTTAATTGAATCAATGAGCAAATGAGTCAATGAATCAATCTTCTTTCGTCTCTCTTCTGACGGATTTCGGAACCAAGGATTATTTCGTGGGCGCTATGAAGGGCGCGCTTCTCTCTGTCAATCCTCAGGTTCAAATCATAGACATCACGCACGAGATTCCGCCGCACGATATTTACGCCGGAGCATTCCAGCTTCTGGCCGCGTACCGTAGTTTCCCTGCGAAGACGGTTCACGTCGCGGTGGTAGATCCGGGCGTAGGCTCCACTCGTCGTCCTGTTCTGGTCGCAAGCCGCGACTACTTTTTCGTGGGGCCGGACAACGGGCTGTTCAGCTACGTCTGCGAGCGTGAAGAGCAGGTGCGTGTCTTTCATCTGACGAACGAAAAATATTTTCGCTCCACGGTGAGCGCGACCTTTCACGGGCGAGACCTGTTCGCGCCGGTCGCGGGCGCAGTCTCAAGCGGCGTCGCGCCGGAAGAACTGGGGCCGGAGATTACGGATTACATACGGCTGGAGCCGTTGGCCGTGCGCGCCGTCGGAGCGGGACAGCTTGAGGCCGCAGTGATTCACGTAGACCGCTTCGGCAACTGCATCACAAGCATCACGCGCGACGACTTGACCGTAGAGATGTTGGCTAAGGGCGCGCGTCTTGTGATTCGCGGGCGAGAGATAACGTCCTTCCGAAAATTCTTTGCGGAAGATGGAACTGGCGCGAGCGAGTTGTTCGCCGTCTGGGGAAGCGCGGGCTTTCTTGAGATTGCAGCCTTCAAAGCCTCAGCCGCGCGCCTGCTGGGCATAGAGCGTGGCGAGCCGGTTCTCATTATCAGTGAATAGACAAAACGTTTCGTCTATTTACTATTCACTCTCTACCGCTTGTCACCTGTCACTGCACTTTGCTATCTTCGCTCTATACTTTAACAAGGACAGCACCAGCATGAGCGACACGAAGACTGCCGGGGGGACGGCCAGCGCTGCCGGGCTTCGCGGAGTTGTGGCCGCGACCACTTCAATCGGCGACGTGAACGGCGAGCGCGGCGAGCTTATTTACGAAGGCATCAACATACACGACCTTGCCAGGCACTCTACCTTTGAAGAGGTGGTGTTTCTGCTCTGGCACGGGCGGCTGCCAAAGCGCGCGGAGTTGGACGATCTGAAGCGCGCCCTGGGCGAATGCTACGAACTGCCCGCAGAGATTTTGGCGCTGATGCGAAGCCTTCCTGCGGACGCGGAGCCAATGGACACGCTGCGAACGGTCGTCTCCGCGCTGGACTTTTATGACAAGGGCGCGCGTGACCAATCGCGCGAGGGAAGCTTGCGAACTGCTACTCGTTTGACCGCTCAGATGCCCACAATCGTCGCGGCCATTGGGCGATTGAGAGAAGGGAAAGGGCCTGTCAGGCCAAAGCCTGAGCTAAACATCGCCACCAACTTTCTATACATGCTGCGCGGTGAGATGCCAAAGGATGAGGACGCGCGCCTCTTTGATGTCTGCCTGATTCTGCACGCAGACCACGAGTTGAATGCCTCCACCTTCACGGCTCGCGTAGTCGCGGCCACGCTCGCGGACATTTACGGAGCGGTGACGGCTGCAATCGCTGCTCTTTCGGGGTCGCTTCACGGCGGCGCGAACACCAACGTCATGAAGACGCTGCTGGCGATTGGCGAAGTAGAGAACGTGGAGAGCTACATCAAGCAGGCGCTTGCCAGCAAGGCAAAGATTATGGGCTTCGGCCACGCCGTCTATCGAACGGAAGACCCGCGCGCCACGCATCTCCGAAGATTCTCTAAAGAGGTCGGAGAGCGTGCTGGCAATACCAAGTGGTACGACATGTCGCGCAAGGTGGAAGAGGTGGTGATGCGCGAGAAGGGCTTGTACCCGAACGTGGATTTTTATTCGGCTTCGACCTATTACATGATGGGAATTCCGCTTGAGCTTTACACGCCCATCTTCGCCGTCAGCCGCATCTCAGGCTGGACGGGACACATCCTCGAACAGTACGCCAACAATCGAATCATACGCCCGCGCGCCGAATACACAGGCCCCAGAGACGTGCCCTACGTTCCGATTGACGAGAGATAAATCAGCAGACAGCAGACAGCAAACAGCCCTCAGCTTTTGAGATTTAAGCTGAGGGCTGCTGGCTTTTATGTCTTCTATTTTCCCGTCTCGCTCTGTGTGGGTTGAAAAGCTTGCTGTTGACGGTTGCCGCCCAGGGAGATGCCCATAATCTTCGGGTCGTCCAGGAATTTTCTCAGCGCGTTGGGGTCAACCTTGACGCGAGCTATGACGGCGTCGGTTTGATTGATGACGAGGACGGCGAGCTTTACGTCTTTGCCCGCCTCAGCCGCGTAGACGTAGACCTGGTCGCCGTTGCGGCGGCGTAGGCTTATGAGCGGCTGCCATTCCGCGCTCAACGCCTCGCGCATCATACCGCTCAATTCGTTGTCGGGCAGTTCGCCAGTGTCCTTCAGATTTTCGAAGAGCGTGACGTTGATGCTTTTGACGCCTGCGGGCTTGACGATTCTTATGGCGAACTTGGCAAGGCCAAGAAAGGGGATGCTTTTCTTCTTTGCCTGATAGCGCGTCTTCAGGTGCCGGGCTATGGCGTCGAAGCCGTTGCCGCTCTTCTTCTGCGCCGCCGCAGTCGAACAGGCCAGAGAGAGAATTGCCAGCAGAACCAGTGAGTGTATGACGAGTCTGTGCCTTCTCATGGCAGGCGCTCTCCTTACTTTCCAATATTGAAGTCGGGAATGCCGAAGTTCCCTCGAAGCTCCGTCAGCTTATCAACGTCAACGGGGCCAATGATGTTGACGACTGTGACCTGCCTGCGGTCGAGCGCGATGATGGCGACGCCGTTAATCTTTCCGCCGTCAATCATCGTGAAGACATCTATGTTCTGCCCCTCTTTCTTGCTGCGGACTTCTACGAGCTGTGACCAGAGCGGAGAGCGCAACTGCGAGCGTATGGGTTCCACGTCCGCCGCAGAGAAAACGTTGTCCTGGTCGAACTCGAACCGCTTGACGTAGATGCCGCGTATTCCTGCCACGGCCTCTTTAATCTTGGCCTCGTTCGGCTTCTTGTCCGAGAGAAACCTGAGCGCAAGCTGCAAGACCTTGCCGTCCATTGTGATGTTAAGCGTCTGCTCGGCGCGAGGCTCAAGACGGTCAAGCGTCGCCAGTTCCAGCCGCGCAGGTTCCTGCGCCTGCGCCACGGCAGAGGCGAGCATAAAGAGTAGAGCGGCGCAAGCGAGCATGTAGGCTCTGGTCGCCAGTAGTTTCAAGACTGCTTCTTTCATGCGTAGATACTTCCTTCGATTTAAGATGATGGGCCGAGTTTCACATCGCCCCGTACCTTCTTCTGTACGAAACTGAGATTCGTGCTGGTGATTTCGAGCGCCCTCATGAGTTGCTCTTTTGCCATCAAGCCTTCGGCCTGTTCGCGCTCCCTCGTAATCGCCTCGCGTCGCCTGTTGATGCTGCGGCTGCGCGATTCAAGAGAAGACCGCCTGGGCTTCACGTTCGGGACTCCGACCGTCACAAGCGGCGCACTCTCTTCCGGCTTCACCTCGTCGGCTTCCTTTGCCGCAGCGTCGCTTTCAACCGTCGGTTCAGGCGTCACAGGATTGACCATCACCAAAGGCGAACTTTCTGCCCGTGGTTTTTTAGCCTGACGCTGTAGGACAGCGAAAGCTCCTGCGACGAGAAGCGCGAAGGCCAGGGCCGCCGCGACGGCTAACATCCTTGTGAACACGCGCGCGCCTTTGCGCGGCAGACTCTTTTCAAAGGCGGGCATCAAGTCCTGCGCCGTGCGCTTGCTCCGAAGATTGCCAAGCACGCGCTCAAGGTGCGCTATCTCAGGGTCAGGCTCGCCCGACTTGTCCCAAAGGTAATCGTCTTTCATAAAGTCTCCGTAACTCCGAGGCGCTCGCGCAGGATTTTCATGCCGCGATGCAGGTTGACGCGCACAGACTCCGCCTTGAGACCCGTTCGCTCCGCTATCTCAGGCCCGGTCATGCCTTCCACCAGCCTCATCACGAGCGTCTCTCTGTAAGCTTCTGGAAGCTGTCGAATCACCGCGAGCACTTCGCGCGCTTCGGCATCCAGGAAGCTTCGACCCGCTATGTCTTCCGGCAACTCTTCGGTCTCGCGCGCCTGCCTGTAAAAATCCATCGCGCGGTTGCGCGCAATCATAGCCAGCCACCCGCCGAAAGCATTCGTGTCGCGCAAAGTGTGCAGGCGCTTCAGGGCCACCAGGAAGATGTCCTGCACAAGGTCGTCAACCTCCGAGCGCGGCACGCGCGCCAGCAGGATTCCGTGCACCATTGGCGAGTAAAGATGGTAAAGCTTGCCGAAGGCATCGCGGTCGCCGCCGCGCACACTTTCAACCAGCGACGCCTCGGGAGAGATGTCAGTCAGGGGGGCAGCAGAAGCCACTTCGTCACATTGTCCGGCGAAGAGAAGCAGGTCGCCGGTCGCTTCAATCTCGGACATTACTCTCCCTCTGGGATGCGGCCCGCGAGCGCAGGCCGCACGGCTAACTTCTGGCCGTCTCTCAATACCTTTAAGCTTCTCATCAGGTTTGAAGGTGCGGAAAGGGTGAACTTTCTTGCCTTTCCGACCTCTAAGACGCTCCTTAAAAGCGTAGCGTTAACAAAGAAAAGCGGAATTCAAACAGGATAAGAACAAAATCAGTTTGTTATCTTTATCCTGTCTATCCTGTTAATTTCTCTCTTGGGCAAACGCGTGCGTGGGAAATTCGCCTCGCCTTGGATTCTCTTTGTCCGTCAGGCTCAGCATCTCAGGCGTGGCCGAAAGCAGTCGCGTGCGCCAGATGAAGATAATCGAGACGAGAATAGCCAGAGTGCAGGCCGCGCCGCCTTCTACGCCGTACGCGCCGCCCGTGAGCCACTGCGGCCCGGTGTCGGCTGCGCGCAAAAGCGGCGCGGGCGACAGGGCTTCTATGCCGCTCACGGGCAGACCCAGGACTGACCCCATAGTCCAGTTCCAAGACCAGTGAAGCCCAAGCGGAAACCAAAGGCTTCGCGTTCGCAGGTATCCTACGGCCAGCCACGCGCCCGCCAGCACCGTGTTGATGAACGGAAAGTTGACGAAATAGAGACCTATGTAAGTGAAGGGCGCAAGCCCCGGCGGGTTATTCGGATTGTCTTTGTGTATGTACGCAAAGATCAGAGAAGTTAGAACCACACCCAACAGAGCCAACTGCGCGCGTGTCATGGTCTGCAACGGGTAGCCTCTAAAAATAGCCTCTTCGGCTGAAGCCGCTATGACGAAGACTATGCCGGAGAAGATTAGCGTCTTCAGCACCGCGATTATGCCGGGTGCCGCGAAGGTAAATTTGTAGCCGCCGACGGTAAAAATAATCAATGCCGCCAGCAGGAGCGTGAGCGCTCCGGCAAGCGTGCCCTTCAGCCAGTCGTGAATCCAACCACTGTGACGCGTCCACCCAATCGAACGCGGGGGCAAACCTTCAAGCAGCTTAGCGCAAACGAACCCCGCGACAGTCGCCGCCGTCAGGAGCACCACCGATTGAATAATCCATCCCAGGTAGCCTTCCAGCAACTTTGTCGAAACGTTTCCCGACAGTAAACCGCGAGCCAGCAGATAGAGCGCGAATAAGATTGCTAACAGGAGAGCGTTCAACGCGTAGTTGATGACGATGAAGAGAAGAACGCGCCAGCCGCTACGCGGGCGGTCATACTTGTTAAAGAAGATTTCAGAGAGTTCCATTGAGCAGGCATTCTACCCGAAAGAGGGAGATTCAAACAGGATGGACAGGATAAAGAAATAGTAATGTTGCTGTGGTAAACTGCCCGCGTAGCCGTTTATGAGCCAGGAGCCTACAGAGAGCAGGAGGTTGCGTGAACCGAAGCAGCGCAGGCGCACAGCGCCGTGGCTGCTTGGCACGCTAGTGCTCTCTCTGCTTTCGCTGCTGGTGGCGCTACAGGTCTTCGGTCTCTACCAGATTGTGCCGACCGAAACGGCGTCGGACACGCTGCTGCTCTACGCGCTCTCTTCTCTCAATTTCATAGCCTTCATAGTCTTCGCCTTCATCTTCGTACGCAGCCTCTTGAAGTTGCGGCGCGAAAGACGCGAGCGTCGTCTGGGGTCGAAGATAAAAACGAGGCTCGTAGTCTATTTCATCTCTTTGAGCCTTCTGCCGATTACGGCGATGGCCGTCTTCTCCTTCCTCTTCCTCAACCGCTCGCTCGAAAGATGGTTCGGCAAGCTGCCGGAAGAGGTCATGGCCGAAGCCAGGCAGTTGCAGGAGGACGTGGTCAAGCATCAGGCGCAATCACTGCGTGACTCCGCCACCATGATTGCGCTCATGCTGCGCGAGAAGCCTGAGCTTGAGACGGAGCGCGTGCTCGCCGGTTTGATAGAGCGAGGCAATCTGGCGGCGATAGAGATAATCACGCCGGACGGACAGGTGCTTGTCAGAAGCACCGCGCGGCTGTCCCCGTCGGAGATAAAGGAATTGGAGCAGGCGCTCGAAGCAGCACGTGCGTCGGGCGGTGAAAGCAGAGAGTTGACCGACGGCAGGGGATACGATGTGGTTATCGTGCCGATTAACGATAGCCGACAGTTGATCGTTGCTCCCGCGCGCTACAGCGATTCCAATAAGGCCATCCTTGCCTCCAAACCAGAGTATGAAAAACTGAAAGCGCGGCAACGAAAGGTGCGGCAGCTAGGGCTGTCCACGCTCGGCCTCTTCACTCTCTTGCAGCTTTTCGGCGTGACGTGGATTGCCATACACCTGGGTCGCGGGTTCGCCGCGCCGATTCAAGCGCTGGCCGAAGCGTCGAACGAGGTTGCGAGCGGGAACCTGAGCTATCGCGTGACGACTTTCGCTGACGACGAGTTGGCGCTGCTCGTAGCAAGATTCAATCAGATGACGGCGCAGTTGGAAGAGAATCGCCGCCGACTGGAATCGAACGCTGCGGAATTGCGCGAAAAGAATCTGGCGATTGAAGAGCGGCGCAACTACATAGAGACGGTGCTTGAATCTCTCTCTACGGGCGTGGTGTCGTTCGATTCGGAAGACTGCGTGACGACCATCAATGCCGCCGCCGCCGCTATGCTTCGTCTGTCCGAGATGCCTTCGCCCGGCGCTCGTCTCTCAGAGATTACGAGCACGGAAGATCGTTTGATTCTTGAGCGACTGCTCAAGCGCGCACGCCGCATGGGACAGGCTTCGGAGCAGACCGAACTGGCGCGCGGCTCTCTACACGAAGGCGTCTCTATCCCGGTCGCGCTGACGGCGACGGCGCTCCATAGCTCGAACGGCGCGGGCACGGGCGTCGTGCTGGTGATAGAAGATTTGTCGGAACTCTTAGCCGCGCAGCGAACCGCCGCCTGGAGCGAAGTGGCGCGTCGCATGGCGCATGAGATTAAAAATCCTCTGACGCCGATTCAGCTTTCAGCCGAGCGCATAGCGAAGAATTTCAAACGCGCTTCGAATGGTAAAGAGAACGGCGACGGCGCAAACGGCAACGGCTCAAGCCTGGAAAGCTCTGTTGAAGAACGAGAGCGCGTGCATCGCGTGGTTGAAGAATGCACCGCGACGATTACGCGTGAGGTCGCGGGCCTGAAGGCTATGGTGGACGAGTTTTCGCGCTTCGCAAGACTGCCGCACGCGCGCCTCGAAGCCTCGGACTTGAACGAAGTGGTTCGACAGGCCGTGACGCTCTACGAAGACCGGCTGGCGGACATACGCATGGACGTGCGGCTGGCGCGCACGCTTCCACCTGCGATGCTCGACCAGGAGCAGATGCGGCGCGTGCTCGTTAACCTGATTGACAACGCGCTTGAGGCCGTAGCGGTGGTCGAGGGCGAGCGGCGAATCACCATCGCCACGGCGCACGACCCGGCGCGCGGGCAACTTCTGGTAGAAGTCACCGACACGGGCCACGGCATCCCGCGCGAAGATTTCCCGCGACTCTTTCAACCATACTTCTCCACGCGAGAGCGCGGCACAGGTCTCGGCCTCGCAATCGTCCAGCGCATCATGAACGAGCACAACGGTCGCATACGCGCCGAACAAAACCGCCCGCGAGGGGCAAAGTTTATTATTGAACTGCCTACAACAGGCAGTTAGCAATCAGCCATCAGCCGTCAGCTTTCAGCCAGAAGATAGCCGACTGCTGACGGCTGATTGCTGACTAGCTTTTTTATGTCCGATTCCATTCTCATAGTTGATGACGAGCGCGGGATACGCGAGACGTTGCGCGCTGTGCTGGAGGACGAAGGCTTTGCAGTCGAGGCTGCGGAGTCCGGCGAGGAGTGTTTGAAGGCTCTTGAGCGGCGCGCGTTCGGTTGCGTGCTGCTGGACGTGTGGTTGCCGGGGATTGACGGGCTTGAGACGCTGAAGCAGTTGCGCGCGAATGGTGCGGACGCAGCCGTGGTGATGATTTCGGGCCACGGCAACATTGAGACGGCTGTGCGCGCTACTAAATTGGGCGCGTACGACTTTATCGAAAAGCCTCTCTCGATTGAAAAGACCGTGCTCACGATTCGCAACGCCATCAAGCAGAAGAAGCTCGAAGCGGTCAACCGTGAACTGGCGCGCGAGCTTGACCGCGAGTACGTGATGATTGGCGAGTCGGTTGCCATGCGCGCACTACGCAAGCAGATTGAAGTCGTAGCGCCTACGGACGGGCGCGTGCTCATCTACGGCGAGTCGGGCACCGGAAAGGAGTTGGTCGCGCGTGCGCTTCATGCTCAATCGCGCCGCGCCGCAGACCCCTTCGTGGAAGTCAATTCAGCAGCGATTCCTGAAGAGTTGATAGAGTCGGAACTGTTCGGCCACGTCAAAGGCGCTTTCACGGGCGCGACATCTGCGAAGAAGGGAAAGTTTGAGCTTGCGGACGGCGGCACGCTTTTCCTGGACGAGATTGGCGACATGAGCGCGCGTGTGCAATCGAAAGTCCTGCGCGTTCTTGAGGAGCAACGCTTCGAGCCTGTCGGAAGCCCGCAGAGCGTCAGGGTTGACGTGCGCGTTCTGGCCGCCACGAATAAACGGCTGGATGCTCTGATTGAGCAGGGAAGCTTTCGCCCTGACCTCTTCTATCGTCTGAACGTCATTCCTTTCGAGCTTCCGCCCTTGCGCGAGCGCCTGGAAGACGTGCCGCTTCTGGTAGAGCATTTCAATCACAGATTCTCCACGGCTTATGGCAGGCGGCCCAAGCGCTTTGAAGATGATGCTATGAACGCTCTTCAAAGCTATTCGTGGCCGGGCAACGTGAGGGAATTGAAGAACACCGTCGAGCGCGTCTGCATCATGCACTCGAAGGTCAAGGTCACAGCCGCAGACCTGCCGTCTCTGGGAGGCGAAGAGCCGCCCGCAGCATCCTTCCGCTTCCCGTCCTTCAAAGAAGCCACGGACGCCTATCACCGCGAGTTTATACAGAGAAAGCTGATGGAGGCCGAGGGTAACGTCTCGCGCGCAGCCGAACTGATGGGCGTTGACCGCAGCCACCTCTACCGCCGCATGCGCGC
>JACVRN010000307.1 GCA_014534425.1 Pyrinomonadaceae bacterium
ATTTGGCGTAACACGGTTCTGGCAGAGAGCGACGACACGGTAGTAGTCGAAGGGAATCATTACTTCCCGCCCGATTCAATCCGCCGCGAGTTCTTCCGCCCCAGCGATACCCACACGACCTGCCCGTGGAAGGGCGTCGCTAGCTATTACGACATATTGATAGGCGAAGAGGTGAACAAAGACGCCGCGTGGTATTACCCCGAAGTGAAAGACGCGGCTAAACAGATTAAGGGACGCGTAGCTTTCTGGAAGGGCGTCAAGGTCGAGCCTTGAGGTTAATAAGAGATTGAAAGACCTGCTCGACAACACTTTCATCATTCTTATAGGCTTTGCCGGGACGGGCAAATATACTATTGGCCGGGAGCTGTGCAGGCAGACGGGCGCGCGGCTCATAGATAATCATCTCATCAACAACCCCATCTTCAGAACGGTCAACGCTGACGGCGTAACCAGGCTGCCTTCGCCTGTCTGGCAGAAAGTCAAACAGATAAGGCTCATCGTGTACGACGCCATACGGGAGATTTCGCCGCCCGGCTTGAGCTTTGTGTTCACGTTGGAACTGCGCGAGAGCGACCCTGCGGCGCACGTAGCCTTTGAAGAGCTTCGGCAACTCTCGGAGGAGCGCGGGAGTCTTCTGGTGCCTGTCAGGTTAATCTGCGACGTGGAGGAGTTGTGTCGCCGCGTGGTAGCGCCTTCGCGCGCCGAGATGCTAAAGGAAATCAGCCCGGAGCTTGCGCGCAAGAAGGCTGCCGAGCACGTGGTGCTTCATCCTAAGCACGAGAATACGCGTACGATTGATGTCACGGAGAAGACGCCGGCCGAGAGTGTAGAGGCTATTCTTCATGAAGTGGAATTGATAAGGGGCGGCTTATAAGCAGGCGCGGGTCTCTGGACGAGGGATTTATGGTTGCCGAGTTAAAGCCCGGCGCGCTCGATGGTCGCACAGGTCTGGTAAAATACCGTCCGGAGTTCGCAGACGTATAAGAGTTCTAATGAAAGGCAGACATTATGGTCAGATTTCGTTTCATACTAACGGCAGTTGTTATCTTCTGTTGCTCTGCTGTCGCGAATGCTCAATCGAGCTTCGACAGCATTGAGGCCTTCAAGAAGGCTACCTTGAAGGGCGAGGATGCGGTGAGCGCCGAGGCTAAAGGCGACTTGAACGGCGACGGCGTGGAGGACTGGGCTGGGGTGGTTCACAGGCAGAAGCAGGACGCTATCCCGACCTATCAACTCTACGTGCTGTTGGGTTCGGGTCAGGGCGGCTATAGAGTTGCGGAGACATCCAAGGAAGCAGAGATTCCCGGCATGGGTTGTTGCTGGGTGGAGAATCTGGAAATCAAACGCGGAAGCGTCTACGTACAGAACAACGCTAAGACGGCCAGCACTATGGAGGCCGCCACGCACCAGTTCAAGCTCTACAACGGCCAGTGGCGTCTGGTCGGTCTGAGAATCTACTACACAGACCTGGGCGCGGATACGTCCACGGACACGGACATGAACCTGCTGACGGGGGCGGTGATAGAGAAGCGGCAGAAGGGCGACAATAAACCCGTCAGCCGGAACAGTCGCAAGAAGTTCGCCACCTACCTGCTCAAGGACTTCGACTTTAACAACGGCTTCGGCACGGG
>JACVRN010000058.1 GCA_014534425.1 Pyrinomonadaceae bacterium
CCTTTTATCTTCATTTATGGAAGGCGAAAGGGTTGTTCAAAGAGAGCTAAACTGTATTGAAATAGAGCAAGAGAGGTTTCGTTAAGAGCTTTTGAGGTTTCATTAGGAGCTTTTGAAACTTCAAATGCTCTTAATGAAACCGGAAAAGCTGCTAACGAAACCCTGAAAACTGCTTTTGAATCCTCAAAAGCCCTTGTTTTAGTCCATTTAGCGCAATTTGCTCGTTGCTTTGCCGGAAACAGGTCGCAAAAAGGGCTTGTTTATTCAGCCCTGTTTGAATCTTCCTTGAATTGAATCACTACTCTCTCAGGATTTGACTCTGCGGCGGAGTTTGGCGTAAGAATGTCAGGTCTCCTGATACCGGAATACAGCTATTCTGATGCGCCTACTTCTGTCAGCCCTGTTCTGTCTTTGCCTGGCATGCGCCTTCGGTGCGTGCAAATTCCGCAATCAGTCCGCGAACAACGAGTCGAATACAAACGCTCAGGCGGGCGGCGACGGAAGCGGCAATCCTCCTCCGACGCAGGAGCAGACAGAGGCGCAGAAGCTTCTCAACGAAGGCAACGAGCTTTACAAGAACGACCAGGACGAGCAGGCCATAGAGGTTTACAAGAAGGCCATTGAGCTAGACCCCAACAACGGCGAAGTCTATTTCAGAATCGGTCTCGCTTACATGGCTACCGGAAAAAAAGAGGAGGCCGAAGAGTCTTTCAAGAAGTCCGTTGAGGTCTATGAGAAGCATCTGCGCGCGAATCAAAAGGACGCGCAGGCTTATTACATAATGGGCCAGGCGTTGGTGCGCGTCGGCAACTTTCAGGAGGACAGGGCCAAAGCGCCCAAGAGTTACCAGGAGGCAGTCACGGCGCTGAAGAAGGCCACGGCGCTTGAGCCTGAGAACGCGGACATGTACTACGAGTTGGGCGTGGCCTACAACCGTCTCTTTCAATATCAGGAGGCTGTGAAGGCTTTTGAAAAGGCCACGGAGCTTGACCCGGATAATTACCGCGCCAGCGACGCTCTGGCTAAAGCGAAAGAGGATTTGGATCGCTTCAACAGCATCTACAAAGGCGAGAAGGCAAAGATTCAACAGGAAGAGGCCCGCCGCCGCAGGGAAGAGGAAGAAGAGAACGCAAACGGAAACACCAACGCCAACACGGGCGGCAGTAAGCCTAAGCCCTCGCCCACCGCTCCGAAACCTACCAACTAAGAGAGACGGAATTTATAATCCGGCCTCTTAATAATCTTCTCTCTGAACCACATCTTCCAGCTTCATCAGG
This sequence comes from Pyrinomonadaceae bacterium, assembly GCA_014534425.1. Taxonomy (GTDB): domain Bacteria; phylum Acidobacteriota; class Blastocatellia; order Pyrinomonadales; family Pyrinomonadaceae; genus JACVRN01. The sequence continues at coordinate 1,278 of JACVRN010000058.1, forward strand.
CTGCCTGTGACGGGCAGGCGACAGCGCAGAGTTGTTTCTTTAGCATTCGAGCCGGAAGGCTTAACGGTGATGTCCGCGCTTCTGGCGGGCGGCTTCTCTTCTTCGTCCGAGTCATCTTTAATAGTGTAGGTGAAACCGCCTGTGACGAACTTAAGCCTGAGATATGTCACGAGCGGGCGCGTGTAGCGCGCATACTTGAAAGCCGATTGAGTATTGACGCGCTCTCGCGGAAACTCCATCTCAATCTGTCCAGCGCGCCCGAACCTGTACTGCACGTAGCCGTGCGCGTTGTCCAAATCCTTAGAGCCGCACATGGACGCAAGCTTTCTCCCCTTAGCCATCTCGCAACTCCACAGCACTTGCTCATTCTGCTTGCAGAGCGACGCGGGCTTCATCGCTTCGACGGGCATTAAAGAATGAGCGTGTGAAATGAAGAGAGTGATGATGAAGAGAAGGAGAAGGAAGAGCTTCAATTTGAGCATAAGCTTCGGGTGCTCCTTTTGAATGACAGTATAGTGGTTGTAGAGGAAGATTCAAATTAGCCTTGACAGAATCGTGCTAATTCGTGAATGCTGCGTTGAGGCTCTACAAATCGCGCAAGATAATTCCATCCAAGGAGAAACCGATGAAATCCTTTCTCGCTTTGGTCTGCGTGCTGTTGTGTGCAGTAGTCGCGGGCGTGCCTCTCAGTGTCTCCGAGGCGCAAGCCGAGAGGCCACAAGCCTACGTCGGCGCTGAGATAATTCCCATTGTGGGAGCGCCTATTCAAAACGGCGTCCTTCTAATCTCGCGCGGCAAGATAGTGGCCGTAGGCTCGCGCGGCTCCGTACAGATTCCCTCGGACGCGGAGGTTCACGATGTCTCTGGAAAAGTCATCATGCCGGGCCTGATTGATTCGCACAGCCACATAGGCTCTGTTGCGGGCGGAGATAATTCCGGCCCCATTCAGCCAGAAGCGCGGGTGCTGGATTCCATAGACGTGCGCGCTTCCAGCATGATGCGCGCACGCGCCGGAGGCATCACGACCGTCAACGTCATGCCCGGCTCAGGCCACCTCTCATCCGGGCAGACGCTCTATCTAAAGCTCCGCAGGGGAAATATCATAGATGACCTGCTGATACGCGACGCGCAAGGGAATTACATGGGCGGGCTGAAGATGGCGAACGGCACGAATCCTTTGCGTACGACTTCGCCCGGCCCCTTTCCTGGAACGCGCGCCAAGAGTGCAGCGCTACAGCGCGAGGCTTTCGTCAAAGCGCAGGACTACAGAGAAAAGATTCGGCGCGCCAAAGGCGATGCCACAAAGATGCCCGCGCGTGATTTGGGACTTGAAGCATTGGTGGAAGTCCTGGAAGGAAAGCGCGTCGTGCATTTTCACACGCACCGCTACGACGACATACTGACGGTGCTTCGTCTTCAGAAAGAGTTCGGCTTTCGAGTGGTGCTGCATCACGTCTCGGAAGGATGGAAGGTGCCCGAAGAGATTGCGCGAGCCAAAGTCCCATGCTCAATCATCGTCGTTGACAGCCCCGGCGGGAAACTCGAAGCCATCAACATGAGCATGGCTACGGGCGCTGTGCTTGACCGCGCGGGCGTGCTCGTAGGCTTTCACACGGACGATTACATCACGGACTCGCGCCTGTTTCTGCGCTCAGCCGCGCTGGCCGTGCGCGCAGGAATGCCGCGCGACAAAGCGCTCTACGCCATGACAATGGCGAACGCCATCATCCTGGACGTGCAGAACAGGGTCGGCTCGCTGCAAGCCGGAAAAGACGCCGACTTCATCATCCTTTCGGGCGACCCCTTGAGCGTCTACACGCACGTCCTTGAAACTTACGTCGAAGGCGTGCGCGTCTTTGACCGCAACGACCCCAAGGACAGGTTGTATCAGACGGGCGGCTACGGCGCGGGCCGTGGAGAGGTACTTGACCTTGATTGCTTTGACCGCGAGGAGGTGGGTAACTGATGAAAAGATGTACAGAGTTTCTAACGAAGAGACCGCGCGTTTTCTTCATACGCTCTTTCTTCATCTACGCCGCGCTTATCCTGAGCGTCTTCACTCTCTCTTCTACTGCGCGGGCGCAGGTGGCCGTGCGCGGCGAGACCGTCTACACGATGGCTGGCGAACCGATAAAGGACGGCGTGGTGCTCATCAACAACGGAAAGATTGAGCGCGTCGGGCAGGCTTCTCAAATAAGAATTCCTTCGAACTACAGGCAGCTTCGCGCCCGCGTAGTGACGCCAGGTTTGATTGACGCGCGTTCGGTCGTGGGGCTTTCGGGTTACTTGAATCAGCCTACTGACCAGAGCCAGCTTGAGCTATCGGCTGCGATTCAGCCGGAGCTTAGAGCCTTCGATGCTTACGACGCGCGCGAGCGGCTGGTCGAATGGCTACGCCGCTTCGGCATCACGACCGTTCATACAGGGCACGCTCCCGGCGCTCTCATCTCCGGTCAAACCATGATTGTCAAAACTGTCGGCGACACGGTGGAAGAGGCCGTCGTAGTTCAGACCGCTATGATTTCCGCGAGCCTGGGGCAAGCGGGTCTAGGGCAGGGCGGCAAACCGCCTGGGACGCGAGCGAAAGAGATGGCTATGCTGCGCGCGGAATTTTTGAAGGCGCGTGATTACATCAACAAGCTGGCGACGGCCAAGGAGGAGCAAAAGCCCGCGCGCGACCTTCGCATGGAAGCTCTCTCGCGCGTGCTGCGCGGAGAGATACCGCTTCTCATCGCAGCCGACCGAGCGCAGGACATCATCACGGCGCTCCGGCTACAGAAAGAGTTCGGCATCAAGATAGTCCTCGACGGCGCAGCCGAAGCTTACCTTGTGATTGACCAGATTAAGGCCGCAGGCGTTCCTGTCATTGTGCATCCGACCATGGAGCGCACGGCGGGCGAGGCAGAGAACCTGAGCATGGAGACGGCTGCTACTCTGCGCCGCGCAGGGATTCCCGTAGCGTTACAGAGCGGCTACGAGACTTATGTGCCGAAGACGCGCGTGGTGCTCTTTGAAGCAGGCGTAGCCGCAGCCAACGGTCTCTCGTTCACAGACGCGCTTTCGACCATCACGATTGACGCGGCCCGCATCCTCGGCATCAGCAATCGCGTAGGCTCTCTGGAAACCGGAAAGGACGCAGACCTCGCGCTCTTTGACGGCGACCCCTTCGAATACACCACGCACGTCACGGGCGTCATCGTCAATGGTAAAGTCGTCAGCGAAGAAGCCCAATAGAGAAGGTAAAAATTAACAGGGATGGACAGAGATTGTCAGGATAAAGAATAAACTCTTTCTCTTTTATCCTGACAATCTCTGTCCATCCCTGTTAATTTCTTCCTTTCAAACCTATGGTTTGGTAAAAAGATTCAAGGGGAAAGCGATGATTATGCTTGGAGGGAGCCATAGATTATTGAGGCTGTCGGCGGTGGCCGCAGTCTTCTTCCTGCTGTCTTGTTTGATTGTCACGGCTCAGACGCGCCGCAACAATCGCGCGTCCAAGTCTTCCGGCCAGCCCGGCATCATAGACATCAGGCAGATTGATTTTCGCAACTTCGCCTACGTGCTTCAGGGAAAGACATACAAGCTGCGCGACGGATTCTATGCAGAGAACACGGCACCGGGCACGCGCTGGGAGTTGGGAATGGTTGACGGCCCCTTCTACGGCGATTTGACGGGCGACGGTAAAGACGAGATAGCTTTCGTGCTGAGCTACGGCATGGAGGGAAGCTCGAAGGCTGCCGAGGCCCGCGTCTACACACTCCAAGGCGGGCGCGCAGTGCTGATTGCAACTCTGCTGGTCAAGGAAACCGTCAACTGCGAGCTTGACCACTACATCAGAATCAATGACGGCATGATTATCATAGAGCGCGTTCATGTAAGCCAGGCTCGCTGCGACTACAACGAGATAACGGAGTATCGCTGGAACGGTCAAAGCTTCGCGCCAATGGGCGCATCGACCAGAATGCCCTGCCGTTGCATGTAAAGAGTATGAGTCAACCTACAAAGCTAATGCTGGACGAAGAGGCGCGTGCCAAGCTCTGGTCGCGCCTCTTCGAGATTATTGAAGATTACATGCGACACGTCCACGAGGCGCGCGTCTCTCCGGTGCTTGACCTGGAAAAAATTCGCGCGTTACTGGCTCCCTTCGATTTTAAGAGTGCGCTTGAACCGCTCGAAGCCGTTGAGAGAATCGTGGCGGGACTCTGGCAGTATCAGGTTCACACGCCGCACCCGCGCTACTTTGGTCTCTTCAACCCTGCGCCTACGACAGCCTCTATTGCTGCGGACACGCTCGTAGCGGCCTTCAATCCGCAGATGGCCGCGTGGAGCCACAACCCTTTCGCGGCGGAGGCGGAGCGCCATCTGGTTCGCGTCTTCGGAGAGCGCTTCGGATACGCTATAGAAGAGACGGACGGTACCTTCTGTTCCGGCGGGGCCGAAGCAAATCACACGGCGCTTCTGACGGCGCTAGTCCATCACTTCCCTGCTTTTTCTGTTGAAGGCGCGCGCGCGATTCCGGCCCCGCCCGTCTTTTATGTTTCAAGCCAGAGCCATCACTCTTTCATAAAGGCGGCGCGTCTCTGCGGTCTTGGCACGAGCGCCGTCAGAGAGGTTGAGTTGGATGAGAATTCTGCCATGAGCGCCGAGCGTCTTGCTTCGGCCATCAAGGCAGACCGCGAGCAAGGGCGATTGCCCTTCATGGTCATAGGCACAGCCGGAACTACGAGCGCGGGCGTGATTGACCCTTTGCGCGCGATTGCGGAAGTGGCGATTGATGAAAAGCTCTGGTTTCATGTTGACGCGGCGTGGGGTGGCGCTGCTGTGCTAGTTGAAGAGTTGCGCCCCTTCCTTGAAGGCATAGAGCGCGCAGATTCCATCACCTTCGACGCGCACAAGTGGCTTTCGGTGCCAATGGGCGCGGGGCTTTATCTCACGCGTCATACGAAGATTCTGGAGCAGACATTTTCCACTGCCGCCGGTTACATGCCGCGCGAGTCGCGCGAGTTCGGAGTGCATGACCCTTACGACCATTCTATGCAGTGGTCTAGGCGCTTCATAGGTCTCAAGGTTTTTCTCTCGCTCGCCGTCGCGGGCTGGGAAGGCTACGAGGCCGCAATAAGACATCAAACAGCAATGGGCGCGCTCATGCGCGAAGAGCTTGAAAAGTCAGGCTGGAAAGTTGTAAACCGCACGCCGCTCCCCGTCGCCTGCTTCATTGATGAAAAGAGCAATGAAGGCGCAGACCCGCGCTACCTGGAAGCGATTGCCCGCGAAGTCGTACGAGAAGGCAAGACGTGGATTTCGACCACGGACATGGGACACGGGCGAGCGGTCTTGAGAGCCTGCGTCACCAACTATCGAACCGAAGCAGAAGACGTAAGCGCGCTAATTGAAGCGCTCAACGACGCTCGCCAACACATCGCACGCAGATGAAGCCCTGCACCTACTTAATAGAATTTTCCGTGCTCCAGCAGCAGTAGACCTACGGAGAGAAGCGCGAGCGCGTACATCATGGGGTGAATCTCGCGGCGGCGTCCGGCCAGCAGGTAAAGGCCCGCGTGCGAGATGAAGCCCCAGAGGATGCCTTGCGTGATGGAGAAGGTGAGCGGGATGAGTATGATTGTCAGAAAGGCCGGAAGCGCATCCTCCATGCGCGCGAAAGAGAGTTGGCCTACGCTGCGGAACATGGAAGCTCCTACCAGAATCAGCACAGGCGCGGTCGCGTAAGCCGGGACTGCGCCCGCTAGCGGCGCAAGGAAAAAGCATGGAAGGAAACAGAGCGCCGTGAAGACGGAAGTCCAGCCCGTGCGCCCGCCCACGTCTATGCCCGCGATGGATTCTATGTAGGCCGTGCCCGAAGATGTGCCCGCAAGCCCCGCGCCGAGCGTGGCCCACGAATCGACTATCAACCCTTCTCTTAAATTTCGCGGGTAGCCTTCCTTGTCCACCATCCCCGAAGCGTGCGACACGCCTATGAAGGTCGAGATGGAATCGAAGAGGTCTGTGAAGAGGATTGAGATGATGGCGGGCAGCAGCGCGGGCTTCAACGCGCCCAGTATGTCCAGCTTCAGAAAGACGCTCCTGAAATCCGGCGCGCTGAAGGTTTTCTCAGGCGCTCTGATTAAGCCAATACCCAAGGCCGCGAGCGTGACGAAAAATATCCCTGCCAGGTAAGCGAACGGACTCTTGCGATGAAGGAGCCAGATGGTGAGCGCCGTTCCCAGAATCATCAACAGCACAGTGCGGTCAAGCATTCCCAGCTTCACGAACGTCACGGGGTCTGCTACGACGAGGCCGGAATTTTTCAGACCTATGAAGGTCAGGAAGATGCCTATGCCTGCGGCAGTTGCGATTCTTAAACTGGCTGGGATGGCTCGCGCAATCGTCACGCGAACGGGCGTCACGGAGATGATTAGAAAAGCCACGCCCGCCCAGAAGATTATCCCTAGCGCTGCGGGCCAGGGAACCTTTTGTCCAAGGATAATCGTGTAGGTGAAGAAGGCATTGATGCCCATGCCGGGCGCAACCGCGAAGGGAAGCCGCGCGTACACGCCCATCAAAAGCGTCATGACGAAACAGACCAGAACGGTCGCCGTCAGCACGCCGCTAAAGCTCAGGCCCGTCCCTTCCGTCGAGAGAATCATGGGATTGACGACGACTATGTAAGCCATGGTGAAGAAGGTCGTCACGCCCGCTATCGCTTCCGTGCGAAGATTCAAAGGGGCAGATTTTTCTTTAGCCATAACATTATTCTCAACCAGTCTCTTCCGACGAGTAAAGCAAAAGTTTTCTGATGGAGCGTAAACCAAATTGGTATGAGAGAGCATCTGATAGTTTCGGTGGGAATAGTAAACGAGATGCGCGCCCCACTTTCTGTCGGAGAGGTGTGCCCGTCTTGTCACGTCTTGAGGCCGCTTCATCATTCCTGCAAGCCGCCTTATCACATGCCGCTTGTGTTAGTCCGGTGGAAGCTTGCCTAATCATCATCCGTTCGTCCAGACGACGGATGAGCAACCAGACCGACAAGCTGCGCTCTCTCTGAATAAAAGAGCCGACATGATGGAAACGATGAGCAATCCGGCGGATGTAGAGATTGAGGGCGGGCATTGGCTGAATAAGCCCTGGGCGCGGCTGGCCCTCATCTGGGGCGTCTGGACTTTCATCGGCCTGGTCTTCACCTGCCAGTTCTATTTCTCCATGTATCGCTCGGACAGGCCCGTCGAATGGTCTTATGCTATCTACCTGCAAATGACCTGGGCCTACCTGTGGGCGCTCGTGACTCCGCTCATCCTCTGGGTCGCGGGGCGCTTTCCCATAGAGCGAAAGCTGTGGGGCAGGAATCTTGCGGTGCACGTTCTGGCGAGCCTGCTGCTGAGCACGGTGGTTACATGGTGCGGCCATCTACTGCTTTATCTGAACTACGGCTATCGCGCTGGCCGACCTTATCCTGTAGACCGCGCCCTGCGCTTCGTCGTAGAAAATTTCAGCGAAGGCATAGGCATCTATCTTCTAATCGCCATCATTACTTACGCTTTCAGTTATTACAATCGCTATCGCAAAGGGGAATTACGGGCCATGCAACTGGAAGCGCAATTGTCGCAGGCCCAGTTGCAGGCCCTTAAAATGCAACTCCACCCGCACTTCCTCTTCAACACCCTACACTCAATCTCCGCCCTCCTCAGCCGCGACACAGACAAAGCCAGAACCATGATTACGCGGCTGGGCGATTTCCTGCGCTTGACTTTAGAAAATTCCGGCACGCAGGAAGTCACGCTTCAAAAGGAGATAGAATTCCTGCGCTGCTATCTTGAGATAGAGCGCGTGCGCTTTCAGGATCGCCTTACCACCAGCTTAGAGATAGACCCTGCGGCGCTTGATTCCACAGTTCCAAACCTTATCCTCCAACCCATAGTCGAGAACGCAATCCGTCACGGAATTGCTCCCCGCTCTACACCCGGACTGGTCACGATTCAGGCGAAACAAGAAAATGAGTTACTTCGTATAGAAGTACGAGACAACGGGCCGGGCCTCCCCATGAATCGAAAAGACGAGAACCTATTTGCCAAAGGGGTTGGATTAGCCAACACGCGCAACCGGCTTGAAAGGCTTTACGGCGAGTCGCATCGTTTTGAGCTAATCAACGATCCCAGTGGCGGTTTAGTGGTGACTTTGGAAATTCCCACGAAAAATGGGAAGCCCCAAGTCCTCGCCTCGCAAGATAAACAACGGGCAGCCTGATTTTCGTGCAACATCCTGAAGTTTTTTGCCACAAACTAGAGAGAAGTGGTGTTTCTACTATTAGGGGATAACTCTATTTTCGGCCAGACAGTCTCTAGCTTCGGTTAGACAAAAGGTAAAAAGCTATGGCAGACGGGAAGCCGATTCGTGTGCTTCTGGTGGACGACGAGCCTCTGGCGCGCGAGATGATACGCGAGATGCTCAAGGACGATTCCGGCGCGGAGGTCGTGGGCGAGTGCGTCAACGGGCGCGAGGCCATCGAAGCCATTCAGGAGCATAACCCGGACTTGATTTTTCTGGACGTGCAGATGCCAGAGATAGGAGGCTTCGATGTTCTGGAAGCCCTGAAGTCCGTTCACGTGCCGCACGTCATCTTCGTCACGGCCTACGACCAGTATGCCGTGCGCGCCTTTGAAGTCCACGCGCTGGATTATCTCTTGAAGCCCTTCGACCGCGAGCGCTTCGATTCAGCCTGGCGTCGCGCCAAGGCGCACATTCTCTCCACCAGAAATGGCGAGATGGATCAGCGCATACTGGCTATCTTGGAAGAACTCAAAGCAGGCTCGAAGTACCTTGAGCGGCTGGTGATTAAATCCGGCGGGCGCGTCTTCTTTTTAGATACGGACGACATAGACTGGATAGAAGCCGAAGGCAACTACGTCTCCGTTCACACGGGCAAGAAGTCGCATCTGTTGAGAGAGACCATCAGCAGTTTGGAATCGCAGTTGGATCCGAAAAAATTCCTGCGTATTCATCGCTCGTCAATCGTCAAGATTGATCACATTAAAGAGTTGCAGCCCTGGTTTCATGGTGAGTATCGCGTCATCCTTCAGGACGGCACGCAGCTCACGCTCTCGCGCAACTACCGCGAGAACTTGCAGGAAGCTCTGGGACGTTTTCTCTAGAGCGCTTGCAGGATAGAGAAAAAAGTTAAGCGGTCACCCGCCTTGTAAAAGGATTGTAAAGGTGTGCGCCTTGAGTGCATGAGCTCGTACGGCGCGTACAGTTTCAGTCTGCCTGAAGAAGAATCCGCATACGAAATTCCAGCCGAAGCCTTACAGATTTTCAGCACTCATCTTTTATACGCTTCGCTCTTTCTGGGCCAGTAAATTGTCACTCGACTGGGCCAGCTTGTCCCAAAACTTAGCCCATCCGTCACAAAACCACTACGCATCCATGCGAACCATCGTATAACTCTATGCGTGTGATCCAATTTCCTGGATTGTGAGCTTCAGACCGCAGGCGCTTCGGAACATAAAGGGCGCGCCCCGTTCACACAGGTTAATCGGCAATCACATGCATGGCTTCCTCTCTTGCCGGATTAGCTCCCCTTTCCGGCAGCAGACCCAACCGGGAGGTTTGTGATGAGACTTCGCAGATGTCTATTTGTATTTGCTCTCGTCCTTGTCATGCCTTTAATCGGACTGGCACAAGCCGTCAACGAGGAAGCGCTCCAGGTGGCAGCGAACCTGAATGAAAACATTCCTGTGAGCAGAGGGGCCGCCGGCATTGAGGCGGAAAGGGCAGCCATGCCCGTGCCCACGCCGCTTGAGATTGCGCGCAGAGACGCGGCCTACTTGACGGCTTATCACGATGTCTATCACATCCTGAGCCAGCCGAATCCGTGCAGCAGCTTTTTCGGCGGCTCAGTTGCCGCCGTCGAAGTGCTCAACAACCTGTTCGGCAAGTTGGGAACCAGTCGTCTCTCCAGCACGAAGACGAGCATGGTCATGACAGGCCCCACGCGCCGCGTGATAAACCGGCGCACGGGTGCCAACTATCGCCTCTTTGAAAAGGCCGTCATCAACACGAGCGGCCCTTTCTACCAGCAGAAGTTCTCGCGCTCGGAGCCTCTGGTTCCAAGCGTGGGAAGCTTTGAGCCTAATACCAGAGAGGCGCGAGCAGCCATCTTGCTGCACGAGCTTGGGCACCTGCTTCAGGGCGCGAATGGTCAGTGGCTCTTGCCGAACGACGGGGCGGATGACGAGCAGAGCAGGAAAAATACGGGCACGATAGAGGAGCGCTGCGGCGAGCAGATAAAAGGCTTGAGCCGCAGTAAAGAGGACGCGAAAGAAGTCGCGCCTAAAAAGGGGAGCGAGCCGAAAGGCTTGCAATAATCAGAACTCTCTTGATGAGAGAGAGTATGAAAAAGGTTTAAGAGGAGACAAGAAGATGAACGGGACAGCAATCCTTGAGCATGAAGACGTGAGGTTGATGGACGAAGCCGACGAGGTTGAAGCGGCGCAGGCGGACGGCTCTGAGGAGGGGAAGAGCAAGACAAAGCAGCTAAAGAATCTGGCCCTTTCACTTCTGATGGAAGTGCAGGCTTTGAGCGAAGTGCCTACGCTCGACATCAAAAACGGCATAGACTTCTACGAAGAGGTGAGCCGCTTTGAAGTCGATTTGATACAGCGCGCACTGGCGCATACGGGCGGCAACCAGGTCAGGGCCGCGCGCCTGCTGAACATGAAGGTCACGACGCTCAACTCAAAAATCAAGCATTACAACATCAGCGTGGATGTCTTGGTTGGCGGCTACGCTTTCACGCCCAACGGCAACGAGCGCCGCGCGTAAAAGTCCAGGTGTAACTGGGCGAGCGACAGGGGAAGCGCTCCGCCTAGAATTATAGCCTGCGTAAAATTCGCAGCCGCAGCCCGCGTCGCATAATTTAGCCACAGCAGTTCATGAAGAAATGCTGTGGCTAATTTTTTATTCTCTTGAGCCTTACGAAAAAATGTAAGTCTTCGCCTCATTCCGAAAATTCCGCAGGGCCGGTTATCCAAATCTCTAAACAAGATGCAATGCCATTATCCGAATGTCTCAAGATTTACGCTCGCCCGACTTTGCCTCTCCTCAAGACTAAACGCGAACGGCGCATGGGCTTTCGGCGCTAGGCGAAGCGGTCGGCACAGCCATTGCCCAATAGCTGAGTAAAGCAGTCGTCAAGCTGCTTCTATAGCAAACGAAGTTTCGGAAACCGGAAAAATTGCGATTCCGAGTGCTCTCCGTAGAGCGCTTCTTTGTAATCGCGCTATGTAGAAGAAAGGAATAGTCGGCAATGAAAATCAAGCTACGCATCGTTACCCTGCTAATGATGGCGCTCTCGATAACAACTCTCTCCATCAGCACTGCCAGAGCGCAGACATCTACTACGGGAACGATAGAGGGCACAGTCCAGGACATTAACGGCGCGGCTGTGCCGGGCGTGACCGTGACTGTTACGAGTCCTAATCTTATCACTCCGCAAACCGCCACGACCGGAGACGACGGGCGCTATCGAGTCCTGAATCTTCCACCGGGCAGGTACACCGTGACGGTCGCCGCCTCGCAAGGCTTCGCCGAATTCAAACAGGAAAATGTCGAAGTCAATCTCTCTCGCACTTCCAGCGTCGAAGTGAGGCTTCAGCCTGCGGGCGCGTCTGCCTCGCTGACCGTGACCGACACTTCGGGCGCGGCGGTCGATGTCGCGTCCAACACGACGGGGACGAATGTTTCGACCGAACAGTTCTCTAATTTTCCGACGCAGCGAACGGTGCAATCCATCTACACGATTGCTCCTACCGCAGTGCGTTCTGGTATTCGTGACGGCTCCGGGCGCGAGGTTGACCCTTCGGTGGGCGGCGCAAGCGGCCCTGAGAACAACTACATATTGGACGGCATCAACACTACTGACCCCGCGTTCGGAGGCAGTGGTGCGAACCTGCCGTTCGAGTTCATTCAGGAAGTTGAAATCAAGACGGGCGCATTCGGCGCAGAGTATGGCCGCGCGACTGGCGGCATCTTCAACGTCATCACCAAGTCGGGCGGTAACGAGATTCGTGGCGATGCCTTCGGGTATTTCACCACGAAGGGTTTAGTGCGCGAGACGAAGAACTTCCCGTTCACGGGTTCCGCTCCGAACGGGTTTTCAGAAGTCGATGCGGGCTTCGACATAGGCGGCCCCATTAAGAAGGACAAGATCTGGTTCTTCGGCGCATTTAATCCGCAGTTCCGCAAGAACTTTTATCTCTCGCAGACGCTTCGCCAGCCTTTGGAGAACAGGGTGAAGACTCCGTTTTATGCTGGCAAGATTACGTGGGCGCTGAATCAGAGAAACGTCTTTACCTTCTCGACCTTTGGCGACTACACGACGATTGAAGGCTTCCAGGCCAACAACGGAACCAATAATCCTCTGACGAACGCTTCGGGCTTCGGGGCCAACGTGAATCAGAGCTTTTACGGAAGACAGGAGACGGGCGGCAGCAACTACGCTTTCCGGCTGAACTCTACGATTACGCCGAACATGATTGGCGAGTTCTCCTTCGGCCTGCACTTGCAGCGCAACAACGTCATTCCGGCTGAAGGCCAGGACGTTCCTTCGACTATAGACAACTTCGCGCTCGTTAATAACGGCGCGGTGCTGCCCGTGACCTCTACAAACATTTTCGGCGCAGCCGGTACGGGCAACATTGATTTCGTCTACGCTCCAGGCTCAAGCCTCGCGCGCAACTACATACGCGCTGGCTTTGACCTTTTCCCGACTCAAGACCGTAATCGTTGGGAGGCTGCTGCACGCCTACAGAACATCTGGGGCAAGCACACCTTCAAGTACGGCTTTGAGTTCAACCGCAACATCTACAGAATCGCGCAGCGCATCACAGGGCCTACGCGCACCTATCCTGACCCGAATAATCTATCGGCCACGCAGGGCGGTGATCCGACCATCAACACTGTGAACGGCATGCGTATCACCAACAACTTCGGTGTCTGCGCGGTGCAGGGCAACACGCTCGTCTGCCCGACCGCGAATCTGACGAACCTCGCTCTGGCCTTGATAGCCGGTGGCGGTGCGCCCGGAGGCATTACAAATGCCGTGCTCAACACGGGCGTTTCGTCGGCGGCGCTGAGCGCGGCTCCTTTCCTGCTTCGCGTCACTACGCGCGTGCGAAGCATAGAGCTTAACGCTCCTAACACGTACACGGACGTAGAGAGCTTCTACTTCCAGGATGATTACAAGATTTCCCGCAACGTGCAGATTAACGCGGGCCTGCGCTGGGATTACCAGCAGGCTGCGGGAAGCGCCGGCCAGGGAACGCAGAGCTACCTGAAGCTCAACAGCTTCATGGACAACCTGCAACCCAGGCTGGGTCTTATCTACGACTTCACGGGGCGCGGCAAGGGCAAGCTCTTTATGAACTATGCCCGTTACGTTGAGACGCCGCTTCCTTTGGATGTCAACGTTCGCGCCGGAAGCCAGGGAACACAGACGGACAAGAACTTCAACGTGAACACGCTAAATGCTCCGGCAGGCGCAACCGTGGTCGCTGCTCTTGGAAACTTCGGCGCAGCAGCGACTCCGATTGACCCTGACCTGAAGCCGCAGACGGTCAACGAAGCCACAGCCGGTATTGAGTACGAGATAGTCAAAGATCTGGCCTTGAGCGCTCGCGGCATCTACCGCGCGCAAGGCTCGGTGATTGAAGACGGCTCGTTCGATAACGGCACGACCTACTTCCTCTTCAATCCTGGCGAGAGCACTACGGAGCAGCTTGCCAGAACTCAGTTCGGCGCAGGCTTCGGTCGCGCGCGTCGTTACTACCGTGCGCTTGAGTTTTCCGCCACGAAGCGATTCTCGAACAACTATCAGTTCATAGCTTCTTACGTTTTCTCAAGCCTCATTGGTAACTACGAGGGCATCTTCCGTAATGACAACGGCCAGGCTGACCCGAACATCACCAGTTTGTTCGACCTCGTCAGCTTGCTCGACAACACTTACGGACGCTTGCCGAATGATCGTCCACACGTCTTCAAGTTCGACGGCTCTTACCAGACACCTTTCAGGCTTCTGGTCGGAGGCTCTTTCCGCGCGCAGAGCGGTATTCCCTTCAACCAGGGAATACCCGATCCTAGCGGAAGCTACACGGCGAATAACGAGGGCCTGGCGGTTCCGCGCGGCACTGCGATTAATCCCATCACGGGAAGAAATCGCACGCCGACCATCTACAACCTGGACTTGAACGCTTACTATCCGATTAAGCTCGGAGAGAACAGGCAGCTTCGATTCCAGGTAGACTGGTTCAATGTCTTCAATAGCCAACGCGCTATCACGCAGGACATCACGTACCAGATTAATAGCGGTATTCCGAACGCCGGTTTCGGCGCAGGAAGCCTTCAGTTCTTGAATCCATTCTATGGCAACGGGCTGATATTCCAGTTCCCGTCGTCCCTGAGATTGGGCGTCAAGTTCCAGTTCTAAGCTTATCGGTTTCACACGAGGCGGTGCGCTCTAGAAGCGAGCAAGCTCATCAAAGGCCCGTCCCGTGTGAGACCGATTACGGTGGGAGAGGCGCGTTTCTTGTGGGTCTCGAACTCGCGCCTTTCCCATCTCTTTTTAATATCTTAATCCAAGTTGCTAGTTATCGAGTCTGAGAAAGCCGATGCTGAAAATAAAGGATTTAACCATTCTGCGAAAATTCAGATTGCAGGCGCTTTCCGGTAGCCCTTTCTGTGTTTTCAATAACTTAGCTGATTTCAAGCACTTATAACTAGCAACTTGGATTATCTTAAAGGAAATAGAAGATGAGCACCTTCAGGCTATTCGTCAACGCGTTGATTACTCTTTTAGCTTTGAGCGCCGCAGCTAATCTTTCAGCGTCGGCGCAGTCAAACAGCAATGCGTCGTCGGCGCAAGCGACAGCCGCAGCCGCGCCCTGTCGCGCCTCCGAGGCTTACAGGCAGCTTGATTTTTGGGTGGGCGAATGGGACGTGCAGGGGCCTAAGGGAAAGACGGTCGGGGCCAGCAGCGTGCAGCTAATCCTGAATGACTGCGTTGTCTTTGAGAACTGGACTGGCGCTGGCGGGTCAACTGGCAAGAGCTTCAACCTCTACAACGCGCAGACGCGCAAGTGGAAACAGGTCTGGGTCGATAATCAGGGCAACATGCTTGAGTTCATAGGCGAGTTCAAGGACGGCGCTATGCGTTACAGTGGCGAATCAATCGCGCAGAACGGCAAGCCCGTCATGGATCGTCTCACCTTCTTTCCTCTAGCGGAAGGACGCGTGCGGCAACTCTGGGAACAATCCCCCGATAAAGGAAAGACCTGGAATATAGTCTTCGACGGCACATATATCCGAAAGAAGCAATAACCTTCACCACAGAATCTCTCGTACGAATAATCGTATCTTCAAGGCCGTCTCACGACGCGGCCTCTTCGCCCATCTACGAACTTATCAAGATGGCTCTTGATAAAAATCCGAATCCATCAAGATTTATCTTTCACACTTTTGCCTCTCTTGATGATAACCCGCATGAGAGCATGCTTTCCTCTTCAACACAGCACACGGCATGACCCTTGCACTTCGAACATCGTGTAACGAACGCGGTGCTTTTTCGGAATACGAATTTTCGTAAAAGCAGCATTGGCTAGGGCAAAGCATCATCTCACTTTAATACCCCAACACTTATGATGCCCGGCTTTAGTCAGAAACCTATAGCAACTTCCAACTAGGAGAACATCATGAGAAGAGTTTTATTGACGGCGCTGTCGCTTATCGTTTTTGCAAGCATGGCGCTCGCCCAATCAAACACGGGACGACTGGTGGGGACTATCTCCGACCCTAGCGGCGTTATCCCCGGTGCTACTGTCGTAGTCACCGATAACAAGACCGGAAAGGAGAGAACTGTCGTCGCATCCGACGACGGCACCTTTACTGTCCCGCAGCTTGACCCGGGCACATACACCGTCAAGATTACAGCGCAGGGCCACAAGACTTTCACGGCCAACGAGGTCAAGATTGACGTGGGCCGCGACTATTCGCTCAACGCCACCCTTGATGTCGGACAGATTTCCGAGAGCATCACTGTGACGGCGGGCGCAGACGTGGTTAACTCCACGAACGCGGAGTTGAGCACGACCGTCAGCCCCAGGCAGATTCAAGAGTTGCCTTTGAACGGACGCGACCCGACCTCTTTAGTAGGTCTTCAGGCGGGCACGGCCTCAAACGGAGCGAACAACACCTCAATCAACGGCCAGCGCCCGACCTTTACCAACATCACGCGCGACGGCATCAACATCCAGGACAATCACATTCGCGGCAACGCCTCGGACTTTTCGGTCGAGCGCCCGAGTGTGGATGACGTTCAGGAGTTTACTTTCACTTCGCAGAACGCTTCGGCAGACCAGGGCTACGGCGCGTCGCAGGTGCAGTTTGTGACGCCGCGCGGGCAGAACGATTTCCACGGCGCGGTCTGGGAATACAACCGCAACTCGAAATTCTCTGCCAACAGCTTCTTTAACAATTCTTCGGGGACTGCGAAAGCATTCCTGAACCGTAACCAGTACGGCTTCAAGCTGAGCGGCCCAGTCATCAAGGACAAGGTTTTCTTCTTCGGGTTCTACGAAGGCTTCCGCCTGCGTAACCAGACGAGCAACCTTCGCACCATCCTGACGCCGAGCGCGCGGCAGGGCATCTTCACTTATATTGATAGCTCCGGCACCACGCGCAGCGTCAATCTCTTTACGCTGCTCAACAATCCTACGATTCCGGGAATCAATCCCGTCGTACAGAGCCGCATCCTGGCGAACGTTCCGGCGGTAGGCAACACCACGGACGTTGGCGACCAGCGCAACACTACGGGATACAGATTCCTTCAGCGCAACAACACAGACCGGGACAAATACACCACGCGCATCGATTACGACATCAACGAGCGCAACGCTTTCAACCTGGTCTTCACCTACACGGATGAGAGACTGCTTGATCGCGGCGACGTTGACCGCAGCGCAGCCAACGGCGGCGGCGGCGGCTTCGGACTGGTGCCTGTCTTTAACCAGCCGTCGAACAGAATCTTTGGTTCGGCTGCTTATCGCTGGACGCCGACGGCGAACTTCACAAACGAGTTCCGCGTAGGCTTCTTCTTCTCAGACCCGACGTTCGAGCGCCGCACGCCACTGCCGGATTCAACTCTGAGCAGCACGGCTTCTTTGGGGACGCTGCCTTTAATCAACAACCCTGAGATTAACTTCGAGCCGCAGGGGCGCGACACGCGCAACTATACGGCGGCCTACAACGGCGACTATCAATGGGGCAATCACGCCTTCCGCTTCGGCAGTCAGGCGCAGATTATCACCGATAACACTTTCGCAGCCTTCGACGTTACTCCGCGCTACCAGTTGGCAACGAGCGTCAACACGCCTGCGCTCGCTGCCTCGCAGTTTGCGGGCGGCATAAGCTCCGGCCAGGTGACCACAGCCAACAGCCTGCTTGCGCTCCTCGGCGGTGTGGTCAGCGCAGTGACGCAGAACTTCAACCCTTCGACGCGCGATTCCGGTTTTGTCGCGGGACAGCCCGCCGCCTTCCGCTATCGCTTCGACGATTACTCCTTCTACTTCGCAGACCAGTGGCGCATTCACCCGAAGCTGACCCTGAACCTTGGCCTGCGCTACGAGTTGATTACGCCGCTCAGGGAAGTAAACGGCCTTGCGATTGAGCCTGTGGTTCCTGCCGGAATGACAGTCGAGCAGGCCGTGCTTGACCCGAACGGCACGGTTAACTTCATCAACGGCTTCGGCAACAACAAGCTCAACAAGACGGACAAGAATAATTTCGCGCCCGTCATAAGCATTGCCTGGGCACCTTCGTTCAAGAACAAGTTCCTGAACTCTGTCTTTCCGGGCGAAGGCCGCACGGTCTTTCGCGGCGGCTTCAAGACCTCGTACGTCAACGACGAGATTCTTCGCTCGCAGGACTCTTCGCAGCAGACCAACGTTGGCCTCAGCACTACGGTCACGAATAACAGTTTGAATCAGAGATTGGGACAGACGCTGACGACCATAGCGCCGCCCGCGTTCCGCTTCCCGCGCACGTTTCTTGAGAACAATCTGATTTCGAACTTCTTCGCGCCCGTCTTTGCGATTGACCCGAACTATCAGATCGCGCGCTCGAACGAATACAACTTCGGCATACAGCGCGAGATTGGTTTCCAGACCGTCATGGAAGTTCGTTACGTAGGAGCCTACAGCGCAAACTTGCCGCGCGGCCTGGACATTAACAACTTCGACATGACCCGCAACGGCTTCCTTGCGGACTTCATACGCGCACGCCAGAATCTGCTGCGCTTTGGTGCCGCAGGTTGTACCGCCACGCAGGCCGCCAACACAGGCTGCCAGCAGTTGACCGTCTTTCCGAACTTCCTGGGCGGCGGCCTTCTGACGAACCCTGCTGTGACTCCCGTCATTCGCGCGGGCGAGCCGCAGGCGCTTCTTCTGCTCTACGTGCAGAACGGCCTGCAAGGCACAGTTCCGCTCAGAGCGAACGAAAACGCCGGTACGGTCTCCATTCTGACCAACGGCGGCCACTATAACTACAACGGTTTGCAGGTAGAGTTCCGTCGCCGCTTCTCGCAGGGGCTTTACTTCCAGGCCAACTACACCTTCCAGAAGACGCTGACGGATGCTTCGGGCACAGACCAGTTCAAGTTCAACACGAACCTGGACAACTCTCGCCCAGAGCTTGAATACTCGCGCGCCAATTACGATCAGACGCACGTATTCAACTTCAACGGCATCTACGAGCTTCCGTTCGGAAAGGGCAAGCGCTGGCTCAATAGCGGCGAGTGGACAAATCGCATCTTCGGCGGTTGGCAGTTCGCTTCTATAGTCAACGTCGCAACGGGCGCGCCATATACTTTCGTGGACGTTCGCGGCACGTTGAACCGCGCTTCGCGCTCTGCAAGTCAGACTCCGCAGACCAACTTGTCTACCGGTCAGATTAAAGACCTGGTCGGCATCTTCCGTACGCCCTGCGGCGTCTTCTTCATCAACCCGTCCGTGATTAACCTGAACCTTAACACCTGCACGGGCACGGGTCGCGGCTCGGAAGGTCTGGACTCGACTCCGTTCCAGGGCCAGGTCTTCTTCAACAACGGGCCTGGACAGACCGGAAGCCTGGAGCGCAACTTCGTCAACGGGCCGCTCTACTTCAACATTGATGCTTCTTTAATCAAGAACATTCAGTTGACAGAGACGGTGCGTTTCCAGTTGCGCGCGGAGTTCTTCAATCTGCTGAACCACACAAACTTCTTCGCCGGAGTGGCGCAGAACGGTGCGGGCAGTATCTTTGACATCAACAGCCAGAACTTCGGTCGCATCACTTCGACTCTGGGCACGCCCAGAATCATACAGTTCGCCGGACGCATAGAGTTCTAGGCGGATTCGAAGATAAAACTAAAAGGGCGCTCGCTTCCCACGTGAAGCGAGCGCCCTCTTTTTTATTTTTAGAAACCAATTTCTAAGTTGCGGTAATAATCTTGATTATCTGTTGTTGTTTATCTTCTGTAAGCTGACCAATCCAAAAATCGACAACCTTTCCATTACTGTCAACTAAGATCATAGTCGGTGTGCTTTTAATAGTAAGCGCCTGAAAATCTACCGAAGTAATATAGTTTATATTTAGTTGTTTTTCTTGGGTAAATTGTACGGCTCCACTATCATTTGTATGGAAAACAGCGACTAATTGAGTCCTTTTGTTAGGGTTGTTTTGTAATTCCGCAAGTTTGTTATAGAAGGGTATGCTTTCTGAACAATAGCCACACTTACTACTTAAAGCAATAACTAATGTTTGAGGTGCACTATTATAGCTATATCCAGGTAGTTGAATTAGCGATTGTCCCTTTTGTAAACCTACCAGTGGAGAAGAATTTGGGCTACGTATTAGGAAATGCCAACCAAAGATGGTCAAAATAACGGCAGCGACCAGTATAACAGCCGCGTTACTACCCATTTCAAGGTAGTTTTTTAATCTACTCTGTTCCATTATTTCTTTTTGAAATGCTTCTGGATGTTAATAACTAGAGCTTCTTTAGCTTAATCCAATTTTTATCTAAGTCCTTCAATGCTTTTTTAATTGCGGTTTCACCATCAGAATATTTTTTCATAGAAAGAAGCTCAGAGGCATATCGCTTAAAGTAATGATTATATTTTTCAGTTGCCGTTTTGGCCCGACCCAGCGAAGTTTTAGGCCCGTTAGCTATAGTCTCTAATTTACTAAAGACTTCATCTGCTGATTTTTTCTGCTTAATATCACGCTGCACTTCCTCAAGTATATTACGCTTTGCATCTTGTAATGCTTTGAGGTTATCAAAAAAACCAGTGGTATCAGGGCCCACAAATGTCCCATCCTCAAACACTAAACCATCAATAGAAACGGTGATAGCTTTATATCTCGTGACATCTGACTTAACGGTTTCAATTTGAGATGCAACAAAATCATTCTGATTTCTGATACTGTTGGTAGGTCTCATAGTACCGACGAAGCCGCCGCCCCTCTGATTTTCGGGATCTTGATTCATCTCTAAAGCAGAAACTAATGAGAAAAAGCGAGCTGTATTTGGTTTTATTACTTGAGGCGAACCTGTAGAGTCCTCGCCCATGAGCGCTCTGGGAGCAACATAATTATTTTTACGAACTGAAGTCTTTCCATCAATACTAACCATCTCCCATTTTAAAGAATAAGATACGATAGTCTTATTCGTCATATTCTTCACAACAAACGAAAGAGGCTTGACGGTTGAAAGAGATTCCCGCGATGTCCCAGGGAGAAGTGACTCTACTAATTTATCGTAAGACGGATCACTTGGAGGCACAATAACAACCCCATGCTCCGATAAATCCTTTATGTTAAGTTGAACGCTTGGCATTTGTTTTGACCTATTGACAGAGGTGAATCCTGTAATTATGGTAAGCGTGGCAGCTAAAGTCAAAGTAATAAGAATTACGTTTTTCACTGTGAGCCTTTCCTTTTCTTATTATGCATTTTAGTTGACTATTACTCCGTAGGTGGCCCCGGACATCCAATGTGTTCACCTTGAAAACCATTATCGCTGTCACAGTAAGACCACGCCTCAAAATAATAGACAGTAAGTGAACTAAATTCCGCGATAGCGGTTGAATCTATACCATAATCAGAGTCAACTGCTTCTGCATGGTTCTCAGTCGAACGTTGACCGGTGTCGTCACATTGATAATAAACAAAGACTCTAGTTGATACGTTCCGCTCATTGTCGTCTGTTTCGCATTCCCCCCAAGCTTCCACTTCTACGTAAGTATCCCAACCAATTTCTTCACAGCTAGAAGGAGCACAGTCAAATGT
The DNA here is from genome assembly GCA_014534425.1 of Pyrinomonadaceae bacterium. Taxonomy (GTDB): domain Bacteria; phylum Acidobacteriota; class Blastocatellia; order Pyrinomonadales; family Pyrinomonadaceae; genus JACVRN01. Next base: position 22,644 of record JACVRN010000058.1, read on the forward strand.
AATCAGAATGGCAGATACTCCCTTATTTGGTACAAGGAATAGTATGCCACTCATTAGAATCAATAAAATAAGATTCCTTAGGATTGTCCTATTAATAACTTGCCTGAGGAAAGAAGATATTTCGAGCATATTTACTCCTTAAATTAGATTTAAGGGGATAAAGCTCTACAAAGTTGAGGTTCAGTTAAGGGCTGACCTTTGGATGAAGGTGAGGGACGCCTTCATTAATTTAGTATTTCGTTTAAGGCTAGCAAAATCTACTCTTTGTTTTCTTTCCTGGCAACAAAAAAATCAATTGGCCGAAACTAATATTTATTAGCGAAAATGGGCATCTGCAATTTCGCTCTGGGGTGCAAAATTTTTGGCGCCTCCCTGTTCCATCCAGTTGCTAGACGATAATCTCCAAGATGTTAGGCATATAAAAAAGAAGCCGACCGCTAAGTCGGCTTCTTTAGTTTTATTTCCTTTGTTGGCGCCTTACTGCTGAGCCTTGCGCTCTTCCTGAATCTTCAACTCGCGGTTGAAGAAGTTAATCTCAGGCCCTTCCTTAATCTTGTAACCGGCGGGCACTTCAAAGAGCGAGCGCGCAGGCTCGTCACGATTGATGTTGGTGAGCCTGTAGGTGGTGTCGCCTGCAATCGGGTCTGTCTTCTTGCTGTAGACCACGACCTGCAACTCCGGCGAGTACCAGCGCTCCGTGACTATGTCAATCTGTCGCTCGTTGCCGATTTTCCCTGCGGGAATCGTCAGAGTGGTGCGAGTGCCTTCGGCCTCCACGCCTTCTATCACCTGCTTGCCGAGGGATTCGACTTTCGGCTGGTGTCTCTCAAGGCGCTCGGTGCTCGCGGTCGGCGCTGTGCTCTCTATGACCCTCACGCCGCCGGGGACGTTACCGTTTCGCACATCCGGCGCGGTAACTGCTGCCGCGCGCGAGAAGGTTCTCTCTAGAAGCTGCGGGAGAACCATCTTTCGCGCGGTCTGCGCTTTCGGGTCAAGCACGTAGTTGACGCGCGCAACGGGGTCGTTGATGAAGATGGTCTTCTGCGGCTCGCCTGTCGCCGTCCACTGTCCGATTGAGCCTAAGGTCTGCTCGCGGCGCGTGCGGCCTTCGCTGTCACGATAAATGGTAGAGCTGTTCCTGCGTACGATGCGGTTGCCGTCGCTCAAGGTCTGAATGGTCTCGGTCGTGGCCTCAGCAGAATAAGGCGCGCCCTTGACGGTCTTTCGCTCAAAGCTCACCTCTGAGTTGACGAAGACGAAGGTGTTCGCCCCGCCTACTGCAATCAGGCCGTCGCCGTCGCCCGGCATCATACTTTCAATCTGAATCTTTTCGATGGCAGTGCTTTCGGGCTTGGGCGCACGCTGCTGCTCCTGCGCGGTGGCTACGCCTGCGCTGGACAAAGCCACAAGCGCGAGCGCTCCCATCATCCATGATTTATGAAGTCTCATCTTTCTCTCTCCTCCAAAATACTTGTCACAATGGCTCGGAATGAATCGTTGCTTTTGAGTCCCCGTAAAAATCTTTCTCTAGCGCACGAAGCGTATGGCGCGCGGCATGCCGTCGTCGCCTATGAGCACGTCTGCCTTAATGCGCTCGTTGGCGCGCTCCATGTTGACGGGCAGTCCGAACTGCGCCAGGGCAGAGCGCGGCATCTCAACGCGCACTATGCGACCGTTATCAAGGTCGTTGAGATTGTCGCCGTAAGAGACGGGCATAAAGTCCGTGGCAATCTCTCCGCCAGTCTGAGACATGCCGCTCCTGTCTATATCTGACTTGCGTACGCTCGTAATCCCAGGGCGGCGCGGGGCATTCCCACCCGTAATCGCTGCGACTTCACTTCTGGAGAGCCTCTGCCCGCCACCCGCAGCATCAGCTTTGTCTATTGTCGTGGGCGCTGTCTCTTCAACCTCATCAGTGGCCGCAGGAGCTATGCTGGCGTTTAAAGGCTGTGCCTTGTTCTCCGGCTTGCTGCTGCTCGCCGCCACGTTCTTTTGAGAAGCGGCGGGCTGTTCCTGTCTCAGGCGAAGCATGCTCGCTCCGCCGATGGCGAACATCAGCAGAACTGCTGCGGCGACCGCGTGCGGATACCAGCGTTGCCAAGCGGATGCTCTCTGCGGCATCTGAACCACGACGGGAGAATTTTGCGCCGCCACTTGCTCGCGGAATTTCGCGCGCAAGGTAGCTTCCAATGAGGCGGGCGCTTCCATCACCTGCATGCTGGTCACAAGCGAGCGCAGGCCGCGTGTCAATGCGCGCTCGTCCTCAATCATCCGCGCGCACTCGGCGCATTCTTCTATGTGTAAGAGAGCGCTTTCGCGTGTGTGCGCTTCGAGCATCTGCTCGCGCGCCAAATCTGAAATGATTGCTTCAAAGTTTTTGCAGTTCATGCGAAGCACCTCGCCGTCCTAAAACTCTCTCCCGCGCCTTCTTCGCTACTCATAATGTTCGCGTTCAACTTTCCCAAGAGCAGCGCCCGTGCGCGATGCAGGCGCGAGCGAACCGTTCCAATCGCGCAGCCCAGCGCGCTTGCAGCCTCAACGTAGCTCATCTCGTGCAGGTCGCAAAGCACCACTACTTCTCTGTAATGCTCTGGCAGGGCCAGCACAGCCTGACGCAAGCGCCCGATCATCTCGTTGCGCTGCAACTCCTCGTGCGGGTTGTCGTCCGCAGCCCAAAGCTCCGTGTGCGGCTCACCCTCGGAAGCGTCGTCCACAATCTGCACGAAGGGACGGTCGCGCTCAAGGCGGCGCAGGACGTGGTTGCGCGCTATCCCGTACAGGTAGGACGAGAGCGTGCCGCGCGACGAATCAAAGCGCGTGGCGTCCGACATCAGAGCTAAAAAGACCTCTTGTGTAACGTCCTCGGCAATCGCCTCAGACCCGCTCATTTGCAGGGCGAAGCGATAGACGCCCGCCTGCCGTCGCCTGTAAAGCGCCGTGAAAGCTGCCTCGTCTCCGGCCATCATGAGCCGCAGAAGTTCGTCGTCACTCGGGGTTAAGTGCGTTGCCATCTTTTCTTTACCATTCGACGGGCGGAGCGGCCTGTCACTTCTAATTCGCGCGGGGCGCGGGAAAAGTTCCAAAAAGATAGGGGACGGGGATTAGGGGTTGGGGGCTGGTGAAAGAAAGAGCGTTGGTTTTTCTTTTCCCTATCCCCCAAACCCTGTCCCCCATTCCCCATCGTTTGGTAGACTAGCGCGTGCGTGAAAAAAGAGGACTCGGGGAGTCAAAGTCCGCTCCGAAATTTACCAGCTTCCAGCCTTGAGCCGCCACTCGTGGAGGGTGAAGACTATTACCTCGAAGAAGGTTTTTTCGTCTTCACGGAAAAATTCTTGCGGGCGCGCGGGGCTTGCTGCCATCAGGGTTGCAGGCATTGCCCATACGAAGAAGAGGAAAATAGATGATGCGTCGTTCCCTTTTGCTGCTTGTCGTTCTGATAATCGCGTGCGCTCCTGTCCTTGCACAAAAGCGCGCCTTCCAGTTGGAAGACCTTTATCGCATCAAGGGTGTTTCGGACGTTCACGTTTCGCCGGACGGAAGCCGAATCGTTTACGTCCTGACCGTCTCGGATTTGGCACGCGCACGCCGCTCGAACCAAATCTGGATGATGGATGCGTCTGGAAAGAGTGAGAGACAGCTTTCGCCCGAAGGCACAAACGCAAGCTCGCCGCGCTTTTCACCTGACGGCAGACAGCTAGCCTTCATCACCACAAAGGACGGAAGCTCAAACATCTTTCTAATAAACACGGATGGAGGGGAAGTCAGGCAACTCACGAACATCTCCACGGGCGTGTACGACCAGCTTTGGTCGGCGGATGGAAAGTGGATGGCTTTCTCAACGGACGTGTACCCGGAATGTGGCGCGGACGACGCGTGCAATAAAAAGATAGCCGAGCGTTGGGAGCAGGGGCCTCTTCACGCGCACATGGCCGACGACCTTTTCTATCGCCACTGGAACGCGTGGAAGGACGGAACGCGCACGCACATCTTTCTGGTTTCGGTTGCGACGGGTGAAGTGCGAGACCTGACGCCGGGTGATTTCGATTCGCCAACGTTCCAGTTGGGAGGCCCGCTTCAATATGACTTCTCGCCGGACGGGACGGAGTTTGTCTTCGTCTCCAATCATGACAAGAATCCAGAATCATCTACGAACAACGACCTGTGGCTTTTATCTTTGACGGACACCAATGCGAAGGCTCGAAACATCACGGCCTCGAATCCTGCTTATGACGGAAGCCCCATGTATTCGCCGGACGGTCGCTTCATAGCCTATCGCATGCAGAAGCAGCCCGCTTACGAATCAGACCTCTTTCGGCTGGCCCTCTATGATAGAAAGAGCGGAACGTCCACGGTGCTGACGGAATCCTTTCGCAACTGGGTGGACGAGTTCGAGTGGATGGAGGATTCAAAGACCATCTTTTTCAATAGCGGAGTCGAGGGAGTCAACCCGATTTTCCGCTTAGACCTTGCGTCGAAAGAGATAACGCAGATTTTCACGGACAACACCATCGGTGATTTGAACTTTTCGCACGACGGCCATCGTCTCATCTACACTACGCGTTCTGTTGGAGAGGTGGCGGAAATTTACAGCGCGGATTTTGTTGGCCCGTTTACAGAGCGTAATGGAAACAAGCCCGGAAGCCTATGGACTACTAAACAACTCTCGCACTTCAACGATGCTTTCATGAATGAGGTTGACGTGCGGCCTGCTGAGACTATGTGGGTGACGGCAAGCGACGGCAAGCGCATTCACGTCTTCATAGTCAAGCCGCACAACTTTGACCCGAACAAAAAGTACCCGCTCATCCTGAACGTTCACGGCGGGCCGCAGCAGATGTGGGGCGATGCGTTTCGCGGCGACTGGCAGGTTTATCCGGGCGCTGGCTACGTTGTGGCCTTCTGCAACCCACGAGGCTCCACGGGCTACGGCCAGGAGTTCACAGCGGAGATTTCAGGCGACGTCGGCGGCAAGGTCTTCGAC
>JACVRN010000117.1 GCA_014534425.1 Pyrinomonadaceae bacterium
GCCAATCATCAAAGAGTACCCGGCGCTTCTCGATGCTTACAGAGCCGGGGCTATCTGCATGGTCAACAGCTTCCGCTCCAAGCTGATTCACAAGAAGGCGCTCTTCGCCGTCTTAACCGACGAGCGGCACGCGCACCTCTTCAGCGAAGATGAAAGAGAGGCCATACGGGCGCACGTTCCCTGGACGCGCCGTGTGCGCGATGAAAAGACAGAGCACTACGGCCAGGAGGTAGGGCTGCTGGATTTCATAAGACAGAAGCGAGACCGTCTGGTCTTAAAGCCGAATGATGATTACGGCGGGCACGGAATCTACATAGGCTGGAACACGGACGAAATCTCCTGGGGCGAGGCTCTGCACAATGCCCTGGGAAACGGCGACTATCTTGTGCAGGAGCGCGTGCCGACCGCCCGCGAGACTTTTCCCGCGCTACAGCTGGACGGCTCCGTAGAGTTCGCGGAGCAACTGGTTGACCTAGACCCGCTTCTCTTTGACGGCAAAGTCGGCTCGGCCTTTACGCGGCTCTCGTTCACGGAGCTTGCGAACGTCACTTCGGGCGGAGGGATGGTGCCGACCTTCATCATCAGCAAAAAGCAGGGACTGTAGCCGGTGGAATCAGTTACAATGGCTTTCAGGTTAGCGCGTTCTTTCACTCTTTCTCTTGCAGATGAAGGCTGACTGCGATGGACGAGCATGAAGCTAAAAACAATTTGCCGCAGGACGAGCGCCGCCAGCATGACCGCTCGCGCCTGATTGTTGATGTCTTTTTCGACGGCCATGATGCGACCGGAGTAGCCAGCACAAAGGACATCAGCCTCGGCGGGCTTTACATGAACACGCAGACGATTGTGCCGGAAGGCTCGCTGCTGACGCTACGTATTCCTTTGGGCGACGAAGAGCAGGTGGTCGTCAACGGCGAGGTCGTTTACAGCAATCCAGGGCGCGGCCTCGGCATAAAGTTTCACGGGCTGACGGAAAAGGATCGCGCGTTGATGGAGCGCAAGCTGCCTACGCTGTGAATGAAGCAGCGCGTGCAGGGAGAATCATCTGGCGCGAGCTTTCGATTGAAGCGCGTGATGAGCTTGAGCGCAAGATTAAAGACCTGTACGGAGCCGCGAGCGCGGAAGCGGCCTTTGATAACCTGGAAATTGATAAGCAGCAAGCGCTTCTTCTTCTGATGCATCGCCTGCGTGAATTGAAGCTCTGGGAGCAGGTCAGGCGCGTTGAAAATGTTTACGGCGAGGGCGGCGTCGGCATGAATTTTCTGGCCTGGCACGGTCTGCTCGCCGAGCTTCGAAGGCGAAAAGATTTTACGACTCGCTTTGCCACGCACAGGGGGAACGCCGGAGGCTTTATAGAGCGCGGGCGCTCTCGCGCTTCGCTGCATTTTCTTTATCAATATAAAGACGGGCGCGGGGCCTGGGCAGTCCATTTCGATCTTTACAATCCGTGGGCATCGCCAGCGAGCGCCGTGCGCCATCTGTTTTACGAGAAGATGAAAGGCGCTACGCCCGACTGGCAGACTGTGCGCGCTTTGCTCTTCCGGTAGGAAATTAACCTGTTAATTTCTTCCTTGAAATAAGGAGAACCTCAAACTTATGTTCGAACAGTTCACACTCGGCATTGAAGAAGAGTTTCAGATTGTTGACCCGCAGACCAGAGAGTTGCGCTCGCACGTCTCAGAGATGCTGGAAGAAGGGCGCATGCTTCTGGGCGAGCAGATTAAGCCTGAGATGATTCAATCTCAGATAGAGGTCGGCACAGGCATCTGCAAGAACATACAGGAAGCACGCGCGGACATCTCTCGCTTGCGCTCGATTATCTCCACGCTGGCGCGCAAGGGCGGGCTTGAGATTGTTGCCGCATCTACGCACCCCATCTCGCACTGGAGCGAGCAGAAGATATTTGACGACGAGCGCTACGAGTTGTTGATTCAGGAACTACAAACGGTCGCGCGCTCGCTTCTAATCTTCGGCCTGCACGTGCACGTAGGCATCAATGACAAAGAGCGCTCGATTCACATTATGAATGCGGCGCGTTATTTTCTGCCGCACGTTCTGGCGCTCTCCACCTCTTCGCCCTTCTGGATGGGGCACAACACTGGCTTGAAATCCTACCGCTCGGAAATCTTCAAGCAGTTTCCGCGCACGGACATTCCAGACCACTTCGATTCCTACGGAGCCTTCGAGCGCTACATAGAGCTACTGGTAAAGACCGGCTGCATTGATAACGGGAAGAAAATCTGGTGGGACGTGCGCCCGCACCCGTTCTTCCCCACGCTTGAGTTCCGTGTCTGCGACATTCCTACGCGCGTGGACGACACCATAGCCATCGCCGCGCTCTTTCAGGCCATCGTAGCCAAACTGAATAAGCTGATTGATAAAAACCTGGGCTTCCGGCTCTACCGCCGCATGCTTGTGCAGGAGAACAAGTGGCGCGCGGTGCGCTATGGGCTGGACGGCAAGATGATTGACTTCGGCAAGCAGAAGGAAGTACCCGTGCGCGAACTCATTCTTGAGCTTCTAGAATTCGTGGACGACGTGCTCGATGATTTAGGCTCGCGCAAGGAGGTAGAGCACGTGCACACAATCCTTGAGCGCGGCACCTCAGCCGACGAGCAGCTACAGGTTTACAGGGATACAGGAGACCTGAAGGCAGTCGTGGATCGCCTTATTCAACGCACGATGGAGAACGTCCCGCACGACGCCAGCGCGGACGTTGCTAGACCTACGGCCTGAGCTTTTGTCGCCGTTCATATTTTCTTTTAGAGAACAGGAGGAGCTATGCTGGCCTGGGGAGCAAAAGTATCAAAGCCCTTCCGGGATAAAGTTACTCAGATTGCGCTTAATCTGAAGACCGACCGAACTTTCTGATGGCCTGCATGGCCTTTGAATCAGGAGAGACCTTCAGCCCCTCAATCTTTAACAAAGCCGGGAGCGGTGCCGTAGGACTTATACAGTTTATGCCGACTACTGCGCTGGCACTGGGCACCACGACTCAGAAACTCGTAGCCATGAGCGCAGTCAAACAGCTTGAGTTTGTGGAGAAGTATTTCAGCAATGTGGTGGGCAAGCTGAATTTGCTGGAAGATGTCTACATGGCTATCCTCTGGCCCGTCGCGGTCGGAAAGCCCCTGAGCTTTGTGCTGTTCGACAAGAAGGACAAGAATCACCCCAAGAGATATATTCAAACGCCGGACTCGATTTCAACAAAGACGGCCTGATTACCAAGGAAGAGGCATCGGCAAAGGTTCGAGAGAAGCTGAACAAGGGGCTGCTGCCACAGAACGCTTCGGCCTGAAGCTAGAACCGTAGGGGCAGAGGACAAGTCCTCTGCCCCTACAATTTTTAATTTTCAGACGATTTGCTAGCGTGCTTGAGAGATTCGCGGAGGAAGTTTTCGAAGATGATGCGACCGTCGCGTGATTCGTTCGGGTGCTCCCACCTAGTCGGGTTCTTGTGCCAGTCCTCGAAAGATTTTTCCAGATGAAATTGAACGGTGTAAATAAGCTGGCCTTCGGCGCGTTTGACCATCATCTGTATGCGGCAGAGGTAGGCGGTCGCAAGGAGCTTGAAGCCTTCGGGCACGCGGTCAATCTGTAGGCCGTGATTCTGCCATACGCGAAGGATGCGAGCCTCCTTCGTGTAGTCCTGCCAGATGCCGGATTGCGAGTCGTATATGCCCTGGAAGATTGGGTCGTCCGGCTCTGTGATGCGTATGAAGCGGTACTGGTATTCGTTAGTGCGGTCTGCGCGTCGCTCGTGCTGTTCGCGGTGGTCAAGCGTCAGGACGCGAGCGCCGAAGGAAAGACCCACCAGTTGATGGCCGCCGCAGATGCCCAGCACGGGCGTCTTCGTCTCGCGTATAAACTGTCCGAAGCTTTCCAGAATCTCAGGGTTGTTGTAATCGAAATCGCGCAAGGTTCCGCCAAGAACTATCGCGTCAGGATTAAATTTCCTGGCCGCCTCCGCAATCTCCGAGACGTGCGTTACTTTTGTGGCAGGTCTCTTCACCAAACGCTCGACGTTGCTGAGGATGTTCTCAAGGGCGAGGCTTGCGATTTCGCGCTCGCGTCTGATTTGCGAGGCGGCAAGGCGTCCCCATTCCTTCATTGCCACAGGCGAAGCGTCCCCGGAGTCCCTGAGCAGGTTGTCCACAACAAGCACGCGCGCCTCTTCTATGCGCTTCTCTATAGGCTCGTAGCGGCAATAGGTGCGTTGATTGAAGGGGAAGGGTAGCGGCTGCGATTGGTCTAGCGGCGTCTCTTCGATGAGTTTAATCTCTTGTGCCATTCTGGAAATTAGATGCGCGCCAAGCTGAAGAAGATTTCCGTCTCAAACGCGCCGTTGTTTTGTGTTCTGATTAAATTTCGGAATCAAAGTGCCCGCGCCCGCCTCCGCGATTTCGCGCCGCGCCTGGCTTACTAAAAGCGTACGAAGCCTTGAGCGAAATTGCGCGGAGCGGTCTGCGGCCACGCGCTCTACAAGCAATAGCATGCGATGCCACGCGGATTCAAGCTCGTCCGCGAGAGTTGAAATCTGCGTGATGTCGTAAGGCACCGCAACATCCGTCGAGCCTACGCGCGCAAAGACCGCAAGATAACGCGCCGTGGCTAAATCCGGGCAGAGAAAGCGCTGCTTTCCGGCCTTCAACTCCACACCCAGAAGCGTGTGCTGAATCTCTACCGAATTAGCTTTAGCGGGCACGTTCAGGTGATGCGAGCGCGTGCGTAAATTCAGGATGCGCTCCCTGTAAAGACGCGCAAGCCAGGCGTCGTCAAGCTCGTTTATGATTTCGTGGACAAAGTTTGCGGCGGAAGCTTTTTGCTTCTTGCCGCTTTCAGGCTGGAGAACTACTTTTGCGCCCGTCCCGCTCACCACTGCAACATTCATAAAGAATTCGCGGCCTGGAATTAAGAGTGAAAATCAGGCCCGACTAGATAATGCAGTAATGCCCCCCTTCAGGTCAACGCGCGATTTGCGTTACGGCTCCGCTCGCAGGCTTTCGCTTGAAAGCGTCCAGCACTCTTCCGGGAAAAAGTCCCAGGTAAAAGACGCCCAAGATTGTAATCACCAGCACGAGCGCCATGCTCGCGGGGATGCGCGGCACGGCCCATTCGGTCGTACGCTCGCGGAAGAACATGACTATGATGAGCCGCAGGTAGTAGTAGGCAGAGATGGCCGTGTTGAGAACGCCTATCACGACCAGGATGGTGTAGAGAGAGCTTGCGGCAGGCGCGGAGCTTCCCACGTTGAGCGCGGAAGCGAAGACAGCGACCTTGCCTATGAAGCCCGCAGTGAGCGGCATCCCCAGAAGGCTCAGCAGGAAAATTGAGAGCGTGAAAGAGAGAGCGGGCGCGCGAAAGCCTATGCCGTTGTAGTCTTCGACTTCGGTGCGACGGTCGTTCTGGCGCGCGATTAATGTGACGACGGCGAACGCGCCCAGATTCATTACGGCATAGGTCAGCATGTAGAAGGCAACGGCAGCGAGCGCGTCCGCCCGTTGCGTGGCATCCGTCGCAGCGCCCGCCGCCACAAAACCCACCAGCGCGTAACCTGCGTGCGCGATTGACGAATAGGCCAGCATACGCTTGACGTTGTTCTGCACTATGGCCGCGACGTTGCCTACGGACATGGTGATGATTGCCAGGATTGCCAGGGCGTGAAGCCATGCGTCGTGTACGTTCGTGGCGGACGAGGCGCTCGCCACGGCTCCCACGAAGGGAAAGCCGAAGATGAAGACGCGCAGGAACGAAGCGAAGCCAGCAGCCTTTGGCCCTGCGGCCATAAAGGCCGTGACGGGCGTCGGAGCGCCTTCGTAAACATCCGGCGTCCAGACGTGAAACGGAGCGGTCGCAATCTTGAACCCGAACCCTACCAGCATGAAGGCAGCGCCCGCGAACAGCAGCGCCGGATACATTATGTCGCCCGCCATCACACGCTCGCCTATCTGCGCTATGTTGGTCGTGCCCGCGACTACGCCTGAGCCTCGAACGGTCGCCGTTGCTCCGTAGACGAGCGCGATTCCATAAAGCAGGAAGGCCGAAGAGAAAGAGCCAAGTATGAAATACTTGAGCGAGGATTCGTTCGAGCGTAAATCCGTGCGACGAAAGCCGCACATGACGTAAGTGGCTATGGAGAGAATTTCAAGGCCCAGAAAGATTATGACCAGGTCGCCGCCCGAAGCCATCAGCATCATGCCCGAAGTTGCGAAGAGCAGAAGCGAATGAAACTCGCCCGCAGGCAGATGCTCGCCTTCTACCCAGACTACGGACAGCAACACGGTCAGCGCCGAAACGAATATCACAACGAGCGTGAAGCTCAAACGAATCTCGTCCAGCACAATCATGCCGTTGAAGGTTCCGAGGCTTCCTGCCCCGCGCGTCCAGAGCCAGATGGTCGCGGCAGCGCCCGCCGCGAGACCCAGGAGCGAAAGCCCGCCCGTCACCCAACGCTGGCTGCGGCGCATGAAAGCATCCAGAAACATGACCAGGACGGCCACGCCGCAGACTATCATCTCCGGCAGGATGAGCGGGAAATTTATGTCGGGCGAGGTGCCCGCCTGTAGTGCTACAGCAAAAAAGTTCATCTCTTAATTTGCGGTGCGCGAATTTGAAATGCGAGCGCCCGCGCCGGATTGCTCTGCGAGCAGGCGGTCAAGAATGCCGCGCACCATCTGCTTGTACTTGTCTATAGCCTGCATGCCTGCGTGGGCGGGGGCGACAAAACGTCCCTGCTTGTCGAAGAAGACGACGAGAGGTATGCGCTGGCGCGTTGAAAACTGCGCGTAAGTCCAGCGCGTTGCGTCCCGCAGGATGGGAAACGTAAACTTGACCGAACGCGCAAAGCTTTTAAGCGTCCCGTCCGAAACCTGCTCCGACGACTCCACGCTGACCCAGAAGAATTTCACAGGCCTATTTTTATACTCGTTCTTCAACTCTTCGAGCGCTTTCAACTCGTCCTTACAAGGCTGGCACCATGTCGCGCCGAAAGAGACCAACAGCACCTGCCCCTGCATGTTGGTCAGGTCATAATTCTTGCCGTCCGCGCCGGGCAGCCGGATGCTGTAATCCTTCGGCTCGTCGTCCTGCGCCCGCGCTGAAGGCGACAGAGCAGGCGAGACGAAGAGCGACAGCGCTGCGATTAAAATCAGTAAGAATCTCTTCATAAGCTATACGGGGCTTTATCTCTGCTTGTTCTCCTGCACTTCTACGCTGAAGGAGCCTGCGGCCCCTGTGGACTTTGTGACGCGCTGCTGCACGGCCACGACGCTCTCGCGCGAGCGCGAGAGGAAAGGTCGCGGGTAAACTCCCATCACCAGCATCAGAATCAATAGCGGTATCAGCAGACCTACCTCGCGCGCGTTCAAGTCCGAAAGGCGCGCGTTCTCTCCGTGACGTATGCGCCCGAAGACCACGCGCTGCAACATCCAGAGCATGTAGACGGCTGCCCAGATGACGCCCGTGGCCGCAATCATCGTCGCCACCCAGTTATAACTGAAGCCGGTCGAAAGCCACGTGCCCAGCAGGATAAGAAATTCCCCTACGAAGCCGTTCAGAAACGGCAAGCCGATTGACGAGAGCGACGCTATGACGAAGAAGGTAGAGAACCAGGGCATTGGAGTCGCAAGGCCGCCGAAATCCGAAATCTGTCGCGTGTGCCTGCGGTCGTAAATCATCCCTACGAGCAGGAAGAGCGCGCCCGTTGAGACGCCGTGATTGAGCATCTGATACAGAGCGCCCTGCATCCCCTGCTCCGTGAAAGAGAAGATGCCGAGGACTACAAATCCCATGTGGCTAACGCTTGAGTACGCGACAAGTCGCTTCACATCCGGCTGCACCATAGCGACGAGCGCGCCGTAGATGATGCCTATGATGGCAAGGACTACGAAGTAGGGCGCGAAGCGTCGAGCCATCTCCGGCATAAGCCCCAGGTTAAATCTGAGCAGCCCATAAGTTCCCATCTTCAGCAGCACGCCCGCCAGGATAACGGACCCAGCCGTGGGCGCTTCCGTGTGCGCGTCCGGCAGCCAGGTATGAAGCGGCCAGAGCGGCACCTTGATACAGAAGGCGAAAGCGAAGGCTAGGAAAATCCAGAAGGCGGAGCTTTCAGTTATCACCACGCGCCCTGATTTCAGTGCATCAAGCAGCGTCAGGTAATCGAAGGTGCCCGCGCCCGCCTGCTGCTGGTGTATGTAGTAAAGAGCGATGATGCCGACCAGCATCAGGAGGCTTCCGACAGCCGTGTAGATGAAAAACTTGGTCGCGGCATAAATTCTTCGCTCGCCGCCCCAGATGCCAATCATAAAGAACATGGGCACGAGCGACGCCTCGAAGAAGAGGTAGAAGATAAGCAGGTCAAGCGAGACGAAGACGCCAATCATAGCGCTCTCTAAGATAAGCATGAAGACGTAGAAGGAGAGCGCACGCTTCTTTATGCTGTTCCAGCTTGAGAGAATAGAAACGGGGACAAGCAAAGTGGTCAGGATAACCAGCCACAAACTCATGCCGTCCACGCCTAGGTGATAGTAAGAGCCTATCGCCCCAATCCAGAGCGTCTTCTGCTCAAAGCGAAAGGCTGCGTCCGAGTTCTCGCCCACGCGTGTCAAGAGCAGGAGCGAGAGCGCGAACGTGATGACGGAGAAGAGAAGCGCTATCCAGCGATAATCATTCTCGCGCTTCCAGAAGAGGCCGTGGCCTATGAGGGCCAGAGCGCCCACGGTCGGCAGCAGAATCAGGATTGTGAGCAAGTTATCTTGCAGCATATTGAGTCAACATGAATGCGAAATAGCCTATGACGGCGACGGCGCCTAAGAGAATCAGCGCCGCGTACCAGCGCACGAATCCTACCTGAAGATAGCGCACGACCGAGCCTATCTCTGTAATGCCGCGACCCATGCCGTTGACGATTCCGTCTATGACGCCAATGTCGAAAATCTTCCACAGCCCTTCGCGCGAACCCGTCTTGATGGGATTGATAATCGCGGCATCATAAATCTCATCAACGTAATATTTCTCTTCAAGCAGTCGTGGCGCACGGAGAAGGGGCTTGCGCCTGTAGAGAAACCAGCCTATGCCAATGCCAAGCGCGGCTATGAGAACCGAGATGCCTGTGAACAGTCGCTCGGCATTTATCTCTTCGGGCGAATGCGCGCGTTCCGCAGCAGACTCACCCTGCGAGCCTTCGCCTACTGAAAGCGGCGCTGCGCCGTCTGTTTTGGGCGGCGGAGGCGAGAGCCAGCGCACATCATTCGCGCCCGCGCCTGCTCCTTCCGCAGCGCGAGCGCCTTCGCCCTTTTCTACGGGATGCGCGACCGCAGGCTCCAACGTCTGCTCGAAATAGTTCGGCGTGTGCGCGTTAAACAGAGAGCTTAAAGCGTAAGGGATGCCGACCAAGCCCCCGACGGTCGAAAGGACTGCGAGCACTATGAGCGGCACTGTCATTGTCCAGGGCGATTCGTGCGGCGTGAACGGGCCGCTATGATGAGCGTGCGCGTCCGCGTGCTCGTCGTCCACATGCGCGTCATGAGCGTGGTCGTCTACGTGCTCGCCGGGCGCGTGATGCGGTCGGTCTCCGGGCGAAGCCGTCTGAGCATCGTGCGGCGCTTCGTGTTCGTCATAAGCTGCTGCGTGCGCTTCGTCCGCCTGCCCCCCGGCATTCACTTCGCGGAAGCGCTCTCCGCCCCAGAAGGTCATGACCATAAGGCGCGTCATGTAAACGGCGGTCAGGAGCGCCGTCACGGCTCCAATCACCCACAGGACTTTCGGAAAAGAATGAAGGCTCTGGCTCCAACCCGCTTCGGCGCTCCAAGTACGCCACAGAATCTCGTCTTTGGAGAAGAAGCCAGCCCAGATGGGAATACCGCTAATCGCCAGCCACCCGGCGAACATGGTGAAGAAGGTAATCGGCATGTACTTCTTCAGCCCGCCCATCCTTCGCATGTCCTGCTCGTGATGCATTCCGTGAATCACGCTGCCTGAGCCGAGGAAGAGAAGCGCCTTGAAGAAGGCGTGCGTCATGACGTGAAAGATGGCCGCGACGAACGCTCCCACGCCGCAGGCCAGAAACATATAGCCAAGCTGCGAGACTGTTGAATAAGCCAAGACCTTCTTGATGTCGTTCTGCGCGATGCCTATGGTGGCGGCGAAGATGGCTGTGGCCGCGCCTATGATGGCTATGATGAACATGGCGGTGGGCGCGTGCGTGTAGATGGCAGAGCAGCGCACGACCATGTAAACGCCAGCCGTGACCATAGTGGCCGCGTGAATCAGAGCGGAGACGGGCGTAGGCCCCGCCATAGCGTCGGGCAGCCACACGTAGAGCGGTATCTGCGCGGACTTACCCGTCGCGCCTATGAAGAGCAGCACGGCGGCTGAAGTGATGCCGCCCGCTATGATTGATTGAGCCGTGAAAGCCTCTGGAGCCATAGCGGCAATGCGAGCCAGCGCGCTATAAACTTCAGCCCCGCCCACGGTCTTATCGAAGAAGCTGATGGAGCCTGTGAGAAAGAAGATGAGCATGACGCCAATGACCACGCCCCAGTCGCCAATGCGGTTCATGACGAAAGCCTTCTTCGCGGCATCGCCCGCCTCACGCCTATCAGTGTAGTAGCCAATTAAAAGATAAGAGCAGAGACCCACGCCTTCCCACCCGACGAACATGAGCAGAAAATTGTCCGCCAGGACGAGCGTCAGCATCGAGAACATGAAGAGGTTCAGGTATGCGAAGAAGCGATAGAACCCACGGTCGCCGTGCATGTAGCCCGTGGCGAAAATGTGAATCAGCAGACCTACGAAGGTGATAAAGAGCGTATAGATTCCGCTTAATCTATCCATCGCCAAGCCGAAGTCCGCGCGGAAATTGCCCACCTGAATCCACGTCCACAGGTGGTCGAACACGGGCGCTGTAGAGTTGCCCGCTTCTCCCAAGTGAAGCGCGCCGCCGTGCATAAAGGCCGCGTAAAAGGCTACAACCGTTGACACCGCCACAGCGCCGCAGGCAACCAGGCCCACAAACAATTCACTACGCGCGCGACGGCCCAACAGCCAATTAATGGCCGCACCGGCAAGCGGGGCAAAGATGATGTAACGAAGCATGGTAAGCATTCAGCTATCAGCCTTCAGCTATCAGCATTCGGTTTCAACGCTTTTGCTGATAGCTGAAGGCTGACCGCTTGTTCACAATTTCAAAATGTTCGCGTCGTCCACGTCCAGCGATTCGCGGTTGCGGAAGATGGCTATGATGATGCCAAGCCCGACTGCCGCTTCCGCCGCCGCGACCGTCATGACTATGAAGACGAAGAGTTGTCCGGTCACGTCTCGGAAGTAGCTGGCAAATGCCACGAACGTCAGGTTCACGGCGTTGAGCATCAACTCTATGCACATGAACATGGAAATCACGTTGCGCTTGATGATGACGCCGACCACTCCTATGGTGAACAGCACAGCCGAGAGCGCCAGATACCACGAAAGGTCTATGCCCTGCACCTGCGGCGCGGGCGCTCCCTGTAGCGCGAACGGAAAATTAATCGCAAGCTCAGTCATAAACCATTCCCTTTAATCCTCGTCGCCTCGTTTCCTCAGCACGTCGCCGTAGCCAAGAAGCCTCGCAGCCTCGTCCGTAGTGTCCGTCTCAACCTCTGTAGCATCGCCCACCCTGTCAGGCTCTACCACATCCATAGGCAGAACTTGCGTGCCCGGAATGACGCGCGCTCCCGGCGACAGGAATTGGCCGCGCCGCGCGAGGCTCATCGCGCCGACAATCGCCATCAGCAGAAGTATAGAAGTAATCTCGAAGGGCAGAAGATAGGTTGTGAACAGCCCTGAGCCTATCTGCGCGGTGAGTCCCACATCGGAATTGTAGGGCGTGCGCGGCGTGGCCGGATTCGTCTGCACGTAGAAGAGTATGAAAGAGGCTTCGGCGACGAGGACTGCGGCCAGAGCTATGGCGGCAGGAATCAGATAGCGCATGCGAAGCGGCCTGCGCTCCTCCTCTTCCACGTTCAGAAGCATGATGACGAAGACAACTAGCACCATGATAGCGCCCGCGTAGACTATGACCTGCACGGCGGCGATGAACGGCGCGGCCAGCGTCAGATACAGGCAGGCGAGCGCAATGAAGACGCCTATTAAAGAGATAGCGCTGTAGAGCGGATTGCGCTGCGCCACCATCGAAATAGCGCAACCCAAAGCCAGCCCACCGAACAGAAGAAAGAGAATCGCTGTCATTATCTCAAAGCAGTTTTTCTTCTTGCTGAAAACTAAAAACTGATTACTGAAAACTGTTCTTTACCACCAACCATAAATCGTTCCGATGAACACAGCCGTTGCCGTCAGGAAAATATTCAGGATGGCTACGGGCAGCAGGAACTTCCAACCAAAGTTCATTAGTTGGTCGAAACGAAAGCGCGGGAGCGTGCCGCGCAGCCAGATATACAGAAACAGAAAGAACGCGACCTTAATGAGAAACCAGAAGACGCCCAGGATGGGGAACTGCGCCACGCCCGGCCCCTGCCAGCCGCCCAGGAAAAGCGTCGTCGCCAGCATGGATACCGTGAACATGTTGACGTACTCGGCCATGAAGAAGAGCGCGAATTTCAGCGCCGAGTATTCAGTATGAAAGCCCGCCACGAGTTCCGTCTCGGCTTCCGGCAAGTCGAAAGGCACGCGGTTGGTCTCCGCGATTGCCGAAATCAGGTAGATGATGAAACCTATAATCTGCGGAAAGATGTTCCAGCGAGGGATGACGTAAAACCAGTAGCCGCCCTGCTGCTCAACTATGCTGTAAAGGTCTAGCGTACCCGAAACCAGAATCACGCCGATGAGCGACAACCCCAGAGACAACTCATACGAAATAAGCTGAGCCGAAGAGCGTAGGCCGCCCATCAGGCTGTACTTGCTATTTGAAGACCAACCGGCCAGCATGATGCCGTAAACGCCTACGGAAGTGATGCCGAGCACGTACAGGAGCGCAACGTCAAAGCGAGCTATGACCAGGGTGATGCTGCCTATGAAGGGCAGGTTAATGGCAGGCCCGAACGGGTAGACAATCATGGGCATCAGCGCCGCTATGATGGCTATCATGGGGGCCAGAAAGTAGACGAACTTGGTGGACTTATCCGGGACAATCTCTTCTTTAAGGATGAACTTCAGGAGGTCTGCGAAGGGCTGGAAGAGGCCGAAGGGGCCAACGCGATTCGGCCCCAGGCGTCCCTGTATGAATCCAAGAACGCGACGCTCGGCCAGCACTGTGTAGGCTACGATCATCAGCACGACCGTAAACGCCACCGTTATCGCCAAGAACTGCAAAGCTACCTGCGTGATAGTTTCCATAACGATTTCGGATTTCAGTCTCCGGCGACCGCTTGCGTGCGGCGCTGCAAGCCGGGGTCAATCGTAATCTGGTAGAGCGGCGAAATCAGCAAGCTCGGCGGCTCAGGGTTCCCCGCCGCCAGCAGATGAAACTGCGGCGTCCTTCGAGTCAGCGTCCCCAGCTTAAACAGTTCATGCCCCACAGGCGGCGTTCCCGTAATCTTCTCCGCAGTCTCGCTCATGCCTTCCACGACGGCGCGAATACGCCCAAGCTCCTGCGACAGGTCAAGCTTTTCCGCCACAGCATGCTTAGCCTGCACAGGCTTCGTTTCGTCTTTCAAGAGCGGGTAGCGCAGCCCGGCGTAAGCCGGAACCTGCTCGGCCAGTTCTTTGAAGACTGCGCTGGCGGACATCTGCCAGCCGAAGTCCGCGCCAAGGGAGCGCGCCAACTGGGCCGTTATCATCCAGTCCTGTTTAGCTTGATGAACGGGCTGTATGCTCTGGCGAAGGCGCTGCACAAAGCCGCAGTTGTTCGTGAAGGTTCCATCCGATTCATAGGCGGAAGCGGCGGGCAGCACAACGTCCGCGTGGCGCGTCGTCTCCGTCTCGAAAAGCTCCTGCACCACCAGAAAGTCCAAGCGCGAGAGCGCGTCTTCGCGGCCATCTAGATGCGCGGGAAGAAAGCTGCCCGCGACATACATGGCTCGAATGGAATCTCCCGCAGCATCCAGCATGCTCGCGGCAGTCATAGCGCCGTTCATCAAGCCTACGTCGTGACAGCCGACGCTGTTGTTGTAAATCGCCAGGGGGCGCAGAAGAACGCGACGAGATTCGCGCCCGAAGGTCTGCGCCCACTGAGCTATGACGCTTTGAGCATCCGCGCTCACCTCGCCGCCGAACATTATTACAAGGTCGCCTTCCGTTCCCGTGAGCACGCGGCGCATCTCTATCAAATCAATCTCTTCGACGCCAAGCTTACGCGCGGCCAGAGCGTTCTGTGCCTGATCTGCAATCGCCAAGACGGCAGCGTCTTCGGTTCCAGGCCGTATGTGCAGGAACTTCGCGGCCTGCTGCTTCAAGCGAATCTGGCGGCTGTTGATGATGAGAAGCTGTGCGCCGCCGTTTCTGACGGCCTGCCGAATCTGCTTGCCCGTCAGGGGCTGCAACTCTTCAGGCTCGCCGCCTATGAGAAGAATCGTCTTCGCATAGCGTATGTCTTTTGTGGTGGCGAGCGGCCCGCTCAAATTTTTGAAGAAGGGAACGAGCGAGAAGGCATCGGTCGCTGTGTAATTCTCCGTGCCTATAACCTCGCGCGCAAAGCGCAGGAGCGCGTAGTTGGATTCATTAGAGATGCGCGGGCTTCCCACAACTCCTATCGAAGATGCGCCGTGCTCTTCTTTGACCGACTGCAATTTCCTGACGACGAACTCTAGCGCGTCGTCCCAGGTCGCGGGCACGAGCCGTCCGCCCTTTCGATAACGAATCATGGGCGTGCGAAGCCGCTCTTCGTGATTGACGAATGGATGAGCAAAGCGCCCCTTGATGCAGAGGAACTCGCCGTTGTGGCCGTTGACGTAGCGGTCGCGCGCAACTACGCGCATCAACTCTCCGCCGCGCGAACCCAGTGAGACCTCGCAGCCATCCGAGCAGAACGTGCAGGTGGAAACCCTCTGGTCAAGCTCCCAAGGTCTTGCCTGATTGCGATACGTGGCATCGAGCAGCGTACCCGTTGGGCAGACCTCTATGCAGTTGCCGCACTGCGAGCAGTTGAGCCAGCCGCCGTAAGTGCCTATGACCGTGTGCGCGCCGCGACCTCCGGCTTCAATCGCATCCTCGCCCATCCACTCGTCGCAGACTCGCGTGCAGCGTTTACAGAGATTGCAGCGTTGCGGGTCGTTGGCGACTATCGGCGAGAGATATTTTTCCGGGTGATAATTCTTGCGCTCCGTAAAGCGCTCCTCCAAGCCCCCCCAGTCGAAGGCCATCTCCTGCAACTCGCATTCGCCGC
>JACVRN010000192.1 GCA_014534425.1 Pyrinomonadaceae bacterium
ACCGGAATCATCCTTTACGAAGCCGCCAGACAGAGGATGGGGGGTTGGGGATGGTAAAAGAAAGACAAATAGATTTTCTTTTCACTATCGCCAACCCCTATCTCCCATCCCCTGTTTCTGCTTCTCTACGGCAACCTGTTTCGGCTAGAATGGCCGGGAGTAAATATTCAGCTTTTTAATTCTCCCCCGGCTGGCGCTCGTTGCGGTATGTGCGCGGTCTTGATGTGCAAATTAAATTTTCGTGCGGCCCATTTAACTTATGACCAAAGCCTCGGCGAAGAACGATAAGAAGGAAGAGAAGAAAAAGAAGCCCGAAGGAGCTTTGCCCGAGCGCCTTCTGCGAAGACTCCTGGAAGGCATGGGCGCAGCCGTAGACCGTGGCCTTGGCCGCGAGGTAGAGACCAAGAGCGGGCTGACCACCAACATGCTGCTTGAGCGCATGAAGCACCTGATTGACGAGCGCGTGCGCGACGAAGGTGCCAAGGGACAGATTGCTCCGCATCACCTCAAGCTCAAGATAGAGTGGGGCACGCACTCCGAAGCCGCGCCCGAAGTCATAGAGGCGCTTGAGCACGAAGTCCTGGCCGCAGCCATTGACCACATCAACGACCATCGCTACCGCACGCTCGCGCCCGTAGACATTGAGACCGAAGTAGACATCTTCATCACAGGCATCGCGGTCGACCCTACCTTCGGAGAGTTTGAAGAAGAGCTTCGTCAGGCCGACGAAGAGCGCCGCCGTGCAGCCGAGCTTGGAAAGGTTGACATCCCTAAGGGCGCGATAAAGCTTCACGACGTTAACATCATCGCTCGCGCGACCATGCCGGACGGGGCGCGCGAAAAGGTTCTCTCCTTCAGGCCCGGCGGTCGGCGCATCAGCGTTGGGCGCGGCTCGGACAACGACCTTCACTTAAACGACAAGAGCGTCTCCAAGATTCACGCCGCGCTCGTCATGAATCGTGAAGGGACGCTGATGGTCGCGGATACGGGTTCGACCAACGGCACTTATATCAACGGTCGCCGCATAGCCTACGGCGAAGCGCGTCAGATAGAGGAAGGCGACGTGGTGGGCTTCGGCAATATAGAGGTTCGTTTTCGCAGAGAATAAAAATGTACGCGATTCTACTTTTACAGCAAGCGGCTACTAAAGCGGCGGCGCAGAATATTCCCGTACCGGAAAAAGAGCCTGCGCTTTTGAGTCTGGTCTACATGGGCGGCCTTTCGCTCATGATTCTGTTGCTGCTCATCTCGCTCATCAGAAATCGCAGGCGGCGCTCGGCCCTGGCAGCGATTGCGCCGGAGCATTTGCCCGAAGAGGTGCGGCGCAAATTAGGCTCTACTGCGACCAATCGCGGCCTTCGCGCGCTTCGCATACTCTTCATCTTGATGGCGCTCGGCGTCTTCGGCCTGCACGTCTACTGGGCCAAGTACGCTGCGGCAGAGAACGAGCGCTTTCAGGAGGCGCGCTACCGCGACATGCGTAACCGTCGCCTCTCGGAATCGACACTGCGCGGCTGGATTCTTGACCGCACGGGGAAACTAGACCGCGCGCTGGCCTACTACAAGAAGAACGGCAACCAGATTGAGCGCGTTTATCCAATGGACAAAGAGATGGCGCACCTGTTCGGCTCTGACCTGGGAGACCCAGGGCTTGAGCGCGCACTCTTCGGCATTCAAAGCTCCGTCGTGCCGGAAGCCATAGAGGTCGTGGAAGGCAAGCGCGTCACGCAGGACGCCGTGCAGGACGTGAAGCTCACGATTGACAGAGACTTTCAGAAGGCCGTAGCGGAAGAGCTAACCAAGTCTGGACGCAACGGCGCAATCGTCGCTATCAATCCACAGACGGGCGCGGTGCTTGCTCTCTACAGCAATCCGTCTTTCAGCTTGAAAGAGGTGCAGGACGAAGCCATGTGGGCGAGGCTCAATGCAGACAAGCGAGAGAACCCGCTCCTGAGCCGCGTGCTCAACGCTTACTACGTGCCGGGTTCGACCTTCAAGACTTTCACGATGATTGCCGCCTTCCTTGCCGGACAGCAGGATCATCAATACACGGCGACGGGCGGCGGCTACGTGGCGGAGCCTGGCGCGCGTCCCATCACGGACGACAACGGCTCGTGCGAAGCCTGCGGCACCATTGGCATCCTTCAGGCTTACCAGCATTCCAGCAACCAGTACTTCGCCAACATGGCCGTCACCATCGGCGCAGATGCCATGAAGCGGGCGGGACAGTTGACGGGCCTCGGCACTTACAACGGAACGTCGGGCGAAGGCCAGGGCAGGCCGGAGCCTGAGATTTGGAACGCCAGCACTCAGGCCATCAAGCGCGCTATCGCGCCGTCGCAGGCGTGGCTTGTGACTAACCCGAAGATGCGGCGCTACGACCTTGCGCTCGAAGGCTTCGGGCAGGGCTACGCCGGACAGCAGACGCCTTTCCAGATGGCGCTCTTTGCGGCGACCATCGCCAACATGGAAGGCAAGCTGATGAAGCCCAAGATTGAGGAAGACCGCGCGCCCGAAGTCTACAATCAAGTCGTCACGCCGCAGATGGCTGCGGAGATGCGAAAGATTATGCAGTCGGTCAACGAGGGCGGAACCGGCACGCGCGCTCTTGCGCCCGCCAAGGCCGCAGGCATCAACACAGGCGGCAAGACCGGAACGGCTCAAAAGAATATTCCAGAGTATGACCCGAAGACAGGCGCGCCTAGGACTAGGATTGTGCAGCAGAAAGACCCAAAGACCGGCGCGGTCATACGCCAGTACGAAGAACTCATCATCGCAGACCAGCCACGCATAGACGCCTGGTACCTGTGCGTCGCTCCGATTGAGAACCCGCAACTTGTCATAGCCGTCGTGGTCGAAGGGCGCATAGGCGAGACGGGCGTTTACGGCGGCAAGTACGCCGCGCCCATCGCCGCGCAATTAGTCATAAGAGCAAAGGCGCTCGGACTCTTAGGCGGCGCGCCCGCCAACACCACGCCGAGCATGCAGGCCGAAAACAGGCGAAGGCAGTAATTGTAGTAAAGGTCAATGCTGGCCTGATTAATTTTGATTGAATTTTAAGTTATGAAAAACAGGGCTTCATCGCATCTCGTCGCGCTCTTCATCATCATAGGCTTCGAGATTGTCGGCTATTACGCCATTCATCGCGCCGGACTGATTCGCGGCTACGAAACCTCCTGGGTGAGCGGCGTGCGCGACCTGCTGCTCTTTGTGCCGATTACCATTCTGGTCTTCTGGCTCACGCGCGTCATGCGTTTCGTAGGCAACTGGACGCTCTTTACCACGGCCATACTTCTCTTCTCCGTGGGACTCCTGGTTCAGTATCGCCTCTACAGCGACCCGGAATACAACGCGCCGCGCGGGAAGAAAGAGGCGGCGCGCGAAGAGAAGACGGGCGTCATGCGCGAGCGCTTCATACAAGAGACCTACACTGCGGACAAGAAGCAGATGATGGGCCTTCCGGCTACGCCGCCGCAGGCCATCCCAATTGACGAAGCCAACGCGAAGAAGTCCCCGTACACAATCGGGGACGCGCTGACTGCCGGAACAACCTGGATTCCGCTCATCTCGTTCATGCTCTTTGCGCTCTCCTTCTGGCTCTGCACGAAAGACCGCGTGCTGCTCTGGATTCAGCGCCACAGCTTTCTCATAGTCCTTGTGACTTTGATTCCGCTCGCAGGCGCGGTCGTCACTTCCCAGGCAGGTAAAGTCGAGAACATGACGCCCTGGGAGCCTTCGAAGATTCCCTTCCTTCTGGGCTTCGCAGGGATTTTGACTGCGCGCTACAAAGACCTCGCGCGCACTTACTGGGGACTGCCGCGAGCGCAGGACGTTGTCCCGCTCGTCGTCATGGCTGTGCTGCCTTTTCTTCCCTTCTTCGTCCTCAAAGATTTCGGGCAGATGCTAGTCTTTAGCGGCGCTTACGCAACCCTTTATCTTGTGGCCGTGCGTCGCTGGCCGCAGTTGATTCTCTTCGTAGGCTCTGTCGCCCTGGTCGCAGGCATTCTAGTCGTTGGCGCTCTGCCGCGCGATATACAAGAGAAGGTTCCGCTCCTTCCAGCCGTGGCGCGTCCCGTCAAGGCCGTTCTTCCTGACCGCATCCAGCAGCGCTTCCATCTATGGCTTGACGGATTCACGCCGCCTTCGCCGGACACGCCCTGGTGGAAGGATAAGTACGACCGCGCGCTTGCCAAGGAGCGCGAGAAGTGGGACAAGTCGGGCCAGCGCGAGATAATGGAGAAGAGCTTCGACGCACAGAAATTTAACCGCGACGTGTGGTTCGATGATCTTGCTTTTCAGCCCGCGCAGGCTATCTTCGGCGTGGCTTCCGGCGGAACGACAGGGCGCGGCATCGGCCTGGGGTTTTCGGAATTGATTCCGATTGCCGACTCGGACTACATTTACGCGGCCATCAGCGAAGAGCTTGGCCTTGCGGGTGGCGCAATCGTCATCCTGGCGCTCATCGTTTTCGTATGCGCGGGCGTACGCACTTCCATCGAATCAAGGGATATGTTCACGAAGCTCTCTTCTGCCGGGCTGACGGCCTTCATAGGCTTTCAGGCGCTCGTCAACATAGGCGGCATCACCAGAGCGCTGCCTATGACGGGCATCACGCTGCCCTTTGTCAGCCACGGCGGCTTCAGTTTAATGACAAGCTTTGCCATGCTGGGAATGCTGATGGCTTTCTCGCACCTGAACGCGCGTGACACAATCGTCGCAGCCCGTACCGTGCGCCAGCAAGCCAGAAGAGACCCCTCAATTCCAGAGGCAGTTCAATGAGAGAACAGTCAAACAACGGCGCTATCAAATTAAGCGCAGCAGTAGTCAGCGACAGGGGCTTGAGTAAAAAGCGCCCGCTCAACGAAGACTCATATCTCTCCGACCCGGAGCGTCGTATCTTTGCCGTCGCGGACGGAGTCGGCGGCGCGCAGGCCGGTGAGGTCGCTTCGCAAACGGCCATGGAAGTCCTGGACGAAGCCTTTCGCCACATAGAGCCGGGCGCGGATGTCGAAGACCTTCTGGAAATAGCCATCCAGCGCGCCAACGCTTCTATCCACAGCATGTCGCGCGAGCACCCTAAGCTCTCCATGATGGCGACCACGATTGTCGCGCTCCATCTGGACGGGCGCGTCGCCACCATAGGCCACGTAGGCGACTCTCGCCTCTATCGCCTGACGCCCGACGGAAAGCTGCATCGTGAGACCGCAGACCATTCCGTGGTCGAAGAAGAGGTGCGGGCCGGGCGCATGACGCGCGAGCAGGCCGCTAACCATCCGAGCCGCAACGTCATCAGCCGCGCGCTCGGAGCAGAGACGGACGTGGAAGTCGACTTGAAGACCATAGAAGTCGAGGACGGGACAGCCTTTCTGCTCTGCTCAGACG